>JBKPSY010000347.1:0-8517 GCA_046735235.1 Acidobacteriota bacterium | reverse complement strand
TTCCAATATGCACCGCCAGGGCCCACGTTGTCACCGCTCAGTGCTTATGGGCTCGGTCAACGATTCCCGCTTCGGTAGGCCTCTATGAACGCTGCGGCGAATTTCGCCGCGGGCTTGGCCCCGAATGCTCTCGTGCGTGTCCCAGAGAACGTGACGACCGTCCGAGCTCGGCCATCCTGAATCACGTTCACTTCTCCGCGCCCACCCTGCAGCATCTGGAAGTACTCCGGCCGACTGAACTCCTCGCCGCGGAAGCGCAGCACAATCTGTGCGCCTTCCGGCACCGGCAGCAATTCCAGGTCGAGATGCGCCTTGTCGAGTTCAGCGACGATCAGTGCCTGGTGGTCGCCCTTGTGACCGGCATCCACGAACACCTTTCTGAGGCCCCGAAGCTCGCGTGGCGTTCCAGCACCACACCGATCCGCCGCCTGGTACGCCTGGCAGGCCGCGAACTCCGCGAACTGCATCGCGAGTCCGGTGCGAGCCTCCAACCGCTCCAAGGTCGGTTTGAGAGTTTTCTTTCCCAGCTCGAACACGACTCCCTGTTCGGTGCCTGTCTGATCACGGTACGAAACCGAAAGGAGATAGTGAGCGTTCTTCGTGTATTGGTCGAGCGGATCCCAGGAGATGAGAAAGACCCCGCCTTTGGGAATGCCTTGCGGTTCGAGCCCAAACGACAGCCCCATTACATGGTCGTACGGGATCACCAGTCTGCCATCCCGCCCCGCATCGAATGTGAGTTCAGATGTGGAGTCGGCATCGAGGGTCCCTTCTATCGGGCGAATCTCGCCGAAGCCTCCAATGTGTTTGGAGAAACCGCCGACGGGAAAGTCCTTCGGTGTTCCCCCGACATAGGACGACTTCTCGTCTCCAACCCCTTGAACTGTCGCCGCGACGAGCAGCGTCATGAGAGCCGAGAGAGCTGCGTGAGACTGGGGCGAGCGGACCATCTGCGAAGCCATCGCTTGGTGTCGCGGAGTGTAGCAGAACGGCAGAGCTTAGGGCATTGGTATTCCGACGAGGGGTCGCCGCCAGGACGGGGCTGCTTTCGCCATCGCTGAAGTGTTCTCGCCCGGTCCGCAACACCCACACGTCGCGCCCGGCGCCGCCGGCCCAGTCGTGAAAAATCGAACGCGCCATCAAGCCTTCTGACGCTTCTCAACTCTCGCGGCCATCTCCAGATACTCTGTGACCTCGGCGGAGTGCCCGACTTCGGCGGCATACTTCTGAAGTCGCTCCAGCGATTCCAGGAGAAGACCTTGCGTTTTCGTCACGAGCTCGTCAGGGATCTTGTCCGGCACCGACTTCTGCGCTTTTCGGGTCTTGTTGTAGTTGGTTCTGCGTTTCGCGACGACGGCCGTCCAGAGCGCCTTGAGAAGCGGCCAGTCTCTCGTCTCCTGGAGGCGTGAGGTCAACTCCGTGATGTACTCGCTGTAGCTCCACTCCCAATTCCACTTCCGTAATTCCGCCACCAGAGGGGCAAGTGCTCCCTGGTCCATGTAGAGACGAAACATCTCGGCCAACGCGGCCGGATATCCTCGAAACACCGTCTGTCCGCGCTCGTTCTTTTCGACCTGCCCCCGGCTCTTCAACAGGCGCTCGATGTCCTTTTGGAGATCCTCAAACGAGGGGACGAACGACGTGCTCATGAATGGAGCTCCTAGGCGCGGTCCATCTGGAGCACGGCGTGGAGGAGCATATTGGCGCCGTTGGCGCAGTCCTCCCAGTGCGTCAGCTCCCGCGGCGAATGGCTGATGCCGTCCACGCTCGGGACGAAGATCATCCCCATTGGCACGAGCCGCGCCATGTTCTGCGCGTCGTGACCCGCGCCGCTTGGCAGCCGCGTGGTCTTCAGGCTCAGGCCCGCGGCGACCGACTCGATGGCCGCCTGGACTTCCGGAGTCGCGATCGCCGGCGGGTCGTGCTCGATCTGCGTGATGGTGATCGTCGTGCCGGTGTCCTGCGCGATCGTCTGGGCGCGTCGCTGAATCTCTTTCCCGAGGCGCGCAATCTTCTCGGGCGACAGGTCGCGCAGCTCGAGCGAGTGCTTCACGAGGCCTGGCACGACGTTTCGCGCGCCGGGGAGCACCTCGAGCCGTCCGACATTTCCCACCTGCCGCCCAGGCTCGGCCGTCACCACGTCCTGGACGACCTCGATGAGTTTCGCCGCGGCCAGCAGCGCATTCCGCCGTTCGGCCATGGGCGTCGTGCCCGCGTGGTTCGCGAAGCCGCGGATCTCCACGTCGTACTCGTCGATGCTGACGATGCCTTCGACGACGCCCACGGGGGTGCCGGTCTTGAAGAGGTTGCCGCCCTGCTCGATGTGCAGCTCCAGGTAGCAGTGGAAGGCCCCAGGCGCCACGCGCGCTTCGCCGACGCGCGCCGGGTCGCCGCCAAGCCGGCGAATGCCGTCAGCGCGCGTGAAGCCGTTGTAAGCGCGTCCGAGATCGTCCGGCGTCAGGTCGCCCACGGCCGCGCGACTGCCGATCGTGCCGCCCTCTTCGTTCGACCAGATGACCACCTGCAGCGGGTGTCGCGTGCTCACGCCGTGGTCACGCAGGGTCCGCACCGCCTCGATGGCCGACAGCGACCCGAGGTCGCCGTCGAAGTTGCCGCCACCTGGCACCGAGTCGATGTGGGAACCGAAAAGGATCGGCTTGAGGGTGGGATCCGTGCCGGCGCGCGTCGCGAAGATGTTCGCGGCCGTGTCGATGCGGGGCTCGAGCCCTGCCGCACGCATCAGGTCCATGGCGAAGCGACGGCCCGCGATGTCTGCGTCGGAATAGGCGGTGCGGCTCACGCCGTCTGCGAAGGTCCCGCCGGCGGGGCGTCCGAACTCGCTCAGCGCTTCAAGGCTCTGACGCAGGCGACCGGCGTCGACGCGCAGGTCGGGACTCGGAGTTGCCGCGGCAGATCGACGTGGCACGGTCAGTCCGGCGCTTGTGGCGAGGAGTCCGGACAGCAGTTCGCGGCGCGTGATCGTCATGCCGCGACACGCTACCACGGCTATGCCGGGTGCAGCACCGTACACGAAAAAGGCCCGGCGGGTACCCGGGCCTCTTCCGTTCAAGCAGGGATCGTCTTAGACGACCCGGACGTTCTCGCCGCGCGGACCCTTCGGGCCCTGGCCGCGCTCGAACGTGACGGCTTGTCCTTCACGAAGGTCGTCGAAGCGCGTTCCAGCGCACGCCGAGTTGTGAAAGAAGTATTCATTCCCGTCGTCGGCCAGGATGAAACCGAAGCCCTTGTCACTGACGAGCCGCTTGATGGTGCCGTTCATGGGTGCTGCCATACCGATCTCCTTGAAATGTGAACCGAACGCGCTCTCGCAGGACAAGTGGTTGATCGGTGCCCCAACGCGTTCCCGGAGGACGGTCGTCGGCGCTGATGAACGCAGGCTGGCTGACAGAGGAGCGAGCGGAGAGTATACCTTGTTTTTGCCCCGGGAGGGCGATATCACGGGAGCCCGGTTCTGCATAGCTGGACAGTAGCTGCCTCCAGGCCCGATTTCCGCCTTCGACCGAAGAATCCGAGCGATCCGGGCGTGCCCGCTCCACAAGCCCATCCCAGGGAGCCAACCCGCCTTGGGCACCCTCGCCTCCAACAAGACCGGCGTGGTGAATTGCGGATACGCGTGCCACACGATCGTAGCGAAGAAGGACTACATCTTCACCGCGTACGGAACGCAGTGAACGCGCGACACGGTTCCCGCCGCTGCATCGGCTCGCAGGGCCCTCCACTATTCCGGAGGCCCTCCGGTACCCACGGGTCAGAACCGGTCCGATCGCTTCGATGACACGGCGAATCTCGACGCCGCGGCCGATTCTCAGCGGCACCTGACACCTACGCGGTGGCTGTTCGTGGCACGGAGTTCGCACTTCCGGCCTCTTGCAAGAAACCCCCGTCGACGGTGGAGGGATCCGTGAGTCTGGTTCCGAAGGATCTGACGCCGGTTTACAAAGAGACGATCGGCAAGGGCGCCGGCGCGCGTCGATGGCAGCGCCCCGTCTACGTCGACCGCCTTCCGCCGTGCAACCACGCCTGTCCGGCCGGAGAGAACATTCAGGCATGGCTCGCGCTGGCGCAGGCGGGCGACTACGAGGGCGCGTGGCGGAAGTACATGGAGGAGAACCCGCTGCCGAGCACTCACGGCCGCGCGTGCTATCACCCGTGCGAGAGCGCCTGCAACCGGCAGTTCCTCGATCAGCCCGTCTCGATTCACTCGCTCGACCGCTTCCTCGGCGATCTCGCCAACGACAAGGGATGGACGATCGCGCCGGGCCCGCGAACCGGTAAGCGTGTGCTCGTCGTCGGCGCCGGACCGGCCGGCCTGTCGTGCGCCTATCACTTGCGGCGCTTCGGCCACGACGTGGAAATCCGCGACGCCAACGCCGAGCCCGGCGGCATGATGCACTACGGGATTCCCGCGTACCGCCTGCCGCGCGAGGGACTCGACCAGGAGATCGCGCGCATCGAGGCGATGGGCGTGACGATCACGCGCAACGCACGAGTGAACGACGTGCTGGCCGAGAAGGCCGCGGGCGGATTCGACGCCGTGTTCCTGGCGATCGGCGCGCAGGTCGCCAATCACATCGACATTCCGGCGATGGACGGCGGGAAGATCATCGACGCCGTGACGCTGATGGAGCGCGTCGAGAAGGGCCGCGCGCCGGCGCTCGGACGCATCGTCGGCATCGTGGGCGGCGGCAACACCGCGATGGATGCGGCGCGAATCGCCAAGCGGCTCGGCGCCGAGGAAGCCGTGATCATTTTCCGCTTCGACAAGGCGCAGATGGAGGCGCATCCGTACGAGGCCATGGAGGCCTTCGCCGAAGGCGTGAAGGTCAAGTGGCTGTCCACGGTCAAGCAGTTCGGCGAGGACGAGATCGTCGTCGAGCAGATGGAGATGTCGCCCGACGGCACCGGCTGCGTCGGCACCGGGCAGTTCCAGACGCTCAAGACCGATTCGCTGGTGCTGGCGGTGGGACAGCATGCCGATGTCGAGTTCCTGAAGAAGATCTCCGACCTCCGAATCGGTCGCGGCAACCTCGTGGAGGTGGACGCTCACATGCGCGCGAGCGACGGCATCTTCGCCGGCGGCGACATGATCGGCGGCTCTCGGACGATGACGGAAGCGGTCGGCCATGGCAAAAAGGCGGCGCGGAACATCGACGCGTCGCTGCGTGGTGTCGTGTACGAGAAGCCGCCGCAGCATCCTGGAGTGCCGTACGAGCTGCTGAACCTCACGCTCTTCCTCGACGCCGATCGTCGCGAGCATGCCGAGCTGCCGGTGTCGAAGCGCACCGGCTTCGACGAGATCGTGTCCGGTCTTTCGGAAAAGGAAGCGCGCTACGAGGCGACACGCTGCCTCTCCTGCGGCAACTGCTTCGAGTGCGACAACTGCTACGCCGCGTGTCCCGAGCAGGCGATCGTCAAGCTGGGGAAGGGCCGGTTCTACCGGGTCGAGCTGGACCTCTGCACCGGGTGCGCCACGTGCTTCGAGCAGTGCCCCTGTCATGCGATCGACATGACGCCAGAGCCCGGAGTCGAGGGACCGGTCGAGCACAACGCCGCCGCGCGGGTACCGTCTCGCTTCACCGTCCGCCCGTAGCGTCCCCGTGTCCAGGACCTGCGGGCAGAAGTTCCCCTTGCGCGTCACTGAAGGAGTCTCCGTATGTCGGTGAAGTCGGTCGTGATGGACGGGAACACGGCCGCGGCGCACGTCGCCTATCGTGTGAACGAGGTCTGCGCGATCTTTCCGATCACGCCCTCGTCCACGATGGCGGAGCTGGCCGATGCCTGGGCCGCGCAGGGGATCAAGAACATCTGGGGCCAGGTGCCGGTGATCCAGCAGATGCAGTCCGAGGGGGGCGCCGCCGGGGCCGTACACGGCGCGCTTCAGAGCGGCGCGCTCACGACGACCTTCACGGCGTCTCAGGGATTCCTGCTGATGCTGCCCAACATGTACAAGATCGCAGGGGAGCTGACGCCTTGCGTCTTTCACGTGGCCGCGCGAGCGCTCGCCACCCAGGCGCTTTCGATCTTTGGCGACCACTCGGATGTGATGAGCGCCCGCATGGTCGGCTTCGCCATGCTGGCAGCCTCCTCGGTGCAGGAGTCGCACGACCTCGCGCTGGTGGCGCAGGCTGCCACGCTCGAAGCCCGCGTGCCGGTGCTGTTCTTCTTCGACGGGTTCCGCACGTCGCACGAGGAAAACAAGATTTCCCTGATCCCCGACGAGCAGATCAGGGCTGCGATTGACGACGAGCTTGTGCGCGCGCACCGCGCGCGGGCGCTGACGCCGGAGCGGCCCGTCATCCGTGGCACGACCCACAACCCCGATACGTTCTTCCAGGCGCGCGAGTCGGCGAACCCCTTCTACACCCGCACTCCGGACATCGTTCAGCGCGCGATGGACCGCGTGGGGGCGCTGATCGGCCGCTCCTATCGCTTGTTCAGATACAGCGGCCATCCGGAAGCGGACCGCGTCGTGGTCGTCATCGGCTCGGCGTTCGAGGTGCTCGACGAGACCGCCGCATGGCTGAACGCCCACGGCGAGAAGGTCGGTGTTCTGCAGGTGGTGCTCTATCGCCCGTGGGACGCGGAGCGCTTTCGGGCGGCGCTGCCGCCGACGGTCAAGAGCATCGCGGTGCTCGATCGGACGAAGGAGATCGGGGGGCCTGGCGAGCCGCTGTATCTCGACGTCCTGACGACGTTCGCCGAGGCGCTCGCCGCGGGCAGCATCGCGTCCATGCCCGTGATCGTGGGAGGCCGCTACGGCCTGTCGTCGAAGGATTTCGACCCCGCGATGGCCAAGACGGTCTTCGACGAGCTGAAGAAGCCGTCGCCGAAGCGCGGGTTCACGATCGGGATCAACGACGACGTGTCGCACACCAGCCTGGCGGTGGACGCGAGCTTCGACATCGAGCCGCCCGATGTCGTGCGGGCGTTGTTCTACGGCCTCGGCGCCGATGGCACGGTCGGCGCGAACAAGAACTCCACGATCATCCTCGCCGCGGATCCGAACCGGCACGCCCAGGGCTATTTCGTCTACGACTCGAAGAAGTCCGGTTCCTACACGATCTCGCACCTGCGGTTCGGTCCCCGGCCCGTTCGCGCGCCCTATCTCCTCAAGTCCGCGAACTTTGTCGGCATCCACAAATTCGACTTCCTCTACAAGCTCGACACGCTCGCGGCGGCCGCGCCGGGCGCCACGGTGCTCATCAACAGCCCGTACTCGCCGGACGAGGTGTGGGACGAGATACCGCGCGAGGTGCAAAAGCAGATCATCGAGAAGAAGCTGAAGGTTCACGTCATCGACGCGTCGAAGGTGGCGTCGGGCCTGGGGCTCGGGTCGCGAGTCAATACCATCCTGCAGACGTGCTTCTTCGCGCTCTCGGGCGTCATGCCCAAGGAGAAGGCGATCGAAGCGATCAAGACGGCCACCGAGCGCACGTATGCCAGGAAGGGCAAGGCGATCGTCCAGAAGAACTTCCAGGCGATCGACAGCGCCCTGGCGAACCTGCACGAGATCCGCGTGCCGTCGAAAGCGGCCGGCCAGCGCATCCGGCTGACGCTGGTGCCCGCGTCGGCGCCGGATTTCGTCCGCAACGTGACGGGGCCGATCCTCGCGATGCAGGGCGACTCGCTGCCCGTCAGCGCGCTGCCCGTGGACGGCACGTATCCGACCGGCACGACCCGATACGAGAAGCGGAACATCGCCGACGAGGTGCCGGTCTGGGAATCCGACCTCTGCATCCAGTGCGGCCAATGCGCGATCGTGTGTCCGCACAGCGTGATTCGATCCAAGTACTACGACGAGAGCCGGCTCGTGGGCGCTCCGGAAGTGTTCAAGGCGGCGCCGATCAACGCGCGTGGCTATCCCGACTCGCGCTTCACGCTGCAGGTCTATGTCGAAGACTGCACGGGCTGCGGCGTCTGCGTGGAGAACTGCCCGGCGCACAGCCCGACCGACGCCTCCGTCAAGGCGATCAACATGAAGGACCGGCTCCAGCACCTCGACGCCGGCCGCGAGAGCATCCGCTTCTTCGAGACGCTGCCCTGGGCGGATCGCACGCGCGTGAATTTCGCCAACGTGCGCGGCGTACAGTTTCTCGAGCCGCTGTTCGAGTTCTCGGGTGCCTGCGCCGGCTGTGGCGAGACCCCGTATCTCAAGCTGATGTCGCAGCTGTTCGGCGACCGGCTGCAGATCGCCAACGCCACCGGATGCTCGTCCATCTATGGCGGCAACCTGCCCACCACGCCGTGGGCCGCCAACGCCGACGGCCGCGGGCCGGCGTGGGCCAACTCGCTCTTCGAGGACAACGCGGAGTTCGGCCTCGGCTATCGCCTCGCCATCGACAGCCAGAGCGCGCAGGCGCGGACGCTGGCCGAGAAGCTCGCGCCCCTGGTCGGCGGGGACCTCGTATCGGCCATCCTGCAGGCGCCGCAGGTGACGGAGTCGGACTTCCTCGTCCAGCGCCAGCGCGTCGCGGCGTTGAAGACGGCGCTGGCCGG
>JBKPSY010000346.1:0-18244 GCA_046735235.1 Acidobacteriota bacterium | reverse complement strand
CTCGTGGACGAGGGCGACGGGAAATACACGGTGTTCTACACGGGGTTCGAGCAGCCGCCCGACTGGACGCGGCTGCTTGCCGGGAAGGGCGGCGAGACGTGCGCGATTGGATTCGCGGAGCTGAGGGCGCAGTAAGCCGTCACGCCGCGGCATTGGCCGCGATCTTCTTGGCAGCGGTCGCTCTGTCGGGCCGCGCGGAGCGCGCGCCGTTCTCGGTGCTTGCGTTCTACACCGGCGTCGAGGATCCGGCGCACATCAGTTTCGTCGGGGAGGCGAACCGCTGGTTTCCAGGGATCGGACGTGCGCAAGGCTTCGCGTATGAAGCCACCACGGACTGGAATCGGCTGAACGCCGAGCAGCTGTCGCGCGCCCACGTGGTGCTCTTTCTCGATACGCGCCCCGACGATCCCGCCGGCCGCGAGGCATTCCGGCACTACATGGAGCACGGCGGCGCGTGGATGGGATTTCACTTCGCCGGGTTCGCGCTGACGCCGTCGAAGTACCCCCAGAACTGGGACTGGTATCACGACGAGTTCCTGGGAGCGGGGCAATACGTGAGCAACACCTGGCGGCCGACCGCGGCGACGCTCCGGGTGGAGTCCGGCGACCATCCGATCGTGGCGGGACTGCCCCGCACGTTCACCTCGGCACCTAGCGAGTGGTATCGCTGGCAGCGCGACCTCCGGGCCAATCGCGACATTCGGATTCTGTTGTCGATCGACCCGTCCAGCTTTCCGTTGGGCACAGGGCCGAAGCCCGAGGAGATCTGGCACAGCGGCGACTATCCGGTCGCGTGGACCAACACGAAGTACCGGATGGTCTACATGAACATGGGCCACAACGACATGGACTACGGCGGCACCAACCGCGCGCTGTCGTCGACGTTCTCGAGCGCTGCACAGAACGAGTTCATCACGCGCGCGCTCGTCTGGCTGGGAACCTCGGGGCGCTAGGAAGTCACCGGCGCCGCTTTCGGCGCGCGCGCTCGCCGACAAACGCCTCGATGCCGTCCAGAACGCGCTCGAGACCGAACTCGAATTCGCTGTCCGGCGACTCGTCGCCTCCCTCGAACACGCCTGCGGCGACCAGCGCGGTCAGCGCCGGGAACCGGTCCCCATCGATCAGCCCCGCCAGCGAGCGACCGTAAGCCTGGACGCCTTGCGCCACGAGCGACTGCGGCGCCTCGGCCGCGAGGCGGAGGTCGGCCTCGAGCGTTCCCTGATGCCTGACCACGCCGTCGACGAGCTGGAGGGCGGCGAGCTTCTCGATCTCGGCGAGCGGAGTGTCCTTCAGGCAGCCGAGACCGCAATCGAACCAGCCGACCTGATTGGGAGCGATGGGCGGACCGCCGATCGGCACGCGGACGATCCACGGCCGTTGCCGCAGAGCGGCCAGGTACCCCAGAGCCCAGCGCTGAAGCGCCGGACGCCAGGTCTCGTTCGGCCGACGCGCGGCCGGCGGCTCTCCGATGGCCGCGTCCACCATCAGCAGCAGCAGTTCTTCTTTGGTTCGCACGTACCGGTACAGGGCCATCGTGGCGGCGCCGAGGGCGCCGGCGACGCGGCTCATCGACACGGCCTCCAGGCCGCGGGCGTCGGCGAGCGCGACCGCGGCGTTCACGATGCGGGGGAGGCTGAGCTCGGGGCGGGGGCCGCGCGTGGGCTCGCGCCGGAGGCCCCAGGCCGCCTCCAGGCCTGGCGACAGGGCGACCGCTTTTGGACGTCGTCTGGGCATGCGCTGGCAATCAGCGTATCAGGTACGCTATATTGCGTACATCGTACACAATTTGCCCCCGTGCGTTGACACCATGACTCATGCCCCTGCTGCCATTCGTCCGTGGTACCGCCGCCCGTGGAGCGTCGTTCCGCTCATGCTGCTGGCGCTGGCGTTCATCTCGTACTCGCTGCCGCCGTACCTGACGCTGGACCCGTCGCGCTCGCGCGTCGCGCCGCCGGCGAGCGTGCCGGGCTACTACCTGGCGCTCGTCGCTCACGTGGTCTTCGGATCGATTGCGATGATCACGGCGTGCCTGCAGGTGTGGCCGTGGCTGCGGCGAGACTATCCCCAGGTCCACCGCCGGCTGGGACTGCTCTACATCTTCGGCGGCGTGCTGCCGGCCGGGCTGATGGGACTGACGATTGGCGCCGTCAGCCCGTTCGGCCCGGTGATTCGCGCCAGCAACGTCGTCCTCGCCATCGTGTGGCTGACCGTCACGATCACCGGCTTCCGCGCCGGCCGCCGACAGTCGTGGATCGAGCACCGCCGCTGGATGACGCGCAGCGTGGTCCTCACGTTCTCCGTGATCACGAACCGGGTATGGACCGTGATCTGGGTCCTCGTCCTCATTCCGCAGCTCGACACGACGTTCGGCGGCAACGAGAGGCTGATGATTCAGACGATCGCGGGACTGTCCGGATGGCTCGGCTGGGTAATTCCTCTCGCCGTGACCGAGTGGCGGCTCGAGCGGAGCGCGCTCAAAGCCTTGGCACGCGACGCGGGCGCGGATCGCGCGGCCGTGGCTGGCCGCCTGCGGGTCCGTTGGCCTGAGTCGGGCAGCGGAGCCTGAGGCCATCCCCAGGCTCCGCTGTTGTCCGATCAGAACTCGTAGCGGACGCCGATGCGAAGCTGCCGCGGCGCCGTGAACTGCTGCCCGCCGATCACTCCGGACGCGCCGGCCTTGCCGAAATCAGGATTCGGCACGGTGAACGTGATCTCCGAGAAGGTGTCGTAGTCCACCACGGTCTGGGTGTTGAAGACGTTGAACGCGTCCGCCATGAGCATGAGGTTCCTGCCGCCGACCTTCAGCGCGTACGCCGCGCCGACGTTCACCGGCTTCGTCCACGGCGTCCTCGTGCGGAAACCATCGGACGTCTGGAAGCCTGCGCCGCGGACCGTCAACGGGATCTCGCCACCGCCACCGTAAATCGGGTGCGCGGCCATCGCCGTCAACGGCGCGCCGGACTCGACTTCGACGCCCGCCGACAGACTCAGGCCCATGTCGAACGCGTAGGTGCCGTACATCTTCACGTCGTGCGTGCGATCCAGCGGCAGCGGCCCGCTGCCCGCCGCCCCGAGGAACCGGATGTCGCCGGAGTAGCCGAAGACCGGCTTGCCGACCAGCGTGTATGTCGGGTCGTCGGTCGGGTAGTCATAGAGCGACGAGATCCCCGGATCCGATTGGCCGTTGTCGTTGCGGAAAAAGCCTTCGAAGTCGCCGGTCAATCGCGACCAGCGATACGACGCGGCCAGCGACCACCGATCTGCGAAGCGGCGGTTCGCCGTGAACTCGACCGCGTTGTAGTCGTGCACCGGCGATTCGAACTTCACCGTCGTCCCCTGCATGAACTGGACAACCGGCGTGTTCGGCCCGGGGTTGGTCAGCAGGTAGTTCGCCGTGGCCGCGCCGTCAACTCCGATGGACGTCGCGACGACGGGATACGGCTGCACGTCTTCGAGCACTCGCCCGATGTCGCGATGGATGTAGCGCACACCGATGTCGATGCTCTTGAAGACCGAGTACTCCGAGCCGAGAACCCACTCGTTGTAGTAGCTCAGCTTCGTGTCCGGATCGATGGTGTCGCCGCCCGACCCGAGCAGCCTGAAGTGCGTGATCGTCTGCTTGCCATTGGTGGCATTGGTCGTCACCGTGCCGTCGGGCACCGGCTTCGTCAGATTTGCGTCGAAGTAGTCCGCCGACAGCAACGCGTCGGACGAGAGTGCGCGCGCGGCCAGATCATTCGGCACGCGCGCGTAGTACCGGCCGAAGTTGCCGAACACCTTGCCCTTGCCGGTTCTCGTCGGATCCCAGACCACTCCCACGCGAGGCGCCCAGTTGTTCTTGAGCGAGAAGTCTTTGATCAGCGTGCCCGACAGCGTCTCCTGTTCGTAGCGCGCGCCAGGGCGGATCGTCAGCGAGTTGCCGATCTTCCACGAGTCCTCGACGAAGAACGCCTGGTAGTTCTGCGTGGTCGGACGCGCGGACGTCAGGCTGGCCAGAAGCACGTGGTAGATCTGCCCGAAGGCCGGGTCCGGAATGATATTCACGACCGCGCCCGTGGCCGTCTGCTGGCCGTTCGGTGCGGTGAACGTAGGTCCTGTGTACTGCTGCAGCTGGCTGAAGTCCAGGTGGTCGTACGTGACGCCGAAGCGCACCTGATGCTCGCCGGCTGCATCGAAGATCGACGTCGCCTTGGCCTGTGTCTGCCAGGCTTCGCTGCGGTTGCCGGCCTCGTAGAATCCGAGGCCGCCCGTGTTGACGGTGGGCGTCACGCGGAAGTCCGCGACCTGCCACTCGTTCACGGACGGGGTCTCGACGATCCGGTTCAGCGCTCGCCCGAACGATCCCTCGACGAGGAAGTGCCGGTTCAGGACGCCGTCGTAGTGCACGGTCTGGTTGTGCCCGCCGTATTCCAGGGAGCTGTAGGCGGAGTTGGTCTGCCCGAGCAGCGATCCCGAGCGCTGCGGGCCGTTGTCGCCCTTTGCAGGATCCCCGAACACCGACACGTCGAAGTGATGGGAGCCCGTCGGCTGCCACGTGATCTTGCCGGCATAGTTGGTCAGGTGGCGCTGACGATCCACCTCGCCCAGCGACTTCAGCGGAAATCCATCGGGCGCGACGAAGGTGTCCGTCTGCCACTGCGGGTCGACCGCGCCGAAGAAGAAGAGGCGATCGGTCTTGATGGGCCCGCCGATGGTGCCGCCGACATCGCTGAGTTGAGTGCCCGTCCTGTTCACTGTCCCCTCGACGGTCGTGACAGTGTCGTAGCTCGACTCGAGCCCGGAGGGCCGCGCGAACCCGAAGACGCTGCCCTTCAACGCGTTCGATCCGCTCTTGGTCACGACGTTGATGACGCCGCCGGTCGCCTGGCCAAACTCAGCCTCGTAGCCGCCGGTCTTCACCTGCACCTCTTCCATGAAGTCGAAGGGCGTGCCGTTGCCCAGCGATCCGAACACGATCGAGTACGACCCCAGCGCCCCGTAGCCGCCGTTGGTGATGTTCACGCCGTCGACGACGTACTGGTTTTCGAGGCCGCTGGATCCTTCGATGGACGGGTTGGCGACGCCGACAGCGCCGCCGGTGCTGACACCCGGCGCGAGGTACAGCGTGTCGCTGAAACGGCGGCCGACCGGCAGCCGGGAGAGCGTCCTGCTGTCGAAGCTCGCGCCGATCGTGGTGCTCGTCGTGTCCACCGTCGGCGGCGTCGCGATGACCTGCACCGTTTCCTGGAGCGAACCAACGCGAAGCGTCAGCGGCAGGTCGACCCGCTGGCCGAGTCCTACGCGGATGTCGCTCCGATCCACTGGCGCGAAACCCTGAAGCTCCACGTGCACCGAGTACGAGCCCGGCGTCAGGAACGGAATGGTGAAGCGGCCGTCCGCGTCGCTCACTGCAGCCTTTGCGCCCTGCGCGCCCGTCACCGTCACCGCGACGCCGGGCAAGGGCAGGCCCTGTGCGTCCACCGTCCGTCCGGCGAGCGTCCCGCCGGTGTCCTGTGCCGCCGCGGCGCCCGCGATGACACAGCCGAGAAATGCGAGCACTAGCACGACCCATCGATTCCGCATGACACACGTCTCCGTACAGCCGTCATCGACTGCTGAAAGAGCGCGGCTTCCGGAGGCGGGAACCCGACGCGAGAAACGACGCCGTCGCGGGGCGGTCGACCCGCTGGCGCCGTGAACCGGTGGATACCGAGGGAGGCTCGGACGATCACCGCGCGCGCGAACGCGACACGGTATCCAGGAAGAGGACTTTCATTGTGACGGACTGCTGCCGGGCGGCGCAATCGGCCACGGGACGGAACCTGGGACGGAGCGCGTGACGAAGCAGCCCTCCGCGAGGACGAATCGCGTTGGGCCCCCGCCTTCGCGCCTTCGGCGGGTACGGCGAGGCAAGCCTTTTGCGCCTTCGGCGGGTACGGCGAGGCAAGCCTTCAGTAGCGCCAGGACGTCAGATCGGCGCCGGGCGGAGCCGTCTGCTTGATACGCTCGAGAATCTTCGGCAAATACATGGTGTTGTAGTGCAGGCGCGAGTAGGCGTTCGGCAGCGTCGGATCGCCGTTCCAGCAGTGCTCCGCGCGATCGCCGTACTGCACCTCGCCGTCGTACGACGGGTTCTTCGTCGTCTTCAGGAAGTCTTCGAGGTAGTAGACCGCGTTGTTCAGAAAGTACGTGTCGGCGCTGCCAACGTAGACATGCAGCTTGCCCTGCACCTTGGGGCCGAGCGTCGACCACTCTCGCTGAAGAATCGCGGACAGGTCGTAGTGCTCCTTCCAGTACGCCGCCACCGAGCGATCGATCTCGCCGGTGGCCTTGTCGAAGATCGGCTTCGGATACCCGTCGTCTCCCGCAGGACCGAAGACGGCCTGCCAGATGTCGAACTGTTCGCCGGAGCGGGCGTGTGACCCGAGCACGAGCTCCAGCTGGTTCATGCTCTTGATCGTGCCGAGCGTCTCGCCCAGGTAGTTCCGCATGCCGGGCCGCAGCTGGCTGGTGTGCGGGCCCTGCATGACGAAGGCGTTCTTGTCGTCGTAAATATTGACCGTGGTGTAGGCGCGGAAATCGACAGGGTCGGGGCAGGCGATGAACGCACCGTTGTAGTGGTCCGGATAGAACAGCTGCACGGCCATCGCTTCCCAGCCGCCGGTCGATCCCCCGTAGACGAAGCGGGCCCAGTCCTGGCCGATCCCATGAAACTGCTTCTCGATGGCCGGGATGAGCTCGGTCTCGATCGCGTCGCCGTACGGGCCCAGATTTGCCGAGTTCACCGCGTACGAGTCGTCGTAGTACGGGTTCGCGTGGTTGATCTGCGCGACGAGAAACCGCGGGAACTGCGGCGCGATCCACTGCTGATAGAACTTGTATGCCTCGTCTTGCTGGATGCGGTTGTAGCCCTCGAGGTGAAAGCGCTCGCTGTGGTCCGGCTTCAGGTTCGGATCGGGCGGCTCGGTCCGGAAGCCGCCGAAGTCCTGGTTGAAGTGATCCTCGAAGATCATCAGAGGGAACCGCGCGTTGGGATGCTCGTCGAAGCCCTCCGGCACCAGCACGTTCGCGCTGAGGAACATCGGCCGCCCCCAGAACTTCGTCAAAAGCGCGCTCTGGATCTTCAGGTGACGGATGTACTTCGTGTCCTTCGCCTCGGGAATCGGGGGAATTTCCTTGTCGAGCGACACCGTCACCGCAGCCCCGCCGCCGATCGTGACCTTCTGAGGCGGGGAGTAGAGGTTTCCCGGCGCGAGATTCCAGTGCTGGCCCTCGCCGCGGTCCATCGGCAGCTTCACCGTGTGACCGTCGGCGCGGTGGAACGTCTCGTATCGATGCAGCACGACCTGCAGGTAGTAGTCGCCGGCCGGAACGTCGCTGAGTTTCCAGATCGGATAGCCCGGTGAACCTGTGTCGAACGCGATGGGCTGGCCGGCGCGGACACCGTCCACGTCCATGCCGAACACCATCTGCGTCGCGACCGACTCGCCGATCTGCATGCGCGGCTCCGCGGATGAATCCGTCGAGAGGAGCAGCAGCAGCCGGCCGTCGATCGGCCGATCGCCGTGGCCGGACGGCACGACCACCGAGACCCGCGGCGCGTCGGCCGCACTTGCGGCCGCCGCCATCGCGAGCGCGGAGAGGACCAGGACGATCTGACGGCGTCGACGCATCATCAGGACTCCCTCTGCAGCGCCGCCTCGAGGTCGGCGAGCGTGAACCCGTACGGACCAGGGCTGCTCTTATAGGCAATCCGTCCGGTCCGGTCAATCAGATACAGCCGATCCGGCCATCCCGTATACGCCCGTTCCGTCGAGTCGTCGAACGTGTCAACGATCGCCGGGATTGAGAGTCCAAGCCTCGTCATGCAGACATCCGCGACCGCTTCCCGCTCCCGCGCATCCGCCGGGCTGGCGACGATCACGCGATCTTTCAGGTTGTTGGGCACCTGCCAGGCGTCGCTCGGGTGCGCCTCGCCGATGTAAACGATGAAGAACTCCGCGCGGTCACGATACCGCTGGTACAGCGCGTCCATGGCGGGAGCCTCCCGCCGGAACGGCGGTCAAGTGTAACTGCCGAAGATCAGGACGACCGGCCGGCGCCCGCGATGCGCCGAGAGGGTGACCTCGGTCTGGCGATCGATCGTGCGCAGCGTGAAGTCGGGCGCGAGGTCGCCGACGCGGGTGGTGCCCCGCCGGGCACGCGTCCACATCGCCTCGAACGGCATGAGCCGCATCGCCCATATGGGGAAGTGACGCATCAGCCGCCCGAAGCGAATGGGAGGCTGACACATGACGACGAACATCCCGGCCAGAAAGAGCCCGTATGCGCCGAGCGCGCCTATCGGAAGCCACCACAGCATCAGGAAACGGCCGGATTCTGTCAGATGCCGGCAGCCGCGGCAAACGTGCCGAGGTCGAGGCACGCGATCTTGCATGGGCGAATGACGTGGCGATTCGCCGCTGGCCTCCGCGCATTGGCTGCTCGGGGTGGAACTACGCCTCGTGGCGGGGCACGTTCTATCCGCGCGAGCTGTCGCCGCGACACTGGCTGGAGTATTACGCCGAGCGGTTCGACACGGTCGAGGTCAACAACACGTTCTATCGGCTGCCAGAGAAGTCGACCTTCGTCCAGTGGCACGCTCGAACGCCGACCGGGTTCCTGATGGCGGTCAAGGCCAGCCGCTTTCTGACCCATATGAAGCGGCTTCGCGATCCCGACGAGCCGCTGGATCGCCTCTTCTCGCGCGCATCGGCACTCGGCCCGCACCTGGGCCCGGTCCTCTATCAGCTTCCCGGACGATTCACGATCGATCTCGAGCGACTCGACGCGTTCCTGTCGGCGCTGCCTCGCACGGTTGGCGCGCATCGTATCCTTCATGTGATCGAGTTCCGCGATCCGTCGTGGTACGTGCGGGAGACGTTCGAGGTATTGAAGAAGAGGCGGGTCGCCCTCTGTCTGCACGACAAGGCCGGATCGACGCTGGATGGGCCCTTCGAGGATCCGTTCGTCTACGTGCGCTTTCACGGCACGAGCGGTCACTACCAGGGCAGCTACCCGCGGGCGAGCCTGGACGCGTGGGCGCGCCGGCTGGCGGAACAGGTTCAGCACGGCCGGCGCGTCTTCGCGTACTTCAACAACGATCCTGGCGCGGCAGCGGTCGAGAACGCCAGGACGCTCGCCGACGCACTCACGCGCCTGATCTGAGCGTCCCTGTCACGCCGCCAGCTTTCTCAACGCCGCGCCGGCGAACAGAATCGACATGCCGGTCATCACCAGGTTCACGCCGAGGAGCGTCCCGATCGCCCAGACCGAAGTCGACGGCCAGCCGGCCCAGATCATCAGGCCCAGCACGAGCGTGATGACGCCGTTCAGCAGCATCCAGATGTTGCCGCTGCGCATCTGGAAGTAGGCAACGACCCACACGACGCCCTCGATGAACAAGATCGTCGCGAGGAACAGCGTCAGCGTGCCGAGTCCGAGCAGCGGGTGCGTCACGAAGTACACTCCACCGCAGAGATAGAGGATCGCGAGCAGCACGTGCCAGATAACCCCTCTGGCGCCGCCCCCGCGGAACGCGGAGATCGCGTGCACGATGCCGCCCGCCAGCAGCAGCCAACCCGCCAGGACCGCCACCGCCAGACCGGCGACCAGCGGCTCCCCGATCGCAATCAGCCCGAGCACGATGAACAACACACCCATCAACGTCGACATGAGGTCCTCCTGATCACGCTTCCGAGTCCACTGCCTGAATCAACGCGCGAATGTATCCGTACCCGAACGCAAACGCCTGATGCTGGCCGGGGTCGTCAGGATGGGTCGGCATGTGATCGGGCATGAGCATGCCGGAGTATCCCGACTGCTTCAGCGTCCGGATCACCGCCAGCATGTCCATGTCGCCCTCGTCGGGGAACACTTCCTGAAACGAGTCGCGGCGTCCCCGAACGTTGCGGAAGTGGATGTTGAAAATCGCGCCACGTGCTCCGAAGTGCCGGATCACATCGTGAATCTCCGTGCCCGGCTGCTGCAGCATCTCGGCGACGCTGCCGAGGCACAAGTTGAGGCCGTGATACGGGCTCGCCTTGATCGAAACGAACCGCTTCAGCCCGTCGACCGTGCCAAGCACGCGCACGACGCCGCGGAACCCGGATGCCGGCACGCCGGGGTCGTGCGGATGGCACGCGAGCCGTACCTTGAATTCATCGGCGACGGGAACGACGCGCTCGAGGAAGTAGGTGATGCGCTCCCAGGCGAGATCCGCCGGCACATGCCCGGCTTCCGTGAGCGGCGGATCCTGCCTCGCTTCGGCAAGGCGCCACGTGCTGTACTTCGTGCCGCCCCGGCCTTCGGTGGGCGTCGTCCGAAGCACACCGAGCAGGTTCACGTTGTACTTGATCGCCGGGATGCCGGCAGCGGCGGCGCTGCGGACGATCTCGCACGCCTCGTCGATCTCCTGCTGTCGTTCGGGCTCGCGGCCGAGCATGATGCCCTTGCGCGGCGACTTCTCGATCGCGTCCGACGACATGAACGGGAACTGCACCATCTCGAGCGCGACGCCGTGCGCGTTGCACCGATCCCGCAGTTGCTTCAAGGAGTCTGCGGTCCAGCTCGCTCGGGTCCCCTCGTCGGCGGGGTAGCCACAAATGTGATTCACGGCATGGCGCTTGAAGAACATCAACGCCTTGTCGTCCGTGGGCGACCGCTGACAGCCGACGACCATCCGGCCCGGGGGCCGCGTCTCGGGAAACCCGCTCGCCCCGGTCGTCCGGGCGCCAAGCGTGGCCGCGCCAGCCGCGGCGCCGAGAAACGAGACGAAATCGCGACGTTTCATAGGCTTCGGGGGATGAGGCGCACTATACCTTCAAGGCACCAGGCTTACCTCGCCGAAGCGGCGGAGCGCCTGGCTTGCCTCGCCGAAGCGCGGAGCGCGAAGGCGGGAACCAAATCCGCCTGCAAACGTAGCTCAAAGCTGTAACTCGGGCATTTTGGGGGTCTTATGAACGCTGTGCTCGCCGACCTTCGCTTCGCCGTCCGCGTGCTGGGCAAGTCGCCCGGGTTCGTCGCCGTGGCGGTTGTGACCCTGGCGCTCGCCATCGGCGTGAACTCGGCCGTGTTCTCCCTGATCAACGGCCTGATCCTTCGTCCGGTGGTTCCATACAACCCGGCCGAGGTCGTCTCGGTGTTCACGGCGAAGAAGGAATCCAACCGCGACTACCGGCAGTTCTCGTTCGGGGAATACCACGTCATCGCGGCGGCGAAGGACACCTTCAGCGATGTCACCGCGGTGAACTTCTCGCTGGGGGGCGTCGCGCGAGACCGCGAACCGATGCACCGCGCGTTCATCTTCGTGGTCGCGGACAACTTCTTCCGGTTCATGGGCGTCCAGCCGGCTGCAGGACGATTCTTCAGTCCCGACGAGGGCCGGCCGAACGCGAACATCCCGGTCGTAGTCGCCAGCTACGGCCTGTGGCAGCGGATGGGCGGCGGCGCCGATTTCGTCGGGTCCTCCGTGCGGCTCAACGGCAAGCCGCACACGGTCATCGGCATCGCCCCGGAAGGCTTCTCCGGCATCAGCGGCCTGCTCGCACCCGAGCTGTGGCTGCCGTTGGGCCTTCACACCGAGCTCAGCTCCGCGTTCAGCGACAGCGGGCAGGTGCTGGATCTCAACAGCCCGAAGAACTACACGCTGAACGTCATGGCCCGCCTGGCGCCTGGCTTGAAGTTGACGAACGTCGAGCCGCGGCTGCCCGTCATCGCCGCGCGGCTCACCGCGATGCAGCCGCCGGATGCCATGGGGACCCGCGAGATCCAGGTGAGGGCGCCGTCGCGTTTCAGCATCAGCACGACGCCGTCCGACGACGGCCCGCTCGGGTTGATGAGCGTGCTCCTTGCTGGGATGGCCAGCATCGTCCTGCTCATTGCGAGCCTGAACCTGATCAACATGCTGCTGGCGCGGGGCGCCGCGCGGGCGCGCGAGATCGCCCTCCGGCTGGCGATCGGCGCGACGCGCTGGCAGATCGTGCGCCAGCTGCTGGTCGAGGGCCTGGTGCTCTCACTGGCCGGGGGCGCCGTCGGACTGCTGCTGGCCCGCTCGGCCAATACGCTGCTTCAGCGGTCGTTCGCGCAGCTGCTCGGGTCGATGAACTTCTCGTTCACGACGGATCTACGGCCCGACGCGACCGTCCTCGCGGTGACCATCGGACTTTGTGTGCTTGCGACGCTGATCTTCAGTCTCGGCCCGGCGCTCAAAGCGTCGCGCGCCGATGTCGTCAACGACTTGAAGACCCAGGGCGCCGAGTCTACCGCGTCGGGACGGCTGAACCGCTTCTTCGCGCCTCGCCACGTGCTCGTCATGGCGCAGATGACGCTGTCGCTGGTGTTGATCTTCAGCGCGGGGCTCTTCTTCCGCGGTGCACTCAAGGCGGGCGGCCTGGATCTCGGCTTCGACCCGAACGGCGTGGTGCTCACCGAGATGGACTTCTCGCTCGCCAACACCCCGCAAGCCGACGCGATGCGGCGGATCCAGACCGTGACCGATCGCGTCCGCGCGCTGCCAGGCGTGAAGGCTGTCGGCTGGAGCACGCTGGTGCCGTACGGCAACCTCACGAGCACCGTCCGGCTTGTTCCGGCCAATGCGCCGATCGTCAAGAAGGACGCCAAGAGTGCGCAGCAGGGCATCAGCGGCATCATCGCGAGCGTGACCCCCGCCTACTTCGCGAGCATCGGCGTGCCGGTCACTCGCGGACGATCGTTCACGGAGCTGGAGTGCGAGAAGCACGACACGCCGCGCGTCTGCATCCTGGACGAAGGCATGGCGCACCGGCTCTTCCCCGGCAAGGATCCGATCGGCCAACGCGTGCGTCTGACCGAGGCGCCCTCGGATGGATCGCCCTCGGAAATGGAGGTGGTCGGCATCGTCGCGCCGCATCGCCACGACGTCATGGACGACGACGGGCCTGCCAGCCGCGTGTACTTCCCGCTGGCCCAGTCGTACAGCGCCGGCACGTGGCTGAGCGTCCGCTACTCGAGCAACGACCCGGCCGCCGTGCAGGGCGCGTCGCAGGATCTCCGCCGCGAGCTGCAGCGGCTCGACGCGGACCTGCCGATCCTGCAGCAGCTGCCGTTCATGCAGCTCCTCGACAAGAGCGTCACGCTCTGGATGGTGCGCCTCGGCGCGGTGATGTTCGGCATCTTCGGCGGCATCGCGCTGCTGCTGGCGGTGGTCGGCGTCTACGGCGTGAAGGCGTACGTCGTCGAGCGCCGCACGCGCGAGATCGGAATCCGCCTGGCGCTCGGCGCGAATCCCCGGGACGTCTTCGCGCTGATTGCGATGCAGGGCGTCTTGCAGACGGCAGTGTCGGTCGCGCTTGGGCTCGCGCTGTCGCTCGGCGCCGGACGGGTCCTGTCGACGATGTTGTTCTCGGTGAGCCCGGCGGATCCGGTGTCGCTGGTCGTGGCGGCGGTTCTGCTGTCGGCGGCCGCGCTGCTCGCGTGCTACCTGCCGGCGCGCCGCGCGACGCGTGTGAGTCCGCTGACCGCGCTCCGCACCGAGTGACTCATGTGTAGCGCAGACCTCAGGTCTGCCAAACGCCGCGGCAGGCCCTTCGGCAGGCCTGAAGGCCTGCGCTACAGACGATCAGACGACGCAGCGCGCCCGCGCGTCAATGCGGCGCCGGCAGCGCCGTGTTGCTCACAAACGCGATCGACTTGCCGTCGGGAGACCACGACGGCACGTTCATCGTCCCCTGGCCCCCGTAGACATACGCCAGCACCTTCGCGCCGGCGCCCTCGAGATCCATCTGGCGGATGTAGACCTGCCGGTAGAACGGATGGTCGGCTGGATCCACGTCCGACAGAAACGACACGACGACCATCGACTTGCCGTCCGGCGCGATGTGCGGGAACCAGTTGTTGAACTCGTCGCCGGTGATCTGCTGCTGTTCCGTCCCGTCCGGGCGCATCTTCCAGATCTGCATCCGCCCCGTCCGCGAGGAGTTGAAGAAGATCCACCGGCCGTCCGGCGTCGACTCGGGTCCGTCGTCCACGCCCTTCGCGCTCGTAAGGCGCACTTCGTCACCGCCGTCCGCCGAGATCTTGTAGACGTCCAGCTCGCCGTCGCGAAGACCCGTGAAGAAGAGCGTCTTCGCGTCCGTGGACCAGCTGTGGAAATACGACGGCGACTTCTTCGTGATGCGCGTGGGCGTGCCGCCCGTCGCGGGCAGGGTGTAGACAACCGATTGATTGCCGGCGTCGGCGCTGCTGATGCCGATCATCGTGCCGTCGAACGACAGCACGTGGTCGTTGTTGTTCCCGGTGACTGTGCCCGTATCGAGCAGTGAGGCGGTGTTGGTGGCGAGATCGAACTTGTACAGCTTGCCGCTCTCGTTGTAGATCAGGAACTTTCCGTCGCGCGTCCAGTTCGGCGCCTGGAACGATCCCGCCGCGGTGTGAATCACCTTCAGGTCGGGGCTGTCGACCTTCATCACTTCGAGGTTGCTGCCGATGTAGTCGCGATACGGCCGCCACCCGGCCGGCGGCGGCACGACGATCCGGACGTTGCTGAAGACGCCTCGCTCGGAGACACCCGGGTTGTGGGCGCAGACGAAGAGGCCCACGTAGACTGCGTCGCCGAGGTCGAGCTCGGTCAGCTCCGTGCGCGTGAACGGCTGGCCATATTTGGCGACCGACATGATGAAGGTCTTGCCCGCGCGCTCGAGCTGCACGACGTCGGGCGCCGAGATCATCGACGGCAGCTGGAACGTCGGCCCGCCCTTGACGCTGCGGTATTGCAGAGACGTCAGGCCATTTCCGTGGACAGCGACGTCTGCGTAGGTCGCATCCGGCGTCAGGCTGCTGCGGACGATCCAACCCAGCTTGCGATGCGCTTCGACGCCCTGACCCAGGAACTTCACCTGCGCGCGCAGGATGAAGTTGCCGGTGAGCTTCCGGTACGCGAAGTGGAACTCGTCCTTCGTCGCCCACATGTTCGTGCCGGCGCCGGTGAGCGTATAGGTCTGCATCCCGGCGTCGTACGTCGTGGACCCTGCGATGGCGGGCGCGCCGATGTCTCCGTTCGCCTCGAAGTATCCGAGCCCCTGCTGGGTGGCGGCAGGTGCCGGCGCCAGGGCAAGGAGCGTGGCGATCGCGGCGGCCGTCAGGGCCGCTCGAATGACAGGAGACGGATGGAACGGGGACATCTAGGCCTCCGGGGCGCGGGGTGAAGCCCGCCGACGGCGCACGGACTCCGGACGTGCGACCGCCAGAGTGTAGCCGAGGCACCGCCGGCCTTGTTTGCGGCACGCGCCCCGATGGCTATGCTGCCAGTCGCCAGCATGCCGGTCCCGTCCGGGTCGAACCCTCGGAGCGGTGTCGGTGTCTGACACCGGGATTGGCACGACCGACGAGGTCCGCGAGCAGGCGTTCGAGCCGTTTTTCACGACCAAGCCCGTCGGGAAGGGCAGCGGGCGTGGCCTGAGCATGGTGTTCGGGTTCGTGATGCAGTCGAATGGCCACATCACGCTGGTGAGCACGCCAGGGCGCGGCACCACGGTGCAGATGTACTTTCCGCGCGCGGAGACGTAACGAGAGAGTCTAAAAGCGATAGCGCACTGTCACGCCGCCGTTGCGGCCCGCGGCGGGCATGATGTTGTTGTTGCTCTGCGCGGTCTCGTAGTAGTCCGCCCCAAGCGCGTTGCGCAGGTTCAACTGCACCTCGACGCCGCCGATCCGCTGGCTCGCCATGACGTCCACGCGCGTGTACCCGGCCAGGGTCACCAGGTTGTCGTTCGACGTGAACCGATCGCCGAACACGAACACGCCGCCGCCGAGCGTCAGGCCGCTCTTCGTCGAGTATGCCGTCCAGAGCGATCCGCTGCGTTTCGAGACGTTGCCGATGTCGTTACCCTGGACGGGCACGCCGCTCGTGATGTCGTTCGACTGCAGGATGGTCGGGTCGAGCAGCGTCAGACCGGCGCTGAGGTTCCAGCCGTCGACGATCGCGCCACCGGCGGTGAACTCGACGCCGTTGCTGCGCTGGCGGCCGACGAGCACGAGCCTGGTGGGATCGAGCGGATCGGTGGTCTTGACGTTCGTCCGATCCAGCCGGAACACGGAGGACGTCAGTGTCAGGCGGTGGCGCAGGACTTCGGCCTTCACGCCGCCTTCGTAGCTGATCGTCTGCTCGGGCTCGAGATCCGCGTTGTTCGTCGCGAGCGACAGCCCGTCGCCGCTCGGCAGGAACGACCGGCTCAGGCTGCCATAGAGCGAGACGTTCTGTTGCGCCTTGAACACCAGGCCCGCGCGCGGACTGAACGCGGTGTCCACGCGACCCAGGTCCGTGTTCACCGGGCGACGATCGTCGAGGCGCTGGTCGTTGACGTCGAGGCGCCCGCCGAGAAGCGCGCGCCAGCGATCGCCGATGGAGATCTGATCCTGGACGTAGAGTGCACCGTAGGTGCCCGTGAACTCGCTGTTCGTCGCGGGCGTGGTGCCGTAGACCGGTTGCGTGAGCACCGGGTTCACCGCGGTGACGGTCGACGCGGTGCCGTTGAAGCGCAGGGAGCTGGTCTGCTGCAGCCCGAACTCCGCGCCGAGCAGCACCGAATGCGTGAGGGCGCCGGTCGAGAACGCCGTCCCCAAGTCTGTCTGGTTGAACAAGTTGTTCTGGTTGCCGCTCGAGTTGTACTGCGAGCGCGCGACGTAGCGCGTGTCCTTGAGTTGAGTGACGGCGCCGGGCAGGGTGTTGCTGAAGGCGTTGGTGTAGTAGGTGTCGCGGAACGTGTTCCTGAGCGTCCAGCGCTGGCCCAGCGACTGCTGCCACGTGGCCGACAGCGAGCCGACGCGATTCCGCAGGAAGTCGTCCGACGGATAGCCGTAATAGTACGGCTGCGCCTCGTCCAGCGGGGCGCCCTGAAATGACGGGATCCCGCGGTCGGGCAGCCGGTCGTCGAACAGGACGTCGGCCTGGACCAGCAGCTCGCGGCCGCCGCCGGGGCGGTACGTGAGCGACGGCGAGAACGCGCTGCGTTCCAGCGAGTAGTACGGACGGTCGCTGTTCGAGTTCTCGTACGCTCCCGTCACACGATAGGCGACGCGGTCCGAGGACGCCCCGTCCGCGTACTGGCCCTCGAGCCGGACGTGGTCGTACGACGCCGCCATCACGCTCACGTCGCCGAAGCGGCTCCCGAAGATTGGCTTCCTGGTCACGCGATTCACGAGACCGCCGCTCGATCCGCGGCCGAAGAGCGCGCCGGCGGGTCCTTTCACGACCTCCACCTGTTCGAGAGACGAAAGATCCCGGTAGTACTTCGCGTCGTCGCGCACGCCGTCGAGATAGACGTCGTTCGTGGCGGCAAAGCCTCGTATCGCGACCTGATCGCGCCGGCCCTCGCCGAGCTGCGGCGTCACGCCAGGCACGTTGATGAGCGCGTCCTGCATCGAGAGCGCGCTCTGCGCGCGAATCAGGGCGCTCGGCACGGCGTCAACGCTCTGCGGGAGGTCGAGCGGACGCACCGGCACGCGCGTTCCCGAGATCACGGTCGCGGGCATGTAGGGGCTGACGCCCTCGACAGTGACGTGCTCGGAGAGGCCTTCCGCGCCGAGCGTGATCGCGATTGAGAGTGTCCGGCCCGCCTCGACGTCCACGTCCTTGCTCCATGACGCGAAGCCCGGCTTGGCGACAGTCACGACGTAGTGCCCTGGCGCCAGCCCGTCGAGGTGATAGCGTCCGAGGTCGGTCGACGACGCCGTCATGGGCGCGGCCTCTCCTCGCTGAACGAGGACGACGGCGTCGGTGATGGCCCCGCCGGTGGTGTCGGCGACGCGGAGGTCAATGCTGGCTGGGGCGACAGGGGCGGCCGGGGTCGAAGCGAAGAGCAGAGCAGTCGAGAACAGAATTGCGGTCGCCGCGACGCAGGCGCGGACAGCTTGAAAAATGCGGACGCTTGTCATGGCTGGCTCGAAAGAGGCGACGAACGACAGTTGAGGAAACAGTCTCAAAAAACCTCAGCCAGCCTAAATCCGACCATTTCGGTCGGTCAAGAAAATACTACGACTTTAAAGGTCGTAGTTTTGTAATCATCGATTTGGCCCGTTCCAGGACGCACAAGATCCGGGCATCAAGAAGGCAAACAAGCGAAATTCAGAGCAAAACACCCCAAAAAATCGGGGACTGTCCCCAAACCGTCTCCGTGTTCAGAAATGGAACACGCTAGTGGGCGAGGTGGAACGGGACGTTGGTGACGACGGTGTTCGGGCGGAAGAGGAG
>JBKPSY010000345.1:0-13515 GCA_046735235.1 Acidobacteriota bacterium | reverse complement strand
AGCATCCGCTTGCCCTCGTCGACGTTCGTGCCTTCCATGCGCACGACGATCGGGACCTTTACGTCGAGCTCCTTCACGGCCGCGATCACCCCGGACGCCAGTACGTCGCAGCGCAGGATGCCGCCGAAGATGTTGATCAGCACCGCGCGCACGTTCTTGTCCGCCATCAGGATCTTGAAGGCGTTCCGGATCTGCTCCGCGTTGGCGCCGCCGCCGACGTCGAGGAAGTTGGCCGGCTGCCCCCCCGCCAGCTTGATGATGTCCATCGTCGCCATCGCGAGGCCGGCGCCGTTGACCATGCAGCCGATCGAGCCGTCGAGGCGGATGTAGTTCAGCGAGAACTTCGACGCCTCGATCTCCAGCGGGTCCTCTTCACCGAGGTCGCGGTACTCGCGAATCTCGGGATGGCGGTACAGCGCGTTGTCGTCGAAGGTCATCTTCGCGTCGAGCGCCAGCAGGTCGCCGCCCTGCGTCACGATGAGCGGGTTGATCTCGACCAGCGACGCGTCGGTCGCGACGAACGCCTGGTAAAGCGACATCACGACCTTCGTGAACTTGTTGGCCTGCGCGCCGTCGAGCCCGAGCGCGAACGCGAGCTTCCGTCCCTGGAACGGGATGAGCCCGGTGCCCGGCTGGATGTATTCCTTGAAGATCGCCTCGGGAGTCTTCGCCGCGACTTCCTCGATGTCGACGCCCCCGGCCGCCGACGCCATGACGACCGGACGGCCAGCGGCGCGGTCGAGCACGAGGCCCAGGTAGAGCTCGCGTGCAATCGCCAGGCCTTCCTCGACCAGCACGCGCGACACAACGCGCCCTTCCGGCCCGGTCTGGTGCGTCTTCAGCGTCATGCCGATCAGATCGCGCGCGATGCGTTCGGCCTCGTCGGGGTTCTTGGCGAGCTTCACGCCGCCGCCCTTGCCGCGCCCGCCGGCGTGAATCTGGGCCTTGACGACGACCGTGCCGCCGCCCAGACGGCGCGCGATCTCGGACGCCTCTGTAGGCGTGAACGCGACCTCGCCTTTCGGGAGCGGCACACCGTGACGCGCAAAAATGGACTTGGCCTGGTACTCGTGGATTTTCACGGGGGTGATCCGGATTCGGAGATGAGGGCGGCGACCACGCGATCGTAGTCGCCGCCTGACGCCACGGTCAAGGCTTCAGGGTGCTATTTCTTCTCGTCCGGCTCTGGCGGGTTGATCATGATGTGCGCGCTCGGCTTACCGGGGAACATCAGCCACGGTCCGCCGGGAATGGGCATCGTCGACAACCCGCTGGTTTCGGGCGTCGCGTACGGCGTGTAGACGACGTAGCGGCGGTACGGCTTGGTGATCGTGCCGGTGGCCGCGTCGTAGCCCTTGCCTTCGAGGATGTAGAGCGTGCTGGGCGACTTGGGCATCGCGACCTTGCCCTCGTCGATCTCCTTCCAGCGCGTCTCGTTGCGTTCCTTGCCCTTCAGACCCTGCGCCGCCAGTTCGCGGCCGCGCGCCATGAAAGGCTCGAGATCCTTCTGGTAGCAGTCAACCTCGAAGTCGGCGGATTTGGGGTTGTCGGCCAGGCAGATCAGGTCGTTCTTGCCCTGCCGGAGCGTCACGAGCTTGCCGCTGTCGTCATAGCCCATCACCGTCGCGTCGGCCCGACGCTCCTCCGGCGCGGCCTGGACCGCGACGGCGATCTGCTGCGCGGCAGTCAGCGGAGGGGCTGCGGGCGCCTGTGAAGCCAGACCAAGCAGGACGAACGCTGTCAGTGTCATCGTGGGGACCTCGGCGGGATTCTACAGCGACCTCGAATCACTGCGCGACCGTTCCGTCGATCGGGGTCAGCGCTGCGACCTGGACGCTCGCGCCGCGAGGAAGCTGGCCACTTCCTGGTTTTCCGGAAAGGTCCGGGCCAGCCGCTCGGCGACCTCGGTGGCCCTGGTCAGGTCGCGCTCGCGCACCTGGATGTCCCACAGCGCGAACTCGGCCTCGGCGTGCGCGTAGAACGGCGACTCGATGGCGGTGGCGCCGCCTATGGCCGTCAACGCACGCTGCCGGCTGCCCCCGCCGAGGATCCACCGGGTGCCCCACGGCATCCGGGTGTCGACGATGTAGTCGATCCAGGCGCGGGAGACGATCGCGCGAACGTGCTGCGGATTGGCCTTGAGGACCGCGTCGAGCGAGTGCCGGGCCTCCCAGTACTCGTCCCATCCCGTCTTCCGCCGCAGCGGGCCGAGCTGCAGCCAGACGTAATTGAGATCCAGTTTCCCAAGATAGAAGAGCGCGACCTCGTCGGCGGGAGTGACCCGGAGCGTCTCGCGCGCCAGCGCCTGCCCGTGCTTGACGTCCGCGAAGAACGCGTTCATCAACGCCGGACACGTCGCGCACCGCGAGAGCGCGTTCTTCTTGTTGTTCTCCTTGTCGCCCGGCACCTCGAGCAGCGCCTTCAGCTGAAACAGGAGCGCCGACGTGCGCAGCTCGTCGTTCGCAAGATCCTGCGTTTCCGAATCGCGCAGGGAAAGCGCGAGGTCCGCAGCCTCTGCGTAGCGCGCGTTGTAGAACAGGCCCTGGGCATCAGTGAAGGTCAGCCGCTTGAGCGCCGGGGCGGCCGCAAGGTTGGACGCCAGCGATGGAGTGGCCTGCTGGGCTCCGGGCGTCGCGACCCTCGTACTCGTCAGCGCCAGCGTGCAGCACGCGGCCAATGCGGCCCGCCGGATGTGGCCGCCAGCTCGGGCGCGGGGCGCGTGCGATAGATCGGGTGGATGTGTCACGGTCGCGCATCCAGTGTCCCACGTCTCCCGCCGTAGCGGCGTCATTCTTTGGATCCTTGCCACGATCCACCCGACCCGCGCCGCATCGGCGGCACGACATCAGGCTGGCCCCGCTCCGCATTTGCGAGCGGAAGGCCCAGATCTGAGCGCGATCCAAGCACGACAAGGACTTCATGGTTTGCGCCATCGTCGCGGAGGGGAATGGCTCGCGGGTCAACATCGACGCCATCGAGCGCGGCGGAGCCGACCCCACGGTACTGGTGCGCAGGATTCTGCACGACGATGTGGTAGCGGCTCCCGCCGTACTGCCAGTCGAGCGAGTACGCCGGCCACATCGCAGGAATGCAGGGATCCACGCTGAACGTGACGCCGTGGCGCTCGAGGCCAAGCAGGCTGCCCACCGCGGCCTGATACATCCAGCCCGCCGAGCCGGTGTACCAGGTCCAGCCGCCGCGCCCCACATGCATCGGATGGGCATAGACATCAGCGGCGACCGCGTACGGCTCCACGCGATATCGCTGCAAGCCTTCAGGGGTGCGCGAGTGGTTGATCGGGTTGATCATGTGAAACAGCTCCATCGCCGCGTCCCCGAGTCCGAGGCGCGCCAGCGCGATCACGGTCCACAGCGCGGCGTGCGTGTACTGCCCGCCGTTCTCGCGCACGCCTGGCAGATAGCCCTTGATGTACCCCGGATCGTGCTCCATCCGGTCGAACGGCGGCGTGAGCAGGAGCACGATCTGCGCCTCACGGCGCACCAGGTGCGCGCGAACGGCGTCCATCGCGCGCTCCGCACGCTTGTCGTTGGCGGCGCCCGAGATGACCGACCACGACTGCGTCACCGAATCCAGCCGACACTCGTCGTTCTGGACGGACCCCAACGGCGTGCCGTCGTCGAAGTAGGCGCGCCGGTACCAGCCGCCGTCCCACGCGAGATCCAGCATGCCCGTCAGCCAGCGGGCCTGACTTCGATAGCGCTGCGCGAGGTCCTGCCGATCGCGCGTCTCGCAGAGCGCGGCGGTTTCGTTGAGCACGACCACGAGGAACCACCCGAGCCACACGCTCTCGCCCCGGCCCTCGACGCCCACGCGGTTCATGCCGTCGTTCCAGTCGCCCGAGCCCATGAGCGGCAACCCGTGCGCGCCGTACTTCATCGATCGCTCAATCGCGCGGCACACGTGCTCGAACAGGGAGGCACTGGCGGCAGAGGTCGACGGCATCACGTACGCTTCCTGCTCATACGCCTGGAGCGGTGCTGCCTCGAGGAACGCGACAGGCTCGTCGAGCACGGAGTAGTCGCCCGTGTGACGCACGTAGGCCGCCACGACGTACGGCAACCAGAGGAGATCGTCGGAGCAGCGCGTCCGGGTGCCGCGACCAGCCGGCGGATGCCACCAGTGCTGCACGTCGCCTTCGGTGAACTGGCGCGATGCCGCGCGCAGCAGGTGCGCCCGGCAGAGATCCGGGTGGGCGTAGAGCAGCGCCATCACGTCCTGCAGCTGATCGCGGAACCCGAACGCGCCGCCAGGCTGGTACGGGCCGCACCGGGCCCAGATGCGGCAACTCAGCGTCTGGTACAACAGCCAGCGGTTCACCAGCAGGTCGAACGAGTCGTCTGGCGTGTGCACCTGCACGGTACTCAACGTCTCGTCCCAGAACCGTGTCGCGCGTGCGAGCGCGGCATCGACCTCGGAGAGCGAGGAGTACCGCTCCACGAGTGAGACGGCCGCGGCCCTGTCGCGCGCCTGGCCGAGGACGAATGCGACCTGGCGCGACTCCCCTGCCGGGATCTCGAGAGTGATCTGGAGTGCCGCGCAGGGATCGAGCCCGCCGCCGGCGCGACCTGCCAGGTGGGGCCGGGCAAGAGCGGCCGGCCAGGCCAGCGTGCGGTTCCGCCCGATGAACTCCGTCCTGTCACACGTGAACGAGTGCGCCGGACTCGTCGCGTGCCAGAACGCCACGCGGTCGCAGAATTCCTGGTTGTAGGCGTTTCTGGCGAACAGCGCCCCGGTGCCGGCGTCGATCTCGGTCGCGACGAAACGGCGATCCCCGGAGCGCGGAGGCCCGAGGCTCCATTCGACGTACCCGAACACGCTGACACGCCGCAGCTCCGTGGAGGTATTGGTGAGCGTCAGGCGCCCGAGCTTGACGGGATCGTTCGGATCGACGCCGACCGTGAAGTCCTGCCGCAGCCCGCGGATGGCGTGCTCATAGCGCGTCGTGCCGGCGGCGTGCCGAATCACCCACCGCCCGGACTCCCGACTGCGAGGAAGCGGCCCGGGCGTCGCGCCCCACACGGCACCGGAGTCCTCGTCGCGCAGGAAGATCGCCTCGCCCGTCGGATCGGTGACGGGGTCGTTCGCAAACGGCGTCAGGCGGTTCTCTCGGCTGTTCTCCGCCCAGGTGAAGGCGGCGCCGCCGCTGCTGATCATGGTGCCGAACTCCGGGTTCGCGAGGACGTTCGACCACGGCAGCGGCGTCTCTCGATCGCCTTCAAGCGTCACGATGTACTCGCGCCCGTCGGGGGTGAACCCACCCATCCCGTTCATCATCACGAGCGGAGGCACGGCCACTGGCTCGATGGCCGGTTCCGCCTCTCGCAATGCCGCCGGCCTTGCAGCGCCATGCTCGTCGTACAGCCACGAGGCCGGGCGATCGAGTTGGGGCGCCAGCGCGCCAAGCTCGCCCCGGAGGACCACGCGCGCCACGGCTGACAGCAGATGGCGATCCGCGTCACGCATGCCGTCCGACCGCAGCAGGAACATCCCGCCTGGCCTGTCCTTCCAGCTGGCCCATCGGGGTTCCTCGAGAAGCGATGTGAGCTCGCGCTGAATCTCGTCAAGATAGTCCGCGGGGTGCTCGTTGACGATCACGACGTCGGCGCGCAGACCCTTCACGCGCCAGTCTTCCTGGGCGAGCAGCAGTTGGCGCACCAGCGGCACGGCGCTGGTCTCGGTGAGCGACACCAGCACGATCGGCAGATCGCCGGAAATGCCGTAGCCCCAGAGATTCGATTGCGGCAGCGTGTTGCGCGCGAGATCCGCGGGACTGGTGCAGGATGCGTCGGATCCGAACACCCGCGACGCGAGGCGCGAGAAGAGAATGGCGTAGTCGTCAGTCAGGCCGAGGTGCTGCACGGTCACGCGGGCGTGCGTGAAGGCCATCGAGAACGCCCGCGCGGCGGCGCTGCCATCCCGGTACTTGCTCACGAGCGCTCGTGCCGTGTCGCGGTCCGCGGCGATGCCCGTGGCAAACGTCACGCGCACGAAGGCCCCGGGCACCAGCCGGACACGGTCTCGCAGCGCAGCGACGGGATCCAGCACCGGCCCGGTGGCGCCCGACAGCGGACGCCCGTCGAGCGCGATCGGGTTGACGGTGCTGCGGCCGCGGCCGACGAACTGGGCGCGATCGGTCTCCCATTCGACCGCTCCGCCGAGCCGTCCATCGACGCCGAGCACGTGAAAGGCCCAGACGGGACGCTCGTCCCCGCCTCGCGGCCGCTTGCTGAACAACAGCCCGGCGTTCTGCGCGTCGTGCTCGGATTCGACGAACAGCTTCCCGAAGGCCGGATGCGCAAAGTCGTCCTCGGGACGGGCCAGCACGATCTCGGTGTAGCTGGTGACCTCGATTTCGCGCGGGCGATCCCCGTGGTTGGTGATCGAAAGCCGTCGAACCTCGACGTCGTCTTCGGGGGAAACGGCGACCTCCAGCCGGGTCTCGAAGTCACCGTCCCGCCGGCGGAACGTCGCCTTGTCGAGCTCGAAGATGACGTCGTACTCATCCGGCTCGCGGGCCGTCGGCAGGTAGGTCGGAGACCACACCTCCCCCGACCAGGGATCGCGCAGGTAGATCAGGTGCGCGCCTGCATCCGACGTCCGATCCTCCCGCTGCCGTGTCACGGCAAGCCCGCGCCACACGCTGAACCCGCCGCCGGCGTGCGTCACCGCTGCTGTGTAGCGGCCGTTCGACAGGAAGTGCGTGTGCGGGCTCGCGGTGTGGGGAGACCGGAAGCGGCGCGACGCGATGACTGGTGCGGCGGGCAGCGTCGTCGCGCCTTCCGCGGGCCGCGGCTCCGAGACGATGGCTTCGCGTGGCACGCGCTCCTGCAGCAGCAGCTCGGTCGCCTGCACGCGCGGATCGGCGTGGAAGCGTTTCACGAACACGTCGTTGCAGACGACGTTCGCCAGCGCGACGAGCGACATGCCCTGGTGATGCGCGAAAAAGGCCCGGACGAGCTCGGGGCGGGTCGCCGCCGGCGCCGGCGTTTCCTCCGCGGGCTCCTGCGTGCGGACGGTGTAGTCGATCGATTCGTAGAAGCCAAAGCGGCCGTTCGCGCCGACGCGCGCGAGGCGATCGAGGTTCGTCGCGGCCGCTCCCGGATCTACGAGGCTCGCCAGGACCGTCGCATATGGCGTGACGACGAGGTCGTCGTCGAGCCCGCGCTTGAGGCCGAGCCCCGGCACGCCAAACGCCTTGTACTGATAGGTGCCGGCGCGGTCCGTCAGGCCGTAGGCCGATTCGGAAATGCCCCACGGGATGTGGCGGCGCTTCCCGTATTCCATCTGCCGACGTGTGCTCGCGCGGCAGCTCTGGTCGAGCAGCGTGCCGGGAAAGCTGCGCATCAACAGCAGCGGCATCAGGTATTCGAACATCGTGCCGCCCCACGACATCAGCGTCGCGCGACCGTCGATGTTCGTGACGAGCCGGCCGAGGTGGAACCAGTGCTGCTGCGGCACGTCGCCCTTGGCAATCGCGACGAAGCTGGCCAGACGCGCTTCCGACGCCAGCAAATCGTAGAACGCGCCGTCGGCCCGTCCCGGACCGTCGGCGTCCGCGAGGCGGTAGCCGATCGTGAACATGCGGCGCCGTCGGTCGTACAGGAACTCGAAGCGCATCGCGTCGGCCAGCACCGAGGCGCGCCGCGCCAGGGCGTGGAGCGCATCCTCCAATTGGGCGTCTGCCGCGAGATCGACGCGCACGTCGGCGACCGCGTTGACCAGCGCGCGGGTCCAGAAGCCGGTGTCGTCGTCGAGGCCCGCGACGGGCGGCGCGAGATCCGCCAGTTCCCGGCCGGCGGTCTCGAGCGGCTCGAACGCGCCGTCGTGGCGCGCCTTCTTCGCCAGATCGGCGATCGACCGCGCGAGCTGGTTGATGCTCGCCACCTGCTGGCGCCGATCGCCCTCGGCGTCGCTTCTCGACGTGGCCGATGCGAGCACGGCGGCGGTGTCGATCACCCCTTCCAAACGCGCGGGCTCCGTCTGCGGCGCGAGTGCGACCTGGCGCAAGCCTTCGCTGAGCGCGATGAGCGCCGCCGCCAGGTTCCCGCTGTCGACCGTCGACACGTAGCGCGGGCGCAAGGCGGCCCGGCTCGTCGTGTCGTACCAATTGAGGAAGTGCCCTTCGTGCCGCTCGAGGCCTTCGAGAGTCGTCAGGCTCCGATCGAGCCACGAGACCAGGCCAGGCGTCGACAGATACCCGAGGTCGTGCGCCGCAAGCGCCGACAGCAGGCCCATGGCGATGTTGGTGGGCGAGGTCCGCGGGGCCGGCTGCGCTTCGGTGCCGGTCTCCTGGTAATTATCGGGCGGCAGCCACGCCGTGTCGGCGGTCACGAACGTCTCGAAGTATCGCCATGTCTTTCGGGCGGTGCGGCGCAGCAGCGCGCGCTCGGCATCGACGAGAGGCCGCTGCCGCGGACCGACGGGCAGGCTGAGCCAGTACGCGACCGCCGGGGCCATGAACCACAGCGCGAGGAACGGGCTGGCCGGCGCCAGGTTGCGCCAGTGGGCGATTGCGACCAGGAGCATCGCGATCACGGCGATGATGGGGCTGGCCTTCATCTCGAGCGCGACGTTCCAGACACCCTTGCGTCCGACCAGCCCGCTCGATCGCGCGATGCTCGAGGCCGCCGTCTCCCATTCCAGCAAACGACGGCGTGTCACGGCGAGCCGCACCAGGGTCACGACAATCGCGTGCGCCGTCTGCCACGCGTTGTACGCCAGGAGGGTGACGCCCAGCGCAATCTGCGCAAGCGCCGACGCGGCGTCCTCCTGGAGATTGCGCCAGAACACCGGGAGCGACTGCGATTGCCGCGGTCCGACGAGCAGGCGGCCGACGAGCGGCAGCAACTGCGACGCGATCACCGTCAGCGCCGTCAGCGTCCAGAACCACTGCGGCCCCGGCAGCACCGTCCAGCCGGCCACGAGCACCGCGAGCAGGGCCGGCGTGACGAGGCTGCGGCGGAGGTTGTCGAGGATCTTCCATCGACCGATCAGCGGCAGCGTGTTGCGCTTGATCCCGTGACGGGTCGGCACGAAGGGAAACAGCCAGAACAGGATCTGCCAGTCACCGCGGATCCAGCGATGCTGCCGCCGCGCGTGAGCCAGCACGCTGGACGGGTACTCGTCGACGAACTCCACGTCCGACACCAGGGCGACGCGGGCATGCAGGCCTTCGAACAGATCATGCGAGAGCAGCGCGTTCTCGGGCACGCAGTCGTCCAGCGACGCCATGAACGCGTCGACGTCGTACAGCCCCTTCCCGGTGAAGATGCCTTCGGCGAAGAGATCCTGGTAGGTGTCCGACACGGCCGTCGTGTACGGATCGACGCCGGGGTGTCCCGAATAGAGGCGCGCAAAGAGCGATCCCGCCGCGCTGGTGAAGGTCACGCTCACGCGCGGCTGAAGGATGCCGTAGCCGTCCGTCACGCGACGCAGCCGCGCATCCATCGCCGGTCGGTTCAGCGGATGTGTGATGATGCCGATCAACTGCCGGGCCGCGTCGCGCGGCAGGCGCGTATCGCTGTCGAGCGTGATGCAGTAGCGGACGCTGGGCAGAATCGTCACATCGCCGGCCGAGACCAGAAAGCTGGTGTCGGTGGCGCCGCGCAGCAGGCGGTTGAACTCCTCGATCTTGCCGCGCTTGCGCTCCCATCCCATCCACAGTCCTTCCTGCTCGTTCCATTGCCGTGCGCGATGGAAGAGGAAGAAGCGGTTGGGCTGCCCGTCGGCGTGCTTGCGGTTGAGGGCCTCGATGCCCGCGCGGGCGGCGGCGAGGATCTCCGCGTCCCGCGGAAGCGTTTCCGTCGGCGCGTCGCGCAGGTCGCTGAGCAGCGCGAAGTGGATGTGCGGGTCCACGTTGCCGAGCGCCTGCACTTCCAGGTGCGCGACGAGCTCCTCGACGCGCTCGACGCTGTCGAAGATCGTCGGCACGATCACCATCGTCCGCGCGTCGTCCGGCACCGCGACCAGATCGAGACGCGGCAGTCGGCGCGGCGGGATCAGGTTGCTGATGATCCGCTGGACGATTTGGATCGTCAGCTCGGTGGCCGGCACGACCATCAGGAGCGCGGTCCACACCAGGCCCGATCCTCGCCAGCCGCGTGCGTACGCGAAGGCCACCGCGGTCGCGACCAGCGCGGCCGTGCCAAGAGCGATGGTCCCGAGGTACCCCGGCGTCGCGTAGCGGAAGAACAGCCGCCGGATCCGGATACTCTGGCGCGGACTCCAGCCAATGCCCTTCTCGAACTGCCGGCGGCCGCCGCCAATCAGGTAGTAGCCGACGTGCGCGCTTCGCTCGCCGGGCGTGCGTTCGGCGACCTGCCGCGCCCGCTCGACAGCCTTGAGCGCCACGCGGAGCTGCGCATCGCCCGTCGGGTGCGCCATCTCCTCGACGGCGTGGCGGTAACGATCGCGGCTCTGGAAGTCCATCCGGCCGTACACGCCGACCGGATCGCGGTGGAGCACCTGCTCGACGAGGCTGACCCGCTCGAAGAACTCCGTCCAGTCGAACGTCGAGATCAACCGCAGGCTGCCGATGAGGCTCGACATGAACGCCTGCTCGCTCGCCTGGTGCCGGCCATCCGCGCGGATTGCCTCTTCGATGGTCTGGCCTCTGGCGGCGAGCGCCGCGTCGAGCTCATGCCGGAGCACTCCGGCCGGCTCGCGCTCGCGCGATCGCTGGAGCAGCCGGATGACGAACGCGGGGTGCACCTCGGTTGGCCACGTGCGCCGGCCCGCCGGATCCTCGAGCGAAGAGGCAAGCCGATCCGCGTCGAGCTGATGCACCCGAGTTTCCGCGAGCCGATCGGCCCTCGCCCTCAGGTAGTCGAGCAGCGCCAGCTTGAGCGCGCTCGGCCAGGCCCACAACTCCCCCATCGTCAGCGGCGTGATGGACTGGAAGGCGGTGACGAACCGGTGCAGGCGCTGCGAATCCAGGCGGCCGGCGCTGCGCCCGATGAGCTCCAGGGCCATCGCGTAGACGCGGGGGAACCCGGCGAACTCGTCGGCCGCGATCCGGGGCAGTCGCCGATAGAACGCCGGTGGCAGATCGTGACGGATATCGCGGGCGGCGGCCGAGATGATGTGGAAGTTGTCGAGCAGCCACTCGCCGGCGGGCGACGGCTGCTCGCCGCGCCGCGCGGCATCGGTCAGGGCGACATAGACATGCCGCAGCGTGCGCATGTGGCCGTCGAGCCGCCGCAGGTGGGCAACGCCGTTCGCGCGGCCTCGGATGGAGACCGTGAGCAGGGCCGCGAGACGCCGGGCATGTTCTTCGAGCGGCTCGATCCCAAGCAGCTCCATGCCGCCATCGGCAAAAGGACCTGCCGTCGTGAGATCACCGTCGGCGTGCCGCATGCTCCCCCTATCCTGGTATCAAGTCGTGTCCCCAGAGAGCTGTCAACCACCGTGCGGTGGCGATGGGGTCGAGAGCGGCCCTCGACCATGAAGGTCGACGTCCGTAGATCGTGCCTCGGCGAGGGCTGGGGCCCGCAGGCTCACGCAGCGTGAAAAAGCAGACGCTGCTTCAAGTATACCCGCAGAATCGGCGCACGGCGCCTTGAGTCCGTGGCTCCTCGACCTGTACAATTCCGGCGGGCGTCCGTCCGACCGTCATGACACCGCGTCAAAGCATCTTCTCCTCGTCGATCGGCTCCAAGTACCTGATTGCCCTGTCGGGCCTCTCGCTCGTGGCCTTCCTGATCCTGCACTTGATCGGCAACCTGATGGTCTTCGTGTCGGCCGACGCCTTCAATCACTACGGCGACAAGTTGATCCGCAACCCGCTGCTGATCCCGGCGGAGCTCGGGCTGATGGCGCTGTTCCTGCTGCACGTCGGCAAGGCGATCGCGCTCTTCATGAACGCCCGGCACGCGAGGCCCGCGGGCTATGCGGTCAAGCGCCGCGCGGGTCACACGAGCCGCAAGAGCTGGGCGTCCACGACGATGATCCTGTCGGGCGCCTTCCTGTTCGTGTTCGTGCTGCTGCACCTGGCGACGTTCAAGTACGGGCCGCACTACGACTCGGGGAGCCAGCCGGGCGTTCGCGACCTCTATCGCCTGATGGTCGAGGTGTTCAGCCGGCCCGGCTGGGTCGCCTTCTACGTCGCCGGAATGGTGATCGTCGGGTTTCACTTGTGGCACGGCGTCTCCAGCGCGTTCCAGTCGCTTGGCGTCGATCCGCCCGGTTGGGTGCAGCCGATTCGCGCGGCCGGCTGGACGCTGGCCGTGATCATCGCCGGCGGGTTCCTGATCATCCCCGTGTGGATCTTCCTGGGAGGGCGCTCATGACGCTCGATGCCCGGGCGCCCTCGGGGCCGCTGGCCGACAAGTGGGACCGCCACAAGTTCGACATCAAGCTGGTGAACCCCGCCAACAAGCGTAAGTTCACGGTCATCGTCGTGGGGACGGGGCTGGCAGGGGCGTCGGCCGCGGCGTCGCTCGGTGAGCTGGGGTACAACGTCCTCAACTTCTGCATCCACGACAGCCCGCGCCGCGCGCACAGCATCGCCGCGCAGGGCGGGATTAACGCGGCGAAGAACTACAAGAACGACGGCGACAGCGTCTATCGGCTCTTCTACGACACGATCAAGGGCGGCGACTACCGTGCGCGTGAAGCCAACGTCTACCGCCTGGCGCAGCTCTCGGTCGACATCATCGACCAGTGCGTCGCGCAGGGCGTGCCGTTCGCCCGGGAGTACGGCGGCCTGCTCGACAATCGATCCTTCGGCGGCGCGCAGGTCTCGCGGACGTTCTATGCGCGCGGCCAGACGGGCCAGCAGCTTCTGCTTGGCGCGTATCAAGCGCTGATGCGGCAGGTCGACGCCGGCGCGGTGAAGCTCTTTGCCCGCCGCGAGATGCTCGACCTCGTCGTCGTCAACGGCAAGGCCCGGGGGATCATCTGCCGCAACCTCGTCACGGGCGAGATTGAACGTCATGTCGCCCACGCCGTCGTGCTCGCGACCGGCGGCTACGGCACGGCGTACTACCTGTCGACCAACGCGGTGAACTCGAACGTCACGGCCGCGTGGCGCGCGCACAAGCGCGGCGCGCTCTTCGCCAACCCGTGCTTCACGCAGATCCACCCGACGTGCATCCCCGTCAGCGGCGACCACCAGTCGAAGCTGACGCTGATGAGCGAGTCGCTCCGGAACGACGGGCGCGTCTGGGTGCCGAAGACACACGGCGACAAGAGGTCCCCGGCCGAGATCCCTGACGCGGACCGCGACTACTACCTCGAGCGGAAATATCCGAGCTTCGGCAACCTCGTGCCGCGCGACGTCGCGTCGCGCAACGCCAAGCAGGCGACCGACGAAGGACGCGGCGTCGGCGACAGCGGCCTCGCCGTCTACTTGGATTTCAAGGACGCGATCAAACGGGTCGGCCCGGAGGTCATCAAGGAGAAGTACGGCAATCTCTTCCAGATGTACCAGAAGATCACCGACGAAAATCCGTATGAAGTGCCGATGCGGATCTACCCGGCGATCCACTACACGAT
>JBKPSY010000344.1:0-17745 GCA_046735235.1 Acidobacteriota bacterium | reverse complement strand
GGCATCGACAGAACCCACGCTCCCACTGCGAAGGCTGGATGGCCGATCCGCAGGCTGTTGTCCGCCGCGTACAGCAAGGGATCCACAGTCACGCCGGCCCACACTCTGCCGAAAAGATTCAGTCCCACCGGCACCGCGAAGAATAGCAATGGCGGTAGGAGCATCCGATCAACGAGGCGCAGCCGCCATCGCGGCAGGGGCGCGACGAGGAAATGCGAAAGCGGCACTACTACGAGAGCACCAAGCGACACATAGCCGGCTGCGAGCGTCAGGCGCCCCGCCGTTGAGCCATCGAACCCGAGCCAAAGCGACAAGGCCAGCGCCGCCACCGCGACGCAAAGCCATTCTGATGTTTGTGGTTTGCTTTTGGCGTAAAACGACAGGCTACCCGCAGCCGCCGACGTCACGAGAATGAGACTCGAGGAGAAAATATGCGCAAAAGTTGGCGGCACGGCGCTGTCAGTGTAACCTCGACCGGTCGGGCAGGGCCGCGGCCGATCGTCTTGGACTCAGATGCCCCGGGTCGATGAATTCATTGATCTTCGCGAGAAACTGCACGGCCTTGAGCCCGTCCACGGTGCGGTGCTCTTAGGCGAGGGCGACATACATTGGCCCACGACCACCTGACCTCCGATGGCGACCCGACGCTCCTCGATCCTGTGCAGGCCGAGAACCCCCGCCTAGGGTGGGTTCAGAATCGGCGCGCTGAGGAGACTCTGCGTTGCTGGTGATGGCCGAGCAAGCCTAGCCCTCGATCAGGAGGTGACCCGGATCCTCGATGAACTCCTTGATCTTCACGAGGAACTGCACCGCTTCAAGGCCATCGACGATGCGGTGGTCGTAGCTGAGGGCGACGTACATCATCGGGCGAATGACGACCTGGCCGCCGACGGCCACCGGGCGCTCCTCGATCTTGTGGAGGCCGAGGATGCCGACTTGCGGCGGATTCAGGATCGGCGTGCTGAGCAGCGATCCGAAGACGCCGCCGTTGGTGATCGTGAACGTGCCGCCCTTGATCTCTTCCAGAGTGAGCGTGCCGTCTTCAGCGCGCTTCGCGTAGTCCTTGATCGAGGCCTCGATCTCCCAGAACGTCATCCGGTCGGCGTCGCGCAGCACCGGCACGACCAGGCCCGTCGAGGCGCCGACGGCGATGCCGACGTCGTAGTAGTGCTTCAGCACCATCTCGTCGCCCTGGATCTCCGCGTTGATGCGCGGAAACAGCTTGAGCGCGCCGACGGCCGCTTTCACGAAGAAGGACGACAGCCCCAGATTGACGCCGTGGGCTTTCTGGAAGGCTTCCTTCCTCCGCGCGCGAAGCGCCTGCACGGCCGTCATGTCCACCTCGTTGAAGGTGGTGAGCATGGCCGCGGTGTGCTGCGCCTCGACGAGTCGCTTGGCGATCGTCGCGCGGCGCTTCGACATGCGGATGCGTTCTTCGGTTCTCGTGCCGGGTGCGCGGGTGGCGGGTGCAGGCGCAGGCTGCGGGGCAGGCCTGAAGGCCTGCGCTACAGACGACTCAGCTGGAGGCGCGCTGGCCCCTGGTGCCTGAGCCCCGACCCCTGGCCCCTGATCCCTGGCCCCTGATCCCTGGACCTTCGCGCCGACATGCTTCTCCACGTCGTCCCGCGTGACCCGGCCGCCGTCGCCGGTGCCGGGAATCTTCGAAAGGTCCACGCCGTGCTCTTCGGCGACCTTGCGGGCCGTGGGCGTCGAGCGCGGTGAGGCGCCAGGTGCGGAGGGTGCGGGCGGTGCGATGGGTGCGGAGGGTGCGGGCGCCGAAGGTGCGGGCGGTGAAGGTGCGGGCGGTGAAGGTGCGGTCTTAGCACCCTGCGCACCTTTCGCACTCTCCGCACCGCCCGCACCCGGCTCGATCACCCCCAACAATTCCCCGACCTTCACGTCCTCGCCGTCCTGGCGGGCGACCTTCGAGAGCACGCCGGCCGATTCGGCGCTGACCTCGAGATCGATCTTGTCGGTCTCGAGCTCGACGAGCACGTCCCCGGCGGCGACGGTGTCGCCTTCGTGCTTCACCCAGCGCGCGATGCGCGCTTCGATCACCGATTCACCGAGCTGAGGAACGACGACATCCATATCGATTGATGGTTGCGGATTGTGGGTTGATGGTTGCCTTGGCGCGGCTGAAGCCGCGCCCTACTGCGCGTTTCTCAGATTACCTTCGAGAGCACCATGTGATTCTGTCGCCGGTTCGCCGCCGTCTGGTACGCCTCTTCCACCAGGATCTTCTGGTTCGCCGCGTGCCACGACGAGGTGCCTTCCGACGGGCTGGCGCTGCGCGCGCGACCCACGTAGCGGAGCGGCCAGCGGCCTTCCGCGAGCTCCTCGATGAGCGGCCGCACGAAGCCCCACGCGCCCATGTTCTCTGGCTCTTCCTGCACCCAGACGAGCTCCTCCAGCTTCGGGAAGCTCTCGATCACGGGCTTCAGATCGGACCACGGAAACGGGTAGAGCTGCTCGACGCGACAGAGCGCGACCTCGGGATGGGCCGCGCGCAGCTCGCTCGAGACCAGATCGACGTATACCTTGCCGCTGCAGAGCAGCAGCCGGCGGACGTCGCCGGTGCGTGAGGCGGCGTCCGCATCCGGGATCACCGGCTGCCAGCGCCCCTCCGCCAGATCGTGCGGCCGGCTGGCCACCAGCGGATGCCGCAGCAGGCTCTTCGGCGTCAGGACGATGAGCGGGAGCGGGTCGGTCAGGAGGAGCACCGCCTGGCGCCGCAGCAGGTGGAAATACTGTGCGGCGGTCGTGCAGTTCGCGATGCGCAGGTTGATGTCCGCAGCGGCCTCGAGGAAGCGCTCGACGCGCGCGCTCGAGTGATCCGGCCCCTGGCCTTCATAGGCGTGGGGCAGCAGGAGCACGAGCGACGGCGTGAGGCCCCACTTGGCGCGGCCTGAGGTCAGGAACTCGTCGAGCATCACCTGCGCGCCGTTGATGAAGTCGCCGTACTGCGCTTCCCAGATCACCAGCCGGCTCGGCGCCTGCAGGTTGTAGCCGAACTCGAAGCCGATCGTCGCGCACTCGGTCAGCGGGCTGTTGTAGACCTCGAACGCCGCCTTCGCCTGTGCCAGCCGCTGCAGCGGGACGTCCCGATCGCCGGTGACGCTGTCGTGGTAGACGGCGTGGCGATGGCTGAACGTGCCGCGCTCGACGTCCTCGCCCGTGAGTCGGATCGCGATGCCGTCTTCGAGAATCGACGCAAACGCCAGGTCCTCGGCAGCCGCCCAGTCAATCGTCGGCTCGTCGATGGCCTTCACGGCCTCACGACGCTTGTCGCGGATGCGCTCCAGCTTCTTGTGGATCGTGAAGCCCTTCGGCACGCGCGTCAGGTCCGCGTTCAGGGCCTGCAGCCGCTCGAACGGCACGGCCGTCTTCGCCTGACGCGCGACGCCGCGTGGCGGCGGCTCCGGATACTGCTCCGTCGGTTGCGCGTTCCGCTGGACGGTCTCGAGCGCCTGCTCGAGCGCCGTCTGCTGCGTCGCGACCATCGCCGCCGCCTGCGCGTCGGTGACGACCCCGCGCGAGACGAGCGTGTGCGCCCACTTCTCGCGTACCGTCGGCAGCGCCGCGATGATCTTGTACATCGCCGGCTGCGTGAACGACGGCTCGTCGCCCTCGTTGTGGCCGTAGCGGCGATACCCGACGAGGTCGATCAGCGTGTCGCGCTTGAACGTCGCCCGATACGCCGCCGTCAGGCGCGCGACTTCGATGCAGGCCTCCGGGTCGTCCGCGTTCACATGGAAGATCGGGACCTTGAAGCCGCGAACCAGGCCGCTCGCGTAGGACGTCGAGAACGACTGCCGCGCCGTGGCGGTGAAGCCGATCTGATTGTTCGCGATGATGTGAACCGTGCCGCCGACGTCGTAGAGCCGCAGCCGCGACAGGTTCAGCGTCTCGGCGACGATGCCCTGGCCCGGGAACGCGGCGTCGCCGTGGATCAGGATCGGCAGCGTGACGCCCTTGTCGACGACAGGTGACCCGGGCGCGGAGGTGTCGGTGCACGCGGCGCGCGCCATGCCGACGACGACCGGGTTTACGAACTCGAGATGGCTCGGGTTCGGCGGCATCGAGATGAGCACTTCCGGCGCCGACTCGTCGTGCACGCGCGCGCGGGCGCCGGCGTGGTACTTCACGTCGCCTGTCCAGCCGAGGTCCTCGCGGAAGGGCTGGTTGCCCATCGCTTCCTTGAACTCGGCGAGGATCTGCACGTAACTCTTGCGCATCACGTGGGTCAGCACGTTGAGCCGGCCACGATGCGCCATGCCGATCAGCACCTGCTTCACGCCGGCGACGGCCGAGTCCGCGATGATTTCGTCGAGGACCGGCACCATCATGTCGAGGCCTTCGATCGAGAAGCGCGTCTTGCCGACGAACGCTTTGTGCAGGAAGCGCTCGAAGGTCTCGACCTCGGTGATGCGTTCGAGCAGATCCACCGCCTCAACGGGCTGATGCGGCGGACGGAACGTCCCGGCCTCGATGTGGAAGCGCAGCCACTCGCGTTCTTCGGGGACGAAGATGTGCGAGATGTCGAAGCCGATGCTGGAGCAGTAGACCGCGCGCAGCCGCTCGATGGCCTCGCCCGCGTGGCGGGCGCCAGTGGCGAGCGGTCCTCCGACAAGGCTCGCCGGCAGCGACTCGAGCGCGATCTCGTTGACCCCGTGCGTTTCAGGCGTCAGCGACGGATCGCCCAGGGGCGTGGATCCGAGCGGGTCGATCTTCGCGGCGAGGTGGCCGTAGCGTCGGATCGACTCCGCCAGGGTCACGGCGCCGACGATGGCGGATATGCCGGGTCGATCAGGTCGGTCGGGTCCATCAGGTCGGTCCGGTCGGTCGGGGCGGGCCGGAGACCCAGCCCGCTCGAAGATCGCACGCGTCCCGGCGTCAACAGACGAGGGGTCCTTCAGGAAGCGCTCGTAAAGCTCGAGCGCGTAGCCCTCGTTGATTCCCCCGAAATCGCTCCAGCCGGACGACATAACCTTTCTATCTTACCGTGCAAGGTGCAGGGGTGCCGCGTGCAGGGTGCACCGTGCAATTCCGGGCAGTCGCCGCCGTCACGATAACGCGAAGCGCCAGGCACCACCCCTGCACCTTTCTAGTTCACTCCGCCGCCGGATTCGCCTGGTGCTTCGTCTTCTCGCCCTTCGGGGGCAGTGTCTTCAGGAACGCGAAGACGCTCGTCAGGTCGTCATCCGACATGCCGCCGAGGCCCAGCGGCATACCGTCGGCGATCTTCGTTCCGTCCGGCCGCTTGTGCGTGCGGAGCGCGGTCACGAAATCCTTCTCCGTCCACGTGCCGATGCCGACGGGTGTGATGTTGGCTGCGCCTGGGGGCGGCCCGGCGCCGCCCTCGAACGTGGGCGTGTGACCGCCGATGCAGCCGGCAGTCTGGACGACATGCGCGCCTTTCGAGACGGCGTCAGTGGCCGTCGGCTCAACGGCGAAAGCCGCGTGCTCGTGGTCGATCAGCTCCGCCGGCAGCAGCGGCAGCTTTCCAGTGGCCGTCAGCGCCGAGGCGATCGGGCCGATCCTGATCTCGGGGACGGTGCCGTCAACCGGCGGCAGCGATCGAATGAAGGCGATGATCGCCGAGGCGTCACGAGCCGTCAGCTTGATCTCGTGCGACGGCATGAAGACGACGGAGTGTCCGTCCTTGCGGACGCCATGGAGGAACACGCGGGCGAAGTCCTGATCGTCGTAGCGGCTGGCGATCCCGCCACGGCCGCTCGTCAGGTTCGGCGCGTATAGCCGTCCGAACATCACGTCGTCGGACATCGAGCCGCCACCGAGATTCTGGCCGTGGCAGTCGGAGCAGATGACGACGTGGCTAGTGAGATAGCGGCCCCTCTGGAGCAGATCGGCATCGGGCTTGGTGTCGAGTGGCGGCGTGGTGACGGCGTACGTCTTCGCCATCCGCGAATGCACGTTGTAGCAGGCGTAGCCGAGGAACATGCCGGCGACGAGCAGCACGGCGGCGATGACTCTGAGCAGGATTCGAAGGACGCGTTTCATGGCGATTCGTGTTTGACCTCCGCCGCCTCACGACGGCCATTGGGGAAGAAATGTTCCTGAAAACGATTTTCAGGTGCGTAGGGTGCGAAGGCGCGCGAGGTGCGTAGGGTGCGCGCAACCTCCCCATGGACCCATGGACCCATGGACCCATGGACCCATGGACCTATCGACCCATGGCCTTTTATCACGCTTTCTCGAAGTATCCGAGCGTGCGGTTCTTCCGCACCTGATTCCACGGAAAGTGCGTGCCGTTCATCGCGACGTAGACGCCGGGCGGCAGGACCTGCACGAACGACAGCGCGCTTCCGAGATTGAACAGGCCGTCGGAGCTGCCGAAGGCGTACGGAATCATCGCGCCGGTCAGGACGATCGTCTTACCCGGGACGTCCTGGGCGAGCACCGCGGCGGTCTCGACCATCGTGTCCGTGCCGTGCGTGACGACGATCTGGCGCTCACCGCACTCGCGGCACCGCTCGGCGACCCGGGCGCGATCGGCTGCGGTCATCTGCAGGCTATCGATCAACATGACGGTCTCGACGGCGACGTCCAGCCGCGACCGCCCGAGGCGCAGCATCTCCTCGACGTGGGTGTCCTTGAAGAACAGCGTGCCGCCGATCTCGTCGTACTCCTTGTCGAACGTTCCGCCGGTCACGAGGAGGCGAATCATTACGGAGATTCTATGCCGGGTCCTTGGGAGGCTTCGCTGTCGGGTCCTTTCGAACTGACGCTGTCGGGTCCTTTGGGAACTGACGCTGTCGGGTCCTCGGGAGGCTTCGCTGTCGGGTCCTTAGGGGCTTCGCTCTCGGGTCCTTTCGAATTGACGATGTCGGGTCCTCGGGAGACTTCGCTGTCGGGTCCTTTGGGAACTGACGCTGCAGAGTTCTGGATCGGAGGCGAGGCTTCCGAAGCAGCCGCCAGCGAAAGCCTCCCAGGACCCGCCAGAGAAGCCTCCGGGACCCGGCAGCGAAGCCCCAGGACCCGGCCGCAAAGCGTCCGTAGGGCCCGACTGCGACGCCTCCAAAGGACCCAAGTAGAATCTTCGAAATGTCCCTCCGCATGGACGCCGTGCAGGCGCCGATCATCCCGCTCGTCGCCGAGTGGATTCGCCAATCACCAGGCACGATTTCGTTGGGGCAGGGGACGGTCGCCTACGGGCCGCCGCCGGAGGCCCTGGCCGCCATTCCCGAGTTCCTTGCGCAGCCCGGGGCGCATCGCTACGGGCCCGTCGAAGGTATTCCGGAACTCGTCGAGGCGCTCGAACGGAAGCTGACGGCGGAGAACCGATTCGACCTTTCGAGGAGCCGTGTGTTCGTCACCGCGGGCGGCAATCTCGCGTTCATGAACGCCGTCCTGGCGATCGCCGACCCGGGCGACGAGGTCATCCTCCAGGCGCCCTTCTACTTCAACCACGAGATGTCCGTCGTCATGGCCTCGTGCCGGCCCGTGGTCGTCTCGACCGACGCGCGGTATCAATTGCGGCTCGACGCCATCGAGGCCGCCATCACGCCGCGCACGAGGGCCATCGTCACGATCTCGCCCAACAACCCGACGGGGGCCGTGCATCCGGCGGAGGATCTTGCCGCCGTGAGCGCGCTCTGCGCGGCGCGCGGGATCTGGCACATCAACGACGAGGTGTACGAGTATTTCACGTACGGGGAGGCGACGTCGAGCTCGCCCGGCGCCGCCCCTGGCGCCGACGCGCACACGATCTCGCTCTACTCGATGTCGAAGGCTTACGGCTTTGCAAGCTGGCGGATCGGCTACATGGTCGTGCCGGAGGCGCTTGCCGGCGCGATCGACAAAATCCAGGACACGATCCTGATCTGCGCGCCGCACATCTCGCAGGCGGCCGCCGTCGGTGCGCTGCGCGCAGGTCGCGCCTATTGCAGGCCGCACGTCAGCACGCTGGCGACGGTGCGATCGAAAGTGCTCGGCCGACTCGAGGAGCTCGGCGGGCTCGCGGAGGCGCCGTCGGCCGACGGCGCGTTCTACTGCTTCCTGCGCGTGCGAACGTCGATGGACTCGATGACGCTGGCCAGGCGCTTGATCGTGGAGCACAAGATCGCGACCACGCCGGGAGCGGCGTTCGGCCTCAGCGACGGGTGCTTTCTTCGCCTGTCGTACGGCGCACTGGCGCCGGGGACCGTAGACGCGGGGATGGGCCGGCTGATTGAGGGACTGAGCACGATTGTCGGTTAAGGGTGTCGCGCTTGGCGCCCCTGAAGACGCCCTGCTGCAGCAGTCGCGCTTGGCGCCCCTGAAGGGACGCCCTACTGCAGTAGGCCGGGGCTTCAGCCCCGGCAGCGAATCTGAATCTGAGGAGACCTGATGAAGCGAGCGCTGAAAATTGTCGGTGTAGGGGTGATGGTCGCCGCCGCGTACGTGGTCGGCCGCGCGCAGGGAAAGGCGATCGATTCCGCGGTGATTTCTGCGTCGCAATCCACGCTCGCGGAACAGGCCGCGTGGGGCGAGTTCCACGCGTACTACGAGGGCGCGACGGGCCAGACGCCCGCGATGCTCGTGGGGATCGCAGATATCAAGCCGGGTCAGCAGAACCACGCGCCGCACAAGCACGCGGACGAGGAGTTTCTCTACCTGATCGACGGCGACGGCACCTGGACGCTCGGCGACAAGACGATGCCCGCGCATGCCGGGGACATCCTGTACAGCGCTCCGGGCGTGCTGCACGGCATCAAGAACACGTCCGACAAGCCGTTGAAGTGGCTGGTGGTGAAGTGGAGGAGTAAGTAACGCGTCGAGCGGGTCGGGCGGGTCGATCAGGTCGATCAGGTCGATCAGGTCGGTCTGGTCGGTCTGGTCGGTCGGGTCGCTCGGGTCGCGATCGCGAAGACAGCTGCCAGCGGGACGGCTTTCCAGAGCGACATCGCGATCCAGGCGCCGGCCGACCATGGCGCGGGCGTGAATGCGTAGAGCGTGGGCAGCGCGAGCCAGGCCAGCAGCAGCAGAACGACGGGGCGCCTCTCGTCCGGGATCGCTCCGCGGCCCGGAACCAGCAGCGCCGTTCCCGCGAGGATCGCGGCGCTGTAGTGATGCTCCCACGCGTGGAAGTACGACACGAGAAACGCGAGAAGCAGCACCGCCGCCCCGGCGAGTGTCGACGGACCATTCCGCCAGACGATGACGGCCGCGACGCCGACGACGAGCGCCGTGATCGCCCCCGGAACGAGCGGCGATGCGGTTGGCAGCCACACGTTCGACACCGCGAGGACCAGCACGAACAGCGCCTGCGGGATGCTGTAGGCGCCGGGATGCGGAACTCCGACCAGGTCCTGTCCGCCAAGTGAGAGCGGGCCCCGGGCCGATCCGGCCGACGCCAGCAGGATTGCCGCAAACGCCGCCAGTCCCCCCAACCCGACGAGCCGAGCCCGCCCTTCGCGGGCAAACGCCGGCAGCGTCGCCACTGGAAACGTCTTGATCAGGACGCCCGCCGCCAACAGCGCCGCGCCTCCGATGCCACTCTGCGCGGCTGCCAGTGCCGCCAGCAGCACGCACGCCGCCGCGACGAACGTGAACTGCCCCATGTGCAGTTCGAGCAGGTACGGCTGGTTGACGAGCAGGATGCTGATGGCCGCCATCTTCGTCAGCGCGTCGAGGGAAGACCTCCACAACACGACGAGCCAGGCAGCGAGGAACAGCTCGATCACGATGACCCACCCGACGTAGGCGGCGCGAGGCGAGGCGAGCGACACGCTCCGGCCTAGGCTCTGCGCGAGCAGCGGCGAGTAGATGTAGCGGAAGAAATACGGAGTCACTCGCGGCGACTCGTCGAGATCGTGGGGCGACTTGCCGGCGCGGACCTGAAGGCCCGCGTGGTACAGCGCCAAGAAATCGCCGCCGGGCCCGGGCCAGTTCGCCGAGTCGTACGACAGCCGCGCCGTGACGAATCGCTGCGTCGTCGGCGGCGTGCCGCCGTCGAGGGGCTGCGAGACGATCGACCAGACGAAGGCGGCGTGGACGACAACGGCAAGCGCCAGCACGCCCCGTTGCCAGAGGGAAGTCACCTGGCGGAGAGGCTACCGCAATTCAGGTCAGTCGAGTCAATCGGACTAGGCCGCTCCTTCAACCGCTGGCGTCAGTTCGCTTTTGAAAAAGGTAGTGGTCAGAGTGCTTGCTGTTCACGGCTGGTCCGCGTCACCGCGCAGGAACGGCCGCCCCTCGATCAGTCAGCCGTCGGAACCAAAGGTTCGTTGGATCGTCTCGCAAGTATTTCCCGACCACTACGTATTGGTGCTCTGCGAAATAGTCAAGGATTGCCTGCCGCGTGGGAGGGAACGCTTCGACGCTCGCGAGCCTCGGACGAAACGTGTCGATGTCGAACCCAGCCAGTGCCTGCGGCTCGCCGAGCTCGATGTCGACGTTCAGGTAATCAATGCGCGTGATCGAGCATCGGTGCAGGAGTGTGTTCAGCGTGGTGCTTGTGTATTCGCGCCGCACCGGCTTTTCGAACCATCCGGAATAGAGATTTGACCAGACCCGATACCGGGATGAGCTCTCGGGGTGTCGCGGAAGGATCCAGAGCTCCGACGGTTTGCCATCGACGTCGTCCACAAAAGCCGAGACGAACCGGGTGTTGGGACGCAGTGTCCGGTAATCGGGCTCGTAGTCCGCTTGCGCATCAATGGCAACACCAGTCCACCCCAGCCGCGTCTCCAGAAAGAAGGTGTTGCTGCCCTCTGAAGCGGGGCCGGCACCTACGTCCACGAACACGCCGTTGCGTTCGTCCTTGAAGAAGTCGCGGATGAACCATTCCTCCGGACCGTGGGACGCAAGCGGGTTCCCATAGCGCCTCTGATACTCGGGCAGCACTTCCGGGTCGAGCCGCAGCCAATGAAAGGCAATCACTGCGGCGCAGCACGCGACCAGCCCGAGCAGTATCGTCTCGAACCGATCGAGGCGCCGCCGTCTCTTCGCTTCGCGGGGGAGGCTGACGGCTTCGCCGGGCGTCGCGCCGTCGATAGGTCCCTTCACGGTGGTCGAGTATACGCGTGTTGGCTGAGCCCGTCGGGGAACGGCCTGCAGTGGCGGTGGTTCGATTTCGTGCCACATCAGGCACTTGGGAAGTCGAGCGCTGCGCAAATGAAAAAGGCGGCAACCTTTCGGCTGCCGCCCGTGAATGGCCGACCTGAAGGTCGGCCCTACGTACCGTCTTACCCATGGACCTATGGACCCATGGACCCATGCACCTACAGACCCACCGCCTACCGACCCACCGACCTACTTGATGAACAGCATCTCGCGATACGTCGGCAGCGGCCACATCTCGTGCGGGATGTTCAGCTCGAGCGCGTCGCCCGCGTTGCGCAGCTTCTCCATCAGCGGGATCACCTTGTCGCGGAAGTACTTCGCGTGCTTCGACGCGCTGTCGCCGTTGTGCTCGAGCGCCTTGGCCAGCTGTGTCGACGTGCCCTTCAGCGCGTCGATCTGCTTGGCCAGCGTCTTGGCCAGGCCCTTGGCTTCCTTCGACGGCGCGCCGGCGCCCTTCGCCGCGACGACGGCCTGGCCGACTTCCTTCTGGTAGCCGAGCGCCGCCGGCAGGATGTAGCGGTTGGCGATCAGCACCATCAGCTGCGCCTCGATGTTGACCGTCTTGTTGTAGATCTCGAAGGCGATCTCCTCGCGCGCGTGCAGCTCGCGGGCGTTCAGGACCTTCTGCTTCTCGAAGGTCTTGATGACGGGTGAGCTGACGAGCTCAGGCAGCGCGTCCACTGTGTTGCGCAGGTTCAACAGCCCGCGCTTCTTCGCGTCCTTCTGCCATTCGTCGGAGTAGTTGTTGCCATTGAAGATGATCCGCTTGTGCTGCTTGACGACCTTTGGCAGCAGCGCCCACGCGGCCTCTTCGACCTTCTTGCCCGACGCTACGGCCTTCTCGAGATCGGAGGCGATCGAGTCGAGCGCGTCAGTGACCGCCACGTTCAAGCAGATGTTCGGCATCGCGATACTCTGCCCTGACGACACCGCGCGGAACTCGAACTTGTTGCCGGTGAACGCGAACGGGCTCGTGCGGTTGCGGTCGCCCGGGTCGCGCGGCAGCTTCGGCAGGAAGTTGACGCCAGTATCGAGCACGCCGCCCTTCTTCGAGACGGTCACCTTGCCCTTCTCGATCTGCGTGAAGAGATCCGTCAGCACCTCGCCGAGGAAGATCGAGATGATGGCGGGCGGCGCTTCGTTCGCGCCGAGGCGGTGATCGTTGCCCGCGCTGGCGATGGACGCGCGGAGCAGGCCCTGCCACGTGTCCACGGCCTTCAGCACCGCGGCGCAGAAGAGCAGGAACTGCAGGTTCGCCTCGGGCGTGTCGCCGGGGTTCAGCAGGTTGGTGCCGGTGTCATCGCCCATGCTCCAGTTGAGGTGCTTGCCCGAGCCGTTCACGCCGGCAAACGGCTTCTCGTGGAGCAGGCACGCGAGGCCGTATTTCGGCGCCGTGCGCTTCAGCGTCTCCATGACCATCATCTGGTGGTCGGTGGCGACGTTGGCGTTCTCGAACACCGGCGCGATCTCGTACTGGCTCGGCGCGACCTCGTTGTGCCGCGTCTTCACCGGCACGCCGATCTTGTAGAGCTCGGCCTCGACGTCCATCATGCAGGCGAGCACGCGGTCGGGAATCGCTCCGAAGTACTGATCTTCGAGCTCCTGGCCCTTGGGCGGCTTGGCGCCGAAGAGCGTGCGGCCCGCGTTGATCAGGTCGGGACGGTTGAAATAGAAGTGGCGGTCGATGAGGAAATATTCCTGCTCGGGGCCGCACGTCGTGATGACACGCTTGGCGTGCGAGCCGAACAACTTCAAGATGCGAAGCGCCTGCACCGACAGCGCTTCCTGCGAGCGGAGCAGCGGCGTCTTCTTGTCGAGCGCCTCGCCCGTCCAGCTCACGAACGCCGTCGGGATGACCAGCGTCGTCCCGTTCGGGTTGACGAGCAGCCACGGCGGGCTCGTCGGATCCCACGCCGTGTAGCCGCGCGCCTCGAACGTGCTGCGCATGCCGCCCGACGGAAAGCTCGACGCGTCGGGCTCGCCCTTGATCAGCTCCTTGCCGCGGAACTCGGCGATGGCCTTGCCGTCGCCGTTCGGCGAGAGGAAGCTGTCGTGTTTTTCAGCCGTGATGCCGGTGAGCGGCTGGAACCAGTGCGTGTAGTGCGTCGCGCCGTGCTCGATGGCCCACTCCATCAGGGCCGTGGCGACCTGGTCGGCGACGGCGGAATCGAGGGGCTGGCCATGCACGATCGTCTGGCGCAGCGCCGCGTATGCGGGCTTTTGCAGCCGCGCCTTCTGGGCCTCGTCGTTGAAGGTCAGCGATCCGAAGCTCTCGGTCGCCTTCGGGAGCCCGCCTCCCACTCCGCCTACTGTTTCACCCCAATCGATGATGCCCTGGATGGCGTCGCGCAGTGCTGCAGATCCCATCGGTAGTCCTCTCCGTGGTATAGAAGTGCCGTGAGGTGGTTCCAGACGGCAAATTATGCACATTTTCAGCGCCGAGCCGCAAGAAAAATGCGCTGAGCGGGCCTAACTGCGCTCAAAAACTGCTAACTGACATCTGATTTCTGCATTTCATGCAGTTCACGGCTGCCGGCCGGTCATCCGGCGGCGCCCGTGTAGAATGCGTGCTCCCGTGTCCTCGTCGGCCTCTCGCGCCCAGCTCACGCTCGCCGCGCTCGGTGTCGTCTTCGGCGACATCGGCACCAGCCCACTTTACTCACTGCGCGAATGTTTCTACGGGGAGCACGGCGTGGCGCCGACCTCCGTGAATGTGCTCGGCGTCCTGTCGCTCATCTTCTGGGCGCTCGTGCTGGTCATCTCCATCAAGTACGTCACCTATGTGATGCGGATGGACAACCAGGGCGAGGGCGGGATCCTCGCGCTGATGGCGCTCATCCCCCCAACGTATCGCGGGCCCCAGAGCCGGGGCGTGCTGCTCGGCCTCGGCCTCTTCGGATCAGCACTGCTGTACGGCGACGGCGTCATCACCCCGGCCGTGTCGGTGCTCGGCGCGGTCGAAGGGCTTGGCACGGCGACGCCGGCGCTCTCGGCCTTCATCGTGCCGCTGTCGGTGCTGATCTTGACGGGGCTGTTCCTCGTGCAGCGGCAGGGTACCGCTCGCGTCGGCGCGATGTTTGGTCCGGTCATGGTGATCTGGTTCATCACGATCGGCGCGATCGGGTTCTCGTGGGTCGTGACCAACCCGCACGTTCTGAGCGCCGTAAACCCGATCCACGCGGTGACGTTCTTCGAGCAGAACCGCTACCACGCGTTCGTCGTGCTTGGCGCGGTGTTCCTGGTGATGACCGGCGGGGAAGCGCTCTACGCGGACATGGGCCACTTCGGCCCGTTTCCGATCCGCCTCGCGTGGTTCGCGATCGTCATGCCGGGGCTGTTGCTCAACTACTTCGGCCAGGGCGCGCTGCTCCTCTCGAACCCGGCAGCGGTCGATTCGCCGTTCTTCCATCTCGTGCAGCCGTCGATGATTCTGCCGCTCACGGTCTTGTCCACCGTGGCCGCGGTGATCGCGTCGCAGGCGCTCATCTCGGCGGTGTTCTCGCTGACGCGCCAGGCCGTGCAGCTGGGCTACAGCCCGCGCGTCGAGATCCGCCACACGTCGGCGACCACCATCGGGCAGATTTATGTGCCGGTGATCAACTCGACACTCGCCGTCGCCACCATCGCGCTCGTCATCGGCTTCGGGTCGTCGAGCGCACTGGCTGCCGCCTACGGCATCGCGGTCACGGGGACGATGGCGATCACGACCGTGCTGGCGTACGTTGTCTCGCGGCAGGTCTACAAGTGGAACCGCGTCGTCGCGGTGACGCTGACGGCGATCTTTCTGACCGTCGATCTGGCGTTCTTCGGCGCGAACGCGCTGAAGATCCTGCACGGCGGATGGGTGCCGCTCGTCATCGCGGGCGTGATTTTCACGTTGCTGTCGACGTGGAAGACGGGCCGTGCCACGCTTGGCGCGCGGCTGCGCGAGCGCGCGTATCCGTTCGAGCTGTTCCTGAAGGATCTCACGCGCGTCCGCCCCTACCGCGTGCCGGGAACGGCGATCTTCATGACGGGCAGCGGCGCCGGCGTGCCGCCCACGCTGCTGCACAACCTGCAGCACAACAAGGTGCTGCACGCGCGCGTGGTGCTGTTGACGGTCACGACCGAGGACGTGCCGCACGTCCCGGTTGACCGTCGCATCACCGTCGAGCCGCTCAGCGAGGGATTCTTTCGGCTGGTGCTGCGCTACGGGTTCATGGAAGAGCCGAACGTGCCCGACGCGATCACCGAAGCGCGGGCCAAGGGCCTGCCCATCGACAAGGACGACATCACGTATTTCCTCGGCCGCGAAACGCTGCTCGCCACGAGTCGTCCCGGCATGGCGCCCTGGCGCGAACGCCTGTTTGCCGTGATGTCGCGCAACGCCATGCGCGCGACGGCGTTCTTCAAAATCCCGCCCGAGCGCGTCGTCGAAATCGGCATGCAGGTAGAGCTTTGAGCTGGTGCGGTCGGGTCCTTCTGGAACTGACGCAGTCGGGTCCTCTGGAACTTACGCCGACGGGTCCTTCTGGAACTGACGCGGACGGGTCCTCTGCAACTTACGCAGTCGGGTCCTTTGAATGAGACGCGGCGGCCGCGCGGACGGCTCCGGGCCGACTGCGAGTGACGCGAGAGCTTGCCGCGCCGGAGCCCGCAGGGCGAAGGCGGTCAGCATGAAAACGCGCCGAAGGCAGCGAGGAGTGCCGCGCCCGGCCCACACATGTGGGCGGGCGCGCTCGGCGCCAGTTCGCAATCCGAGCGGACGACAGGCGCGTTTTCGAGCGTCAGCTCGCCGGAGGCTCCGGAGGCGTTTGCGCGGCTGTCGCGCCTGGCGCAGTCGGGTCCCAGCCAGGCTTCAGAGTTAAACGTCCAGCTCCTGCGCTTCTTCGGCGCGCTCCATGATGAAGCGGAACCGCGCCGAGGCGTCCTTGCCCATCAACTCGTTGATGACGCGGTCGGTGACGAGCTGATCGGTCACCTCGACGCGCAGCAGGCGCCTCGTCTTCGGGTTGAGCGTCGTCTCCCACAACACCTTCGGCATCATCTCGCCGAGACCCTTGAAGCGCGTGATTTCCGGCGTCGCGCGACCGTTCGGGCCGCGCCCGGCAGTCGCCACGATCCTGTCCTTCTGCGCGTCGTCCAGTGCCCAGTGCGTGTCCTTGCCGATGTCGATGCGGTAGAGCGGCGGCTGCGCGAGAAACACCCTGCCGGCCGAGATCAGCTGCGGCATGTGCCGGTAGATGAACGTCAGCAGCAGCGTCGCGATGTGGTTCCCGTCGGAGTCGGCATCCGCGAGGATGATCACGCGACCGTAGCGCAAGCGCGAGAGGTCGAAGCTCTTGCCGAGCCCGCAGCCGATCGCGGTCACGAGATCCGAGAGCTCCTTGTTCTCGAGCACCTTCGACAGCGACGCGCTCTCGGTGTTCAGCACCTTGCCGCGCAGCGGCAGGATGGCCTGCCGTGCCCGGTCGCGGCCCTGCTTGGCGGAGCCGCCGGCCGAGTCGCCTTCCACGATGAAGATCTCGGAGTCGTCGCGCCCGGAGTTGCTGCAGTCCGAGAGCTTGCCTGGCAGCGCCAGGCGTGACGACGTCGCGGACTTGCGCGTGACTTCCTGCTCGGCCGCGCGACTCGCCTCGCGCGCGCGCGCCGCGAGCACGATGCGCGCGACGATCGACTCGGCGACGCTGATATTGTGGTTCAGCCAGTGCTCGAGCGCCGGACGAATCGCGCCGTCCACAGCCGCCATCATTTCCGGGTTGTTCAGCCTGTCCTTGGTCTGGCCCTGGAACTGCGGCTCCGCGATGAACGCGCTCAGCACGCCGGTGAGCCCCTCGCGGATGTCGTCGGCGGTGAGCGTCACGCCCTTCGGCGTCAGGTTGTGGGTGTCGATGAAATTTCGGACTGCTTTGCCGATTCCGGCGCGCAGGCCGTTCTCGTGCGTGCCGCCCGAGGCGGTCGGAATGCCGTTGACGTAGCTGCGGATGTGCTCGTCGGTGGCCTCGGTCCACTGGAGAACGCAGTCGAGCCTGAGGCCGTTCTCCCTGGACACGGTGAAGGCCGCTTCGTGCACGGGCTTGGCGCCACGTTCGGCGACGATCTTTCGCAGGTACTCGACGAGCCCCTCCTCGTGCGCGTAAAGGGCCTTGTCGCCAGTGCTCTCGTCCTCGAAGGCGACCTTCAGTCCCTTATGGAGGAAGCTCGAGATCTCGAGGCGCTCCCGGATGATCGCGGCGTCGAACTCGACCTTCGGGAAGATCGTCGGATCAGGGTGAAAGTAGACCGTCGTTCCCGTGCCGCGGGCGGGACCGATCTTCTTCAGCGGCCCGGTGGGCTTGCCCTGCTTGAAGCGCATCTCCCATGCGGAGCCATCGCGCTTCACCGTGGCGACGAGGTCGCGCGAGAGCGCGTTGACGACCGACGCGCCGACGCCGTGCAGGCCGCCGGCGGTCTTGTAGTTCGTGCCCTCGAATTTTCCGCCCGCGTGGAGCACCGTGAAGATCACCTCGAGCGCGCTCTGGTGCGTCTTGGGATGCTTGTCCACGGGGATGCCGCGGCCGTCGTCGGTCACCGTGATCGATGAGCTGTCCTTGTGGAGCGTGACGCCAATCGCCGAGGCGTAGCCGTTCATCGCCTCGTCGACGGCGTTGTCCAGCACCTGTCTCTTATACACATCTCCGAGCCCACGAGACCTTC
>JBKPSY010000343.1:0-19893 GCA_046735235.1 Acidobacteriota bacterium | reverse complement strand
TCACCGTACCATGCGCCATACTGGTCAGTCAACCTCTAAGTCACGTTAAATCAACGAGAAGGGGCTAACGTCTGGCGTCGCCGGCTGTGGAGAATACTCCTTGTGCCTCGCCGATGTCTCGCGCGGCCGGGGTAATGATCGTACGGTCGCCGATGGGGATGCGCTTTCCGAGTTTGAGCGCCATGCGCACGTCGTCTTCGCAGACGAAGGCGGCCGGGGGCTCGGTCGCGCCGGATATAGCAGGAGCGGTGGACACCGTGGCGCCGCCTGACGGGCTGCCGGGCCCAAGCGCTCCCGCGCCGGAATAGCCGCGGGATTTGAGGAATTGGTCCACGCGCTGGTTCAAGGCGTCGGCCGAGATCCCGGCAGGTCCCGGCGGCGGAGCGACCCGTGGCAGCCGCGCATCCCCGCCGATCGCGGCGGATTCCGCGGCGGCCGGGGCCGGCCGGCCACTCGACGGTCGTGCGGGCCGGAGTTCGTACGCCAGTCGCTTGATGTTCAACAGGTGGCGCGGCGAGATGTTGTCCGACGTGATGTTGCCGCCGAATCCGCCGCAGCCGAGCGTCATCGCCGGATCAAGGCCTGTCGTCAGCCCGATTGATCCGTGCGTCGTCGGCGTGTTCACGCAGATGCGATATGCCGGCTTGTGCAGGCCGAACTCGAGGATCACCGTGTCGTTCCGCGAGTGGATCGACATCGTGTGGCCCATGCCGCCGTACCGCAGGATTTCCTTGCAGCGCTCGCAGCCGTCGCGCCAGTCCTTCACGACGTAGTAAGAGAGGACGGGGCAGAGCTTCTCGATCGACAGCGGGAAGTCACGGCCAACGCCGGTCAGCGGCGCGATGAGTGCGCGCGTTCCCGGCGGCACCGCGAAGCCCGCCTTCTCCGCCACAAGCACGGCCGACTTTCCGACGAGTGCTGGGTTCGGCAGGCGCTGCGGTGAGACCAGCACCTTCGCCAGCGCGTCGGCCTCAGCCGGTTTCAGGAAGTACCCGCCTTGCGTCTCGAACTGCCGCCGCACTTCTTCCGACACGGCCTCGTCGACGACAACCGAGTTCGGCGACGAGCAGAGCACGCCGTTGTCGAACGACTTGCCGATGAGGATGTCGGACGCGGCCTTGGCGAGATCGGCGGACGACTCGATGTAGCAGGGCGCGTTGCCGGGCCCGACGCCGTACGCCGGCTTCCCAGCGCTGTAGGCGGCGCGCACCAGGCCCATGCCGCCGGTGGCGAGGATCACGGCGATCTCGCGCGCCTTCATCAGCTCCTGCGTGCCCTCGAGGGTCACCGTCGTCATCCAGCCGATCGAGCCGTCTGGCGCCCCGGCGCCGCGCGCGGCCTCGTTCATGATCTCGGCGACGCGCGTGATGCACTTCACGGCGGACGGGTGCGGGCTGATCACGATCGCGCACCGTGCCTTCAGCGCGATGAGGATCTTGTAGATGGCCGTCGACGTCGGGTTCGTCGAGGGCACGATGGCCGCGACGACGCCGAAGGGCTCGGCAATCTCGATGACCTTGCGATCCTCGAGACGATTCACGACGCCGACGGTCTTCATCGGCTTGATGAACTCGAACACCTGCTCCGACGCGAACAGGTTCTTCTGGACCTTGTCGGCGACGACGCCGAACGTCGTTTCTTCGACAGCGAGGCGCGCGAGCGGCTCGGCGTGGGGCGTCACCCCCGCCGCCATCGCGCTGACGATGGCGTCGATCTGCGCCTGCGACAGCTCGGCGAGAACGGCCTGGGCGATTTTGGCCTTGCGGGCGAGGGCGCGGGCGTCGGCGATGGAAACGAGATCGCGATCGGTCTGGGCGGCCGGCATGGACACGAGCGGGATCAGCCGAGGATGCGCTGTTCGACCTCGGGGTGCGGCCGCGGGATGACGTGCACTGACACCAGTTCGCCGACGCGTCGCGCCGCGGCGGCGCCCGCGTCGGTGGCGGCCTTCACAGCGCCGACGTCGCCGCGCACCATGACCGTCACGTACCCGGCACCGATGTATTCCTTGCGCGTCAGCTCGACGAGCGCGGTCTTCACCATCGCGTCGGCCGCCTCGATGGCGCCGATCAACCCGCGGGTTTCGATGAGCCCAAGTGCTTCGCCAGCCACGTGTTCAGGATGCTCCGAGCCGGACTGTACCATATTGCCCCACGGCCAACAACGGCGGTATCATCGGGCGTTTTCATCAGACGTCACGCTCAAACTGCCATGACCTCACGCTCGCTTGCGTTGTCCGTGTGTCTCGCCGCCCTCGTCGCGGCTCCCGCCTGCCGGAAGAAGCAGGTGGATCTGCCGCCCGTCGCGACGCCGACGATCACGTTCTCGTCCACGCGAATCCCGCTCGGCAGTCCCGTCGAAGTGACCTACAAATTCCAGGTGGCGCAGGGCGCGACCTTCGACGAGAACTACACCGTCCTCGTGCACTTCCTCGACTCGGACGACGAGTTGATGTGGACCGACGATCATCAGCCACCGGTGCCGACGAGCACGTGGAAGCCGGGCCAGACGATCGAATACAAGCGCACGATGTTCGCGCCGATCTACCGGTATGTCGGCCAGGCCAGCGTGCACGTCGGCCTCTACTCGCCGAAGACGTCGAAGCGGCTCCCGCTGGCGGGCGAGTCGAACGGCCAGCTCGAATACAAAGCGGCCTCCATTCAGCTGCTGCCGCACTCCGAGAACGTGTTCCTGCTGTTCAAGGACGGCTGGCATCCGGCGGAGACCGCCGCGAACAACTCCGCCGTCGAATGGCAGTGGACGAAGAAGTCGGCCACGATCACCTTCAGGAATCCCAAGAAACCGAGCACCTTCTACCTGCACGCTGACAATCCGGGGACGTACGCCGAGCCGCAGGTCGTGACCCTGAAGGTGAACGGCCAACAGATCGAAACGATCCCGGTGACCCCGCACGTCGAGTTCGTCCACAAGACGCCCCTGACGCTGGCCCAGCTGGGCAGCGGCGACATGGTTGAGGTGACGCTCGATCTCGACAAGACGTGGATCCCCTCCCAGGTGCCAGGCTCGGGCAGCCACGACCCGCGCGAGCTCGGGCTGCGCGTCTTCCACGCATTCGTCGAGCCGCAGTCATAGGAATCGTAGTCATAGGAAAGATGACCCTGTCGCGCCGCGTTCGTCGTCTCGCCGTCGCGACGCTGTTGCTGGCGGGAGCCGCGCGCCCGGCGAGTGCTGAGGTCGTCCTGCTGACAACCGGGCGAACCCTGTCTGTGAAGTCGCACAGAGTCGAAGACGACAAGGTGACGCTGGTGCTGCGCCAGGGCGGCGAACTGACGTGCCCGGCCTCGCTGATTGTCCGATTTGACCCGGACGAAGTGCCGTATCCCGAAGAGGCGACGGCGCCGGCGGACGCACCGGTTGCCAGGCCACCGCGGCGTCTGACCGGCCCGTACGCCGACGTCATCAAGGCGGCGGCTTCGCGGCACGGGCTCGATCCGAACCTGGTGCACGCGCTGATCCGCGCCGAATCGAACTATGAGACTCGCGCTAGATCCTCGCGCGGTGCTCGCGGGTTGATGCAGCTGATGCCAGCGACGCTGCGCACGTATCAGGTGAAGAACGCCTACGATCCGGCAGCCAACGTCGAGGCCGGGACCACGTACCTCCGAACGCTGCTCGATCGCTTCCCGCTCGCCGAGGCGCTCGCCGCTTACAACGCGGGCGCCGACGCCGTTGTCCGGTACGGCGGCGTCCCGCCGTTTCCCGAGACGCGCGCCTACGTGACTCGGATCCTGACGACGCTCGACGTCAACGGCGTCGCGGAGCGCTAGATCACCCGCCCCTTCGAGCGGCTTTCGCGTCCAAAGATCCGAAGATCGGCAGCCCGGCTGCAGGACCAGAGTTGCTATAATCGCGCCGATGTCCGGCGATCGCCGGTAATCTGCTGTCTGACAAGCGCTTGCGATGGAATATCGCTGTAGGCTTGGAACCGCGGGGGGCGAGCTCATCGACGGCGTCTATGTCGCCGAGAGCGAAGCCCAGCTTCGGCGCGAGCTGGAAGAGAAGGGCCTGCTGGTCCTGTCGATGCGGCCGGTGGGGCTGCTGACGGGGCTGCTGCCAGGCGTCGGCAGGCGTCGGCGGATTCGCACGCCGGGTTTTCTGGAATTCAACCAGGAGCTTGCGACGCTCCTCAAGGCGGGGATGCCACTCGTCCAGTCGCTCGACCTGCTCCGCGGCGGCTTGACCGACCCGGTGTTCAAGCCGGTGCTCGACGCCGTGTACGAGCGTGTGAAGGCCGGCGCGCAACTGTCCGATGCCTTTGAGGAACATGGCGAGCTGGTGCCGCGCATCTACACGGCGTCGCTGCTGGCGGGAGAGCGCAGCGGAAACCTCGAAACGGTGTTGCGCCGCTACGTGGCCTACGCCAAGCTGATCGGCGGTGTCCGCCGTCGGACGCTCAGCGCGCTCATGTATCCCGTTGTGCTGCTCATGCTGGCGCTGGTCGTCGTCGGCATCATCGTGCTGAAACTCGTGCCGGCGTTCTCGCTCTTTTACGGCAGCTTCAATGCGGAACTGCCCCCGGTGACGCGGTTCATCGTCGCCCTCTCGGATTTCCTTCGCGGCTACGCCGTGTTCCTCGTCGTCGGAGGCGTGGCCGCCTTCTTCCTGATCGTCGGCTGGTCGAGACGGCCCAGCTCGCGGCGCCGGATCGATCGCGTCATGCTGGACGTGCCGTGGGTCGGCTCGATCGCGCGGAAGTTCGCGACGTCGCAGATGGCGCGGACCCTTGCGACGCTGCTGGCGGGAGGCATTCCACTCGTGCAGGCGCTCGACGTCGCCGCGCGGTCGGTCGGCAATCGCTACATCGCCTCGGAGCTCGAGACGATGGGCCAGCGCGTGCGCGAAGGGCAGAGCCTGGCGGGGACGATGCGGGCGCGGCCGATCTTTCCTGACGTCGCGGTGAAGATGACCGAAGTGGGGGAGTCCACCGGGGCCTTGCAGGACATGCTGAACAGCCTGGCGGACTTCTACGACGAGGACCTCACGACGAACCTCGAGCGCTTCGTGACGCTCGTCGAGCCGGTTCTTCTCATCATTCTCGGCCTGGTGATCGCGAGCCTGCTGCTCGCGCTCTACCTGCCGCTCTTCCAGCTTTCGTCGGTAGTGCACTGATGGACTCGACCGATCTCACTCACGACGGCGCCGACGCCGCCGCAGCCGACCACGCGGCCGAAACGGCCGACGCCCGCCGGCTCGCCGAGCGGTACCGGCTCGAGTTCGTCGACATGGATCACTTCCGGATCGACGGCGAGTTGTTCCGCTCGATCCCCGCCGAGCTGATGCTGCGCTACGGGTTCGTGCCCTGGCGCCGCGAAGGCAAGGCGCTCGTCGTCGTCGTGTCGGACCCGCGCGACCAGCCGATGTTCGACGAGTTGTCGGCCCTGTTGTCGACCCCGCTGAAGGTGGCCGTCGGCGCGCGGTCTGCGATCCAGTCGATGCTGAAGAAGAGCGAGAGCTCACAGCGCGTGCTGGAGGACGCGACCGAAGGATTCGAGATCCAGCTGCTGAAAGAAGACGACGGCGGCGAGGACAGCCTCACCGTCGAGCGGCTGACGAGCGACATCAGCCCGATCATCCGGCTGGTGGACTCGGTGATCTTCTCAGCGCTGCAGCGGCGGGCGAGCGACATCCACATCGAGACGCAGGACGACGCCGTCCACGTGAAATACCGGATCGACGGCGTGCTGCAGCCGGCAATGCGGTCACTGCAGAAGCAGTTCCACTCGTCGATTATCTCGCGCATCAAGGTCATGGCCGAGCTCGACATCGCAGAGAAGCGCGTGCCGCAGGACGGCCGCTTCAAGCTGCGCGTGCCGGGCAAGACCATCGACTTCCGCGTCTCGATCATGCCGAGCGTCCACGGCGAGGACGCGGTCATCCGCATCCTCGACAAGGAGTCGATCAGCGAGCAGTTCACGGAGCTGCGCCTCGACATTCTGGGGTTCCCCGAGCTCGAGTTGCGCCGCTTCCGCAAGTACATCACCGAGCCGTACGGCATGGTGCTCGTGACCGGGCCGACCGGCAGCGGCAAGACGACGACGCTCTATGCGGCGCTGTCGGAGATCAAGTCGGTCGAAGACAAGATCGTCACGATTGAAGACCCGGTCGAATATCAGCTGAAAGGGATCACGCAGATTCCCATCAACGAGAAGAAGGGGCTGACCTTCGCCCGTGGCCTGCGGTCGATCCTGCGACACGACCCGGACAAGATCATGGTCGGCGAGATCCGCGACCCCGAGACGGCGCAGATTGCGATCCAGTCGGCGCTCACTGGCCATCTGGTATTCACGACCGTCCACGCGAACAACGTCGTGGATGTCCTTGGACGGTTCCTCAACATGGGCGTCGAGCCGTACCAGTTCGTGTCAGCGCTGAACTGCGTGCTGGCCCAGCGGCTCGTCCGGTTGATCTGCGTTCATTGCAAGCGGCCGGCGACGATTACCGAGGCGGCGCTCGTGGAGTCGGGGCTGGATCCGGCGATGCTGGCCAACACGCGCTTCTTTGAGGGCGCCGGGTGCCTCGAATGCGGTGGCACGGGTTACAAGGGCCGCACGGCCATCTGCGAATTGCTCGACCTGACGGACCCGATTCGCGACATGATTCTCGATCGGCGGCCGACCTCCGAGATCAAGAAGGCCGCGCGCGAAGAAGGCATGCGCTTCCTGCGCGACTCGGCCGTCGAGCAAGTGCTGCTCGGCCGGACGACGCTCCGGGAGATCAACAAGGTGACGTTCGTCGAATGAGCCTCGTCTCGACACTTTTCCGGCCGTCGCGACCTTCCGTGGCGGTCGACATCGGCGCCACGCGCGTGGTCGCGGTGCGCCTGGGTGCGGGAACGCCGCCGGCGGCGAGCTACGCCGTCGAGGCGCTGCCGTCGGGCGTCGTGGTGCCGGGTCTGCTGAACCCGAACATCGTCGATGAGACCGCGGTGGAGCGGGCTGTGAGCCGCGCGCTCGACGCGATTGGCCGTCCGGGACGCCTGGCGCTCGTCGTCCCCGATGCCGTGGCCAAGGTCTCCCTGATTCGGTTCGAGAAGGTGCCAGCGAGCGGTCACGATCTCGAGGCGTTAATCCGCTGGCAGATGCGGAAGAGCGTGCCGTTCCGCGTGGACGAAGCCCAGGTCACCTGGGCGGAGGGGCAGGCGCTGGAGGGTGGTGGGCGCGAGTTCGTGGTGGCCATCGCGAGGCGCGAGATCATCGCGCAATACGAGAATGTGGTCTCGCGCGGCGGGTCGCACGTGGGGCTGGTTGACCTCGCGACCTTCAACCTCGTGAACCTGGTGCTCGCGCAGGAGGCCCCCGACGACTGGCTGCTCGTCCACGTCGCCGCGGACTCGACGACGCTGGCCATCGTGCGGCAAGGGCAGGTGATCTTTTACCGTCAGCGGGGCGTTGACGCGGAGGAGAGCCTGGAAGATCTCGTGCATCAGTCGAAGATGTATTACGAAGATCGCCTGTCGGGTCGCGGCTTCGGACGCGTTGTCTTTTCCGGCGCCGCCTCTGGACCCGAGGGGGTCGCCGGGGCGGACCAGCTGCGCCGGCTGCTGGCGGATCGGCTGCAGGCCAGAGTGGACGCGATCGATCTCGGCCGGTCAGCGACCTTGACCGATCGGATTTCTGCGAGCCCCGCGCTGGTCGATCAGCTGGCACCGCTCGTGGGCATCCTGTCGCGGGAGCCGGCGGCATGAGCCTGAGGACCAACCTGGCGACGCGGCCGTTCTACAACGAGCGCGCCGTCCAGGTCCTGCTCGTGATCGCGGCGGTTGCCGTGGCAGCCATTACCGTCTTCAACGCGCGGCAGCTGTACGCGCTCACGTCGAAGGATCGCGCGCTCGTCGCCGCTGCCGACGCGGCCGAAGACAAGACGCGTGCCCTCAACCGCGACATCGCGCGGACGCGCACCGGCATCGACGCCGCGCACGTGGCGGACGTCTCCGCCGCGGCGCACGAGGCGAACGTGGCGATCGGGCAGCGCGTCTTCTCGTGGACGGATCTCTTCAACCGCCTCGAGGCCGCGCTGCCGGGGAACGTGCGCCTCGCATCGGTGAAGCCGGAAATCGACGAGCAGGGCCGCCTCGTCGTCACTGTTGGGGTCGTCTCGAAGAACGTGACCGGCATCGAGGGGTTCCTGGACGCGCTCGAGAAGACCGGCGCCTTCCAGGGGCTGCTGTCACGGCAGGAGCACGAGTCGAAGGACGGCTTCGTCGAGGCGAGCGTCGAGGGAATCTACGCCCCGCCGAATGCCGGGAGCGGGGCGCGATGACGCTGCTGACGCGAGTGGCGAGCGAGCACCGGCGGGTCCTTGTCCCGCTCGGCATTCTGGCCGTCGTGAACGTCGGCGTGCTGGCGCTGGCCGTCTATCCGCTGTCGCTGAAGGTGGCCGCGAGCCAGCGCAGGGCCGATGCGGCCGCCGGACGCCTGGCGCAGGTCGAGCGCGAGGTCTCCCGCGTGCATGCCACGCTTGCGACGACCGAGCAGGCAGACAAGGACCTGGCACGCTTTTACGTGGACGTGCTGCCGCGCGACGTCTCTGCCGCGCGGCACCAGACGTATGCTCACCTGGCGGCGCTCGCCGACGAGCACAACCTCGCGGTGACGCGGCGGACCTACGCCATCGACGAGGCCTACAAGGGCCGGCTGCAGCGGCTGCAGATTGCGATGGTGCTGACCGGCGAATATCCCGATGTCCGCGATTTCATCTACGCGCTCGAGACGTCGCCGGAGTTCGTGGTGATCGAAGACGTGAGTGTCGCCGAAGGCGCGCGGCTCGAGTCGGGCCTGACGGTCAACCTGCAGCTGGCGACGTACTTCCGGGGCGACGGCGGGCATGGCAGCTGACTCGCGGCGCCAGCTCTGGGTGCTCGCGATCCTGTCGGTCATCCTGATCGGCGTGCTGTGGTGGCGACTCTCGCCGGACCCGGTCGCGGGCCCGCCGGCGATGACACGCCCGGCCCAGGCTGCCGCGGCGCGGCGGGGAAGCGCCGCCGCTGGGGCTGCCGTCGAGGCCGTGCATCTCGATGCGCTGGCGGCGTCTCGGGCGAAGCCGGATGAGGGCCCGCGCGATCCGTTCCGGTTCAATGCGCCGGCACCGCCGCCGCCCACTCCGGTGACGCCGGTGCTCGGGGCTGGAGGCACGCCAGGCTCGTTGCCGCCGCTGGCGTCGGCGCCGTCTGGACCGCCGCCGATGCTGCTGAAGTTCATCGGCATTCTCAAGCCGGCGTCCACCGCGCCGATCGCGGTTCTGACGGATGGGAAGAACGTGTTCTACGGGCGCGAGGGAGAGACGATTGAAGGCCGCTACCGCATCGAGCGCATCGGTGTGGAATCGGTCGAGATGGCGTGGGCCGACGGACAGGGCCATCAGGTGATTCGCCTGTCGGGTTCCTAAACGGAGAGTCGCATTCGTGAGACACACGCTCGCAAAGCTGGCCCCGGTCGCCGCGCTCGCGCTCCTGCTGAGCGGCTGTGCTGCCAGCATGGCGTACAAGGACGGGAATGGTTCCGCCAAGGTCGGCGACTGGGACGCCGCGGTCGGGCACTTTCGCACGGCCGTCCAGGAGGACCCGGACAAGCCGGAATACAAGATCGCCCTTCAGCGCGCGATGATCGAGGCCTCGCTGCTGCACGCCTCCGCCGGCAAGGTCTTCGAGGAGAAGGGGCAGCTCGACGCCGCCCTGCGTGAGTTCCACCGCGCGAGCGAGTACGACCCGTCGAATCGCGAGCTGGCGGCCCACGTCACCGAGCTCGATCACCGGCTGATGGCGCAGATCGAGGCAGGCCGTCCGAAGCCGGCCATCGACTCGATGCGCGACCGCGCGCGTCGGCTGCAGCCCGAGCCGGCCCTCAATCCCGCGTCGCGCGAGCCGCTCGATCTCCATTTCACCGGCAGCGTCCGCGACCTGTTGAAGTTCATCAGCGGGGCAGCGGGCATCAACATCACCTTCACGAGCGACTATCGCGACCCGCCGCAGATCTCGCTCGACCTCACTGGCGTCACGCTCGAGCAGTCCCTGCAGCAGGTCCTGTCGGTGAACGGGTTCTTCTACAAGGTCCTCAACGAACGCACGATCCTCGTCATCCCCGACACGGCGCAGAACCGCAGCAAGTACGAGGAGATGGTCGTCCGCACCTTCTACCTCTCACACGCCGACGCGCAGGACGTGGTGCAGCTGCTGAACGCCGTGATGCGTGTCCCGGGAGTGCCGCTCGTGCCGGCGTTCTTCGCCAACAAGACGCAGAACTCGATCACCGTCCGCGCCTCCGCGCCGCTGGTCGCGATCATGGAGCGGCTCATCGAGCAGAACGATCGCCCGCGCGCCGAGATCATGATGGACGTCCAGATTCTCGAGGTGAGCCGGCAGCGCGCGAAGCAGTTCGGCCTGGATCTCACCCAGTACTCGATCACCGGCATCTTTTCGCCCGAACGTTCGCCCGTCCAGACGGCAGGCGCCGGCGGCGGGACGAGCGTGCCGCCGTTCAACATGAACACGCTCTCGCGCGGCATCAGCGCGGCGGATTTCTTCCTGTCCGTGCCCGCAGCCATCGTCAATTTCCTGGAGACGGATACACAGACGAAACTGGTCGCGAAGCCGCAGCTGCGTGGCCAGGAGGGCGAGAAGATCACGCTGAACCTCGGCAGCGAGATTCCCGTGGCGACGACCACGTTCGGATCCGTCGGCGGCGCGGGCAGCATCGCCACGACGCCGGTGTCGTCCTACAACTACAGACCGATCGGCATCAACATCGAGGTCACGCCGCGCGTGACCTTCGACGCCGACATCGTGCTGGAGCTCACCATCGAGAGCAGCTCGCAGGACCCCGACGTCAACATCGCCGGTCAGAATTTTCCGTCGTTCGCGTCGCGCAAGGTGACGACACGGATCAGGCTGCGGGACGGCGAGTCCACGCTGCTGGCGGGACTGCTACGGGAAGACGACCGCCGCAACTACAAGGGTTTTCCCGGGCTGATTCACGTGCCCGTCATCCGGAGCCTCTTCACGTCGAACGACATCTCCAACACCCAGACCGATATCGTCATCCTGATGACGCCCCGCATCGTGCGTGGCCACGAGTTGACGCAGCAGGACGTCGATCCGGTGTACATCGGGTCGCAGCAGAACCTCGGCCTGAGCGGTCCGCCGCCGCTCATCGCTGCGCCCGAGGCCATGCCCCCGGCATCCGGAGTGGTTCCGGCGCCGCACCCGAATGGCGCGATGCCGTCTCCGACGCCGAGCCCGACGTTGCCGCAGCCCGGCGTCCAGCCTGCGCCTCAGGCCGCGCCTGCACCTCCGGCCACGCCGCAGGAGGGCGTGCAACAGGCCGCGCCGCCCCTTCAGCCCGAACCGGCGCCGGTCACCGCGCCGGCTCCAGCCGAGCCGTCGGCGCCGGGCGGCGGCGTCGTCGTGGCCGTCACGACACCAGCGACGGAGTTGCGCGTCGGTGGCGGACCCTACACGGTGCCCATCTCGATCAGCGACGCGCCGCGCGTCAGCACGATCAGCCTGACGCTGACTTACAACCCGGCCGTCCTGAAGGTGCGCACCGTCCAGGAGGGCAGCTTCATGCGGCAGGGCGGCGTGACGGCGCAGTTCACGCAGCAGGTGGACGCGGTGAACGGCCGCGTCGACGTCACGGTCGTGCGCGGCGGCGACGTCGTCGGCGCCACCGGATCCGGTCTGGTAGCGGCCGTGCTGTTCGATCCAGTCGCTGCAGGCTCGACGCCCATCCGCGCGTCAGGCGCGGCGACTGGACCCGGGGGGGCGCCCGTGGCCGTCCGGGCGGCGCCTGCCAGCGTTACAGTGAAGTAGGAGCAGGGAGAGTGATCGCAGGTCGAGGTGGCAACGTGATGGCACGCCTGCACGGCGCGCCGGGGTTCACGTTCATCGAGCTTCTCGTCGTCACGGCGCTCGTCGCGATTCTCGCCTCGGCCGTGATGCCGCTGGCGCACGTCGCGATCCAGCGCGAGAAGGAAATCGAGCTTCGTCGCTCGCTGCGGGACCTCCGCACGGCCATCGATCACTACAAGGACGCCGTGGACGCCGGACAGATTCCGGCGACGTCGGTGCGCGCCGGATCGGAAGGGTATCCGCCGGACCTGCAGACGCTCGTCAACGGCGTCGAGACGTCGGCGACCAACGGCAACGGGACGACGCTGCTGAAGTTCCTGCGGCACGTCCCAGTGGACCCGATAACGGGTACCCCGGAGTGGGGCTTGCGCGCGTACGAAGACAAGCCCGATTCGAAGTCCTGGGGGGGGCAGGACGTCTACGACGTCTACAGCAAGAGCACGGGTACTGCGCTCGACGGCACGAAGTACGCGGACTGGTGATCCGCCCTATGGTGAGAAGGTTCCGAGCTCGTCTTCATCGCGCCGGCGGCTTCACGCTGATCGAGTTGGTCGTCGTGATGTCGCTGATCGTCCTGCTGGCGACGATCGGCTTGACGGCGTACCACTCGAGCATCAGGCGCGGCAAGGAGGCGGTGCTGCGCGAAGACCTGTTCCGGATGCGCGACGCGATCGACCAGTACTACTCGGACAAAGGGAAGTATCCGGCGGATCTGAACGAGCTGGTCGCGGCTGGCTATATGCGCCGCTTGCCGGAGGATCCGATGACGGAGAAGAACGACTCGTGGCAGGTCGTGCCCGCGGAGCCCGATCCCAACAACCCCAGCAACGAGCCCGGGATCTACAACGTGACGTCAGGCTCCGACGCGCTCGCCCTCGACGGCACGAAGTATTCCGACTGGTAGCGCGGCGGGCCCCGTGACGGTGACCGTCACCGAGATGTTGCCGTCGTCGCAGGCGTCGTGGCGCTCAGGTTGACGTCGACCGTCGCGGTCTTCCCGCCGGCAGCGGCGGTGACTGTCGCCTTGCTGGTCGTCGTCAGGTTCGTGGTCGCCGTGCCGCTGCTGTCGGTCGAGACCGACGGGGACAGCAGCGACCCCGCGGTCGTGGAGAACACCACGAGCACGTTCGGCAGTCCATTGCCGGACGCATCGCGGACCTGCGCGATGATCGCCGCTGTGCCGCCGCTGACCGGCAGGGTGCTCGGCTCGGCGTGGATGATGATGTTGTCGGCCGCAGCGGCGCCGAGCGGGATCGTCAGAGTCGCGGCGTTGCCGGCTGCGTCGCCGCTTCCGGAGGTCGCGCCACCCGAGAACGCCGACACGGTGGCCGTGCCGGACAGGCCGTCGCCGAAGAACTTCACGGTCGCCTGGCCATTCGTGGTCTCGGCCGATGTCGGCTCGAGTCGACCGAGGGTCGTCGTGAAGGTGACGAGCGTTCCGTTCTGAACCGGCGTACCCGCTTCCTCGGTGACCGTCGCGATCAGGTTGATCGAGCCGTCGTTGGCCGGCGAGGCGGACGCGTAGAGGGCGATGATGGATTTCGTGGGCGCGGTGAGCGGCACCTGCGTGCAGCTCGTCATGGAGACCATCAGCGCCAGGCTCGCGATCGGCCAGCCGCAGCGGGGCGTGCGGAACCCACGTGCTATCATCCGAAAACAAGCATAGTGAAGCGATGAAGGCAGCGCAAGCGACCTCTCCCGTCCGTCGACGCCGCCGCCAGCCGCGTCGCGACGAGCGGGGGTTCGCGATGGCGGCGTTGCTCGTGGCGATGGCGGTGATGGCCATCGCGATGTCGGCGCTGCTCCCGGTGTGGCATACGCTCACCGTGCGCGAGAAGGAAGCCGAGCTGATGTGGCGCGGACAGCAATACGACCGCGCGATTCAGCTGTATCGCAAGAAGAACGCCGCACCCGGTCCCCCGAACCTCGACGCCCTCGTCCAGGGGCGCTTCCTCCGCAAGAAGTTCAAGGATCCGATCACGAATGACGACTTCGCGCTGATCGGCGTCAACGCCGGCGCGCCTGCAGGGCCGGGCGCGACACAGGTGAAGCAGCCGGCGATCGGGTTCGGGCAGTTGATTGGCGGCGTCCGCAGCAAGAGCAAGGCGCGGTCGTTCAAGCAGCCGGACGGCGCGACGACGTACGATACCTGGACGTTCAGCTATGTCGCGTGGAAGAGCCCCAATCAGGCGACCGGCGCGCCCGGCGGCGGTCCCGGCGCCGTCGTCGGCGTGGGACAGGGGACGAGTGGCGCCGGTGGATTTGGACGGGGCGGGTTTGGCGCTGGCGGACGGGGGACGGGACGTCGAACCCCGGGAGACAGCCGGCCGCCACGGCAGGGACGTCCACCCGGCGAGCCACGCCCCACGGAACCCGGGCCGGGCCGAGACAGCCAGCGGCCGCCGGTGATCATCGAAAGCCCGCCGCAGTAGACCGCTATCGCTCGAGCGCGTCCATCACCGCGTCATGCACGAGCGGCCGCAGCTTCGCGAGACCGTCGTTCGGATCCGCCGGTCGCTCCGGATGCACGCGGTTAGTCAGCAGCACGACGTAGACGTCCTTCTGCGGATCGATCCACAGCGACACGCCGGTGAAGCCGGTGTGCCCAAAGGCGGACGCCGAGAGGCGATGTCCGCACGACGATGTCGGCCGCATGAGATCCCAACCGAGCGCGCGCGAGCTGCGCGGGACGCGGCTCGGCATCAGGAAACGTTTCAGTAGCCACGGTTCCCCGAGCGAGGTTTCCTCGCTCAACGTCCGCAGCACGAGCCTCGCGTAGGCGCCGACGGCGGGCGCGGTGCCGAAGACGCCCGCGTGGCCGGCGACGCCTCCGAGCGCCCACGCGTTCTCGTCCTCGACCTCTCCCACCAGCAAGCGCTTGCGCCAGTGCCTATCGTCTGCCGTCGGCGCGATGCGCGACCGCAGGTCTGCCGGCGGCCTGAACAGAAGGTCAGGGTGTCCAAAGGAGGCATCGAACTGGGCGTCGAGCGGCGCGCCGCCCGCGTCTTCGAGGATCATCCCGAGGAGGATGAACCCGAGGTCTGTGTAGATGGATCGCGATCGCGGCGCGTATTCGAGCGGCAACGTCGAGATCTCGTGCGCGAATTCGCGGCGCGTTTCGCCGCGCCGGTAGAGATCCCACCAGGCCGGCAGTCCGGCGCAATGCTCGAGGAGATCGGCGACGGTGACCGCCGAGCGGTCCGCGCCGCGCCAGTCGGGCGCGTAGGCGCCGACCGGCGACGTCAAGAGCAGCCGGCGCGCACGCACGAGCGACATCGCGACTGGCGTGGTCGCGATCACCTTCGTGAGCGACGCGAGATCGAAGATCGTCTCCGGAGTAATGGCCGCAGCCTCGGGCTCGTACGTCAGTCTGCCGGCGACCGACTGCCAGATCACCCCGCCGCGGCGCCCGACTTCGACGGCGCAGCCGGGGAACGCCCGCGAGTGCCGCGCCTCGTCTATCAGCTGCGCGACCGCCGCGAACCCGGACATCGCTACTGCGTGAAGGCGTCGCGGCTGACGCTGGTGAGGTACTCGGTGCCGCGCGGCGGGTGCACGAGGCTGTCATAGGAGAACAGCACGATGCCGTTCGCCCCGAGTCTCCTTGCGGTGAGGATGTTGTCTACGGTCTGCGCCGCCGACAGCCGGTAGGCGCCGATGCCCGCCCACAGAGGGCGACTTCCCGCAGCCTGGCGCACCGAGGCGACCTGCGTGGCGAACGTTCGGGCATCCGGCGTGTAGACCATCGGGCAGACGACGTCGATCCAGCGATTCTCGATCCACATCGACCAGTCCTGGAACCGAAGGCTCAGCGCTTCCTGCGCGTCGGGATAGACCGCGGCGCTCACGATCGCGTCCGGCCGGCGCTCCTTGACGACGGTGCGCAGCCGCATCACGAGCGCGTTGAGTCTCGAACGCCGGAAGCCGGCCCAGCGATCCGGATACGTGTCTGTCGCGGCGATGAGCGCGGCCACGCTCGACGGGTCGAAGCGCCTGCGCTCGGCCGGCGTCATCGCGGCATCGAGGTCCTGACGAAACGCCTGCAGCGCGCCGAGGCTGTAGTCGAACTGCGGTCCCGGATAGCGGATGTAGTCGAGGTGCACGCCGTCCACGGGGTAGCGCTGCGCGAGGTCGTCCACGATGCGGATCACGTGCGTCGCGGCGTCCGGCAGGATTGGGGAGGCGAACAACCCTTCGACGTCATCCGCGGCGCGCGTCCAACGCGCGAGCTTGCCGACGTACTCGGGGCTCCTGACGTCGGTGTGGGCGAGGTCGTAGGCGAGCGGTCGCGGCACCATCAGCCACTCCGGGTGGCGCCAGACGATGTGCGACCGGGAGGACGCGAACTCGGTGGCCGACGAAATCAGGTTGACGTCGAGCCACGCGTGGACGCGCAGGCCCTGCGCGTGCGCGCGACGCAGGACGACGTCGAGCGGGTCGAAATCGGCCGGCTGACCGGTGAGCGCGTCGGCGCGGGGTTCTATCGAGTTCGCGAAGTACGCGTCGCCGCGGCCGCGCACCTGCACCAGCAGCGTATTGAAGCCGCTGGCGCTGGCCGAATCCACCAGAGAGGCAATCGACGCCGGTGACGTCAGGCTGGCTCGCGTGACCCACAGCGCGCGCACTTCCGCGGGGGAAGACTGGGCGTGCTGAGCGCCGGTCGACAGCAGGACGACTGCTGCGGCGTTGGCGACGGAGAACAGGAACCGGAAGCGTCTCGGACTGTCGTGGACGCGAGCGGGGGGAGCGAGCATCGACTGAGCCACTGTATCTGTCGCTTCCCCGCAGTGTCAACGCAAGTTGACAGCCCTGTGGGGCGCTCTCTATCCTCGCTCGCAACACCTACGCACTCTTCGAATGGTCGTACTTGGCATCGACGCAGGGGGCACCAAGACCGTCTGTCTGCTGGCAGACGAGGATGGACGTGTCCGCGCGTCGGCTCGAGGGCCGGGCGCGAACCTCGCGGCGCTCGGCGAGCTCGAGGTCGAGAAGGTGCTGTACGACGTCATGGAGCAGACCCTGGCGTCGCACTCCGAGGTCCCGGCCGTCATCTGCCTCGGTATCGCCGGCGTGGATCGCGCCGAGGACGCCGCCGTCATTCGCGGCATCATGCGGCGAATCGGCCAGAAGGCGCCGGCGCTGGTCGTCAACGACGCGCTCATCGCGCTCGAGGCGGGCGCCGGCGTTGGCCCGGGCATCGTGATCATCGCCGGCACGGGATCGATCTGCTACGGACGAAACGAGCGCGGCCAGGCGGCGCGGGCCGGCGGATGGGGACCCGTGCTGGCCGACGAAGGCAGCGGTTCCTGGATCGGTCAGCGGACTGTCCGCGCCGTGATGCGGCAGTTCGACGGCCGCGGTCCGGCCACCGCGCTGACGCCCCGTGTGCTCGCACATTTCGGGATCGCCGAGCCGCAGGAGCTCGTGCAAGAGATCTACTACCGGGATCAGCGCCGGAAGCTGGTCGTCTCCCTCGGAGGCGAAGTCGAGGCGGCGGCGGCCGAAGGCGACGCGGTGGCACGCCAGATCGTCAGCGAGGCTGCGGCGGAGCTCGTGACCGCCGCGCAGTCGGTAGCCGAGCGCCTCGAACTGCGCGGAGTGCAGTTCCCGCTGGTGCTGGCGGGCAGCATCTTCCGCGTCATGCCGTCGCTGCAGGCCGACGTCACGGCGCGTGTCGCTGAAGTGGCGCCCCGAAGCCAGCCCTCGTTGCTCGACGTCGAGCCAGCGCTTGGCGCCGTGCACCTCGCGCTGGCCGAGGCCAGAGGCGGCGCACGGATTCCGACTTACGTGTGAGAGAAGGGAAGATCTGAACCCGTGAAAGTGCACATCCTGAAGAGCGAGGCTGCCGTGGCGCTCGCCGTCGCCTCCCGCGTGACACGGCTGCTGGCCGAACGGCCGTCGGCGGTGCTCGGCCTGCCGACGGGAAACACTCCCGTGCGGCTGTACGCGGAGCTTCGGCGCAGGCATCGACTCGGGCAGGTCGACTTCTCGAAGGCGAGCACCTTCAACCTCGACGAGTTCTGGGGCCTGCCGTGGACGCACCCGGCCAGCTATCGGGGGTTCATGGAGGAGCAGCTGTTCCAGCATGTGAACCTCTCGCCGCGGCGGATTCACTTCCTGAACGGCATGGCGAAGTCTGCCGACGTCGAATGCGCGCGTTACGAAGCCGCGATTCAGCGTGCGGGCGGGCTCGACCTGATGATCCTCGGCATCGGCACGAACGGCCACATCGGGTTCAACGAGCCGGCGCCGTCGCTGACGGCCGACTCCCATCTCGCGCGCCTCGCGCCGGCGACGCGTCGATCGAACGCGCATCTCTTCAACGGACGCCCACGTGCCGTGCCGCCCGAAGCGTTGTCGATGGGAGTGGGGACGATCCTGCGGAGTGGCGCGGTGATCCTGATGGCGACCGGCGCGTCGAAGGTCGACGCGGTGCGCGCGGCGGTGCACGGCCCGATCACGCCGAGGATGCCAGCCTCGCTGCTGCAGCTGCACCGCGACGTCGAGCTGGTGCTCGATCAGGCCGCGGCGGCCGGACTACGCTGACGATCAGGACGGCGGGTGCTGTAGCAGTTCCTTCAGGCGGGGCTCGATGTCCTCGCCGAGCGCCTCGCGCAACTGGTCGTCCGCTTTCTTGATGCGTTGTATGGCCTTGGGGTACGAGAGGCCGGTCTTCTGCATCACCACCGCAGCCTTGACGTTCCAGTGCGCCTTTCGCAGCAGCTTGTCGGCCTCGTCGTACTCGAGCCCGGCGATGATGTTGACCATGCGGCGCGCGCGGTCGCGCAGCTTCTCCGACCCCGTCCGGACGTCGACCATCAGATTGCCGTAGGTCTTGCCGATCCGGACCATGGCCACGGTGGTCAGCATGTTCAGGACCATCTTCGTCGCCGTGCCCGCCTTGAGCCGCGTCGATCCGGCGATGACTTCCGGGCCGACCGCCGGCGCGATCGTCAGGTCCACGAACGTCTGAAGCTCGGTCTTGGGATCGCAGGTCACGAACATGATGGTGCTGCCCGCCTTGCGCGCCCTCGTCAGCGCGCCGCGCACGAACTGCGTCATCCCGCTGGCCGACACGCCGACGACGACGTCGCGCTTGGTGGGGCGGAAGCGGCTGATCGCGCGCACGCCCTCTTCATAGTTGTCCTCGACGCCTTCCCGCGCCCGGAACGTCGCGCCGCGCCCGCCGGCCATCACGGCCTGCACGAGGGTCTGGCTCGTCCCGAAGGTCGGCGGCATCTCCGCCGATTCGAGGACGCCGAGCCGCCCGCTCGTTCCCGCGCCGACGAAGACGATCCGTCCGCCATTCTTCAACGCGTTCGCGATCATGTCGGCGCCAACGGCAATCCGATCCTTCTCGCGCTGGACCGCGGCGACGACCTTGCGGTCTTCGGTGATCATCAACTCGACGATGTCGTCGGCCTGCAGCTTGTCGATGGCGAGCGTGGCGGAGTTGATGGCTTCGGTGGGCAGCGCTTCCCACTTCGAACGAAAGGGCATCACGACCTCAGGCCCGCGCGATCGGCCACACGGGATGCGGGATTGTAGATCACCGCGGCAGCGGGGCAACCAGACGATTGGTATATCCTGTCGCTGCCGCCGCGCCCAGGCGGGCTTGCCGCGCCGGAGCGGCTTGAGCCGCGAAGGCGGGAGGGGGAAGGCATGTCTCCGCGCGTGTCTCGTCGAAAGTTCATCGGGGTCACCGGCGCCGCCGGCCTGACCGGCGCCCTGGCGACGGGTGTCGAGGCCGGAACGCGTTCATCGGGTCGCTCAGACGCCGAACAGCGCGCCGCCGATACTCCCGGCGTCCGCCCGCTGATGATCTCGAGCGCCAACGGTCTGGCCGCGCTCGAGACCGGCATGAAGATCCTCAAGACGCCGACGGCCACGTCGCGCCTCGACGCGATCGTCGAGACCGTGGCGATCGTCGAAGCTGACCCGAACGACGACAGCGTCGGCTACGGCGGGCTGCCGAACGCCGATGGGGAGGTCGAGCTCGATTGCTCGATCATGGACGGCCCGACCAACGG
>JBKPSY010000342.1:0-7743 GCA_046735235.1 Acidobacteriota bacterium | reverse complement strand
GACGCTCACGGACTTCCGCGCGGTGCTCGACGACAAGACCATCGACGCGGTGGTCATCGGCACGCCGGATCACTGGCATGCGCTGATGACCGTGATGGCGTGCCAGGCCGGCAAGGACGTCTACGTCGAGAAGCCGACCTCGGTCGCGATTGCCGAAGGTCGAAAGATGGTGGAGGCCGCGCGCAAGTACTCGCGCGTCGTGCAGGTCGGAACGCAGCAGCGCTCGGCGATGCATTTCCAGGACGCGGTCAAGCTGGTATGGGACGGACGCCTTGGTCCGATCAGCGCGGTTCGCATGTGGAACGCCGGCAACCAGGCGCCAGAGGGGATTGGCAACCCGCCGGACGGCGACCCGCCCGCGGGCCTCGACTGGGACATGTGGCTCGGCCCCGCGCCGAAACGCCCGTTCAACGCGAACCGCTTCGGCGTCGTCCCCGACAGCTACTCGTACTTCCGCTGGTTCTGGGATTACGCCGGCGGCATGATGACGGACTGGGGCGTGCACCTGATCGACATCGTGCAGTGGGCGATGAAGGTCGACGCGCCGCTCTCGGTGTCCGCTGTCGGCGGACACTTCTGCCTGCACGACAACCGCGAGACTCCCGACACGATCGTCGCGACGTATCAGTTTCCGGGATTCGTGCTGACGTACGAGAACCGCACCGGCAACGCCAGGGGCGTCAACGGCCACGGTTACGGCATCGAGTTCTACGGCACCGACGCGACGCTCTTCGTCGATCGCGCAGGGTACGAGCTCGTGCCGGAGACGCGGAAGTCCGGCACCACCATCGCGAATCGCACGGATCCCGCGTCGCGGACGAGCACACCAGACAATCCGACACACGCGCGCAACTTCGTCGACTGCATCAAGTCGCGTCAGGCGCCGATCTGCGACATCGAGACCGGCCACCGCTCGACGAGCACGGCCATCCTCGGCAACATGGCGTATCGATCGGGCTCGACGGTCGTGTGGGACGCCTCATCGGAGCGCGTCACCAACGACAACGCAAAAGCCGAGGCCCTGGTCGATCGCGCATATCGCAGTCCGTGGGTGCTGAAGGTCTGAACCGAGAAACCCTTCCGAATCCCCGGAATCCCAGAATCCAGGTGTCTTCGTGAAGACACGATCGCGGCGTGACTCGGAGAGATCCGGGCCGTCGGCGTGATCTGCGCTACGCGTCTTCAAGGATAAAATCTGACCATGTCTTTCAACGGCAGACGCTCCGTTCCGCACCCTGTCAACGAGCCCATCAAGTCCTACGCCCCCGGGTCGCCCGAACGGGCAGAGCTCAAGGAGCGCCTGCACGCGATGGCGTCGGAGACGGCGGACATCCCTCTGGTGATCGACGGCCAGGCGGTTCGGACCGGCCACACGGACACGGTCGTGATGCCGCACGCGCATCGGCACGAGCTCGGCGACTACCACGTCGCCGGCCCGATCGAAGTTGACCACGCGATCAAATCGGCCGTCGCGGCACAGCAGGAATGGTCCTCGTGGGCCTGGGAGGATCGCGCCGCGGTGTTCCTGCGCGCGGCCGAGCTGCTGGCCACGACGTGGCGCTCCACGCTCAACGCAGCGACGATGCTCGGCCAGTCGAAGACGGCGTTTCAGGCCGAGATCGACTCGGCCTGCGAGCTCGTGGACTTCTGGCGCTACAACCCGTACTTCGCCGAGCAGCTGTATTCCGAGCAGCCGGTGTCCGACCACACCGCGTGGAATCAGCTCGAGTATCGCGGCCTCGAAGGCTTCGTGTATGCCGTCACGCCGTTCAACTTCACGGCGATCGGCGGCAACCTGCCGACGGCGCCGGCCCTGATGGGCTGCGCGGTAGTCTGGAAGCCATCGGCCACGGCGATGCTCAGCGCGCACTATCTGCTGCAGCTGCTCGAAGCCGCAGGTCTGCCTCCCGGGGTCATCAACATGGTCGCCGGCGATCCCGCGATGATCTCGAACGCCGCGCTCTCGAGTCCCGATCTCGCGGGCCTGCACTTCACCGGCAGCACGGCCGTCTTCAACGCGATGTGGAAGACGATCGGCGCCTCGATGCCGACCTATCGCTCCTATCCGCGGATCGTCGGCGAAACCGGCGGCAAGGATTTCATCGTCGCGCATCCGTCGGCGGATCGGCAGGCGCTCGCGGTGGCGATCGTCCGCGGCGCCTTCGAGTACCAGGGACAGAAGTGCTCGGCGGCCAGCCGCGTCTACGTCGCGAAGTCGATCTGGCCCGACGTCCGCGACCGCGTCGTCGCGATGATGCAGGAGATCAAAGTGGGCGACGTTCGCGACTTCAGCAACTTCATGGGCGCCGTGATCGATCGGCGCGCCTACGAGAAGATCGGCGGCTATGTCGCCGACGCGCGGGCGAACGCGACGGTCATCGCGGGCGGCACGGCGAGCGACGCCGACGGCTATTTCGTCGCGCCGACTCTGGTCGAAACTGCCGATCCCTCCTACCGCCTGTTGCAGGAAGAGATCTTCGGGCCCGTCGTCACCGTGCTCCCCTTCGACGATGCCAAGTGGTGCGACACACTGGCGCTGGTGAACCAGACGTCGTCGTATGCGCTGACAGGAGCGGCGTTCGCGCGCGATCGCAAGGCAATTCGCGAAGCGGAGGGACTGCTGCGCAACGCCGCCGGCAATTTCTACATCAACGACAAGCCCACGGGCGCCGTCGTCGGTCAGCAGCCCTTTGGCGGATCGCGCGGGTCGGGCACGAACGACAAGGCCGGATCGAAGCTGAACCTCGCGCGCTGGGTCTCGGCGCGCACGGTCAAGGAAACGTTCAACGCCCCGACGAGCTTCAAGTATCCCTTCATGCTGGAACCGTAGGACTGGCTCTAGCCTCTAGGCTTTGGGCTTCAGACAACGGCAGAGGCAGCGCGACAGCGTGACTCCGTAGCCTGAAGTCCGTAGCCCGTAGCCAGAGTTCGAAGTCTGGGTGTTAACATCCCGGCCTGCCGCCGCGTCCTTCTTCCTGGACGTGTCTTTCAGTGAACCATGTCCTGGACATCGGCAGGCTCGTGCCCCATCGGTTCGAGGCCCGCACTCGCGTGACGACGGTCACCCAGCCCGCTGACCACGTCGAACGACCGTCGGACGCGGCTGTCGTCGATGCCGCGCGAGGCGGAGATCGGCAGGCGTTTGCCGATCTCTATCGCAAGTACGTCCGCATGGTCCACGGCGTCCTGCTCGTGCGAGTGCCGCGTGCGGACGTCGACGACCTGGTGCAGGACGTGTTCCTTTCAGCGATGGACCGGCTGCCGGCACTCCGCGAGGCGGCGGCGTTCCCGGGATGGCTGGCATCCATCGCGCGGAACCGGGCGATCGATTTTCTGCGGCGGAAGCGGATTCCGACCGAGGAGCTGATTCAGGAGCCCGCGGCGCACGACGGCGACGCGAGCGCGGCGCTCGCGGTGCTCTCCGAGATTCGCGCGCTGCCCGAGGCCTATCGCGAGACGCTGGTGCTGCGTCTCGTCGAGGGCTTGACGGGCCCGGAGATCGCGGAACGCACGGGACTCACTCACGCCTCGGTGCGGGTCAACCTGCATCGCGGGATGAAACAACTGCGCGCCCGGCTGGAACGGAACGCCACACCATGAGCGACGACTACCTGTGGGATCGCAGCGGTCCGCCCGACGCCGGTGTCGAGCGACTCGAGCGGCTGCTCGGCACGCTGCGAAGCACGCCCGCCATGCCCGAGTGGCCGGCCAAGCCGGGCACGGGGCGTGCCTCGTGGCGCAGCCCCACGTTTCTTGCCACCGCCGCGGCGCTGCTGCTGGCGTGCGGTGGCGCGGTCTGGCAGATGCGCGCGACGCCGGGCGGACCGTCGTGGTCTGTCGTCCGTGTCGACGGCAGCCCCGTCGTCGGCGGGACGCCGCTGGCCGGCGCGGGCCGATTGGCGGTCGGTGAGTGGCTGCGGACTGACGGCAGCTCGCGCGCAAGCCTTGCCATCGCCGACATCGGACAACTCGAGATCGATCCAGACACGCGCGTGCGCCTCGTGGCGTCCGGCGCCGGACGTCATGAGCTCGAGATGGCGCAGGGCACCGTGCACGCGACGATCTGGGCGCCGCCGGGCCAGTTCGTCGTCGAGACGCCGGGTTCGACCGCCATCGATCTGGGCTGCGCGTACACCCTCTCGGTAGATCCGCGGGGCGGCGGCACCATCGACGTCGAGGTCGGGTGGGTCGGGTTCGAGTACCAGGGCCGCGAGGCGTTCATCCCCGCGGGGGCGCGGTGCCTGACGCGGCCGAAGGTCGGGCCCGGAACGCCGTTCTACGCGGATCTCGACCCGCGTGCCCGGGCAGCGCTCGAGACCATCGACTTCGGCGCGCCAGGCGCGACGGCGCGACGCGAAGCGCTTGCGACGATGATCTCGGCCGCGCGGCCGGCCGACGCCATGACGCTGTGGCATCTGCTGTCGCGCGTGCCCGCCGACGATCGCGGGCTCGTGTTCGACGCGCTGGCGACGCTCGTGCCGCCGCCGAGCGGCGTGACGCGCGACGGCATTCGTCGCGGCGACCGCGCAATGCGCGATCGCTGGTGGGATGCCCTCGACCTCGGCACCTCGAGCTGGTGGAGGACGTGGGAACGGGAGTGGCGCTAGGACACCACTGCTGAAGTGCGGCAGTGCGGCAGTGCGCCGGTGCGGCAGTGCGGAAGTGCGGCGCCGCAGCACTGCAGCACTGCAGCACTGCAGCACGTTAACATCGCCACCCGGGTAGCGTCCTTCCTTGTGAGCGCTCATTGAAGCGCCAGGAGGACGCGATGATTCCACACACCCTCGCTCGAGTGACTCTGTGCGGCGCGCTCGTCGCCGGCCTCGCAAGCCCGGCGCTTGCAGGCCCGCCGCTCGTCTGCTTTCCTTTCGACATCGGCACGGCGACGTCGCTGCCCTGGAATTCCTCGAGCGGCAGCTTCAAGGGCATGCGATCCGACTACGATCTCGACCGCCTGAACCGCGACACGATTGCGCTGCTGACGCCGTCGACGCCGGTGCTGGTCCGCATGGAGACCCTTCGCCGCGCGGCGTTGTACGCCAGCGCCAACGAACGGACCGCGCGCGCGCTGCTCGACAGTCTCCTCGCGCGTGCCAAAGCATCGACCAGCAGCGAGGCCGGCCTCGCCGAGTTCGATCTCGGCTACCTGGTTGAGACCTACCGGCAGCTCGGACCGATCGCCCCGTTTGCCGGCGCCATGGTGAAGGAGATCGACGGATACGGCATGGTGAGCCGCAGCCTCGACGCGCGTCACGGCGACCCGGCGATCGCCTTTGCGGCCGCGCTCATCACGTCAGGTCGAGGCGCCTACGCCGATCACGTCCGCATGGCCCGCGCCGGCGCCAGCACCGATGTGCTGCTCGCGAAAAACATTGAACACGTGGCCAGTCGGCAGTAGGCAGTAGAGAGCGCAGTAGGGCGGGGCTTCCGCCGTCGCAAATGCTTTGGCGGACCGCCGTAGCCTTGGCGGAGGCTGGTCAGCCCCGCCGCCTTGTAGTCGTCGTCTGTAGTCCGAAGTCTGTAGTCCGTAGTCCGACCTGTGACCAACCGCGGGTGGCGTCGCCGTCGGCCGCGGCCACCTGCGTTATCATGCGAGCCGATGATGCCGGGCATCGAAGCGCGACTGTCGGCTCTCGGGCTCGAACTGCCTCCTGCTCCAAAGCCAGGCGGCGTCTACCGGCCTGTCGTCGTCGTCGGATCGCTGGCCCACGTGTCGGGCCATGGGCCGCTGCGCGCCGATGGCTCCTACATCACGGGCCGGGTGGGCGCCGACCTCGACATCGACGGCGGTCGCGAAGCCGCGCGATACACGGCGCTCGCGATGCTCTCGTCGCTCAAGGCCGCCCTCGGCTCGCTCGACCGCGTCGTTCGCGTCGTCAAGCTCCTCGGCATGGTGCAGGCAACCCCGGAGTTCGGCGATCACCCGGCGGTCATCAACGGCTGTTCCGAGCTCTTCGCCGAGCTGTTCGGCCCCGAGCGGGGCGTCGGGGCCCGGAGCGCCGTGGGAATGCTCTCGCTGCCGCGCAGCATCGCCGTGGAAATCGAAGGCATCTTCGAGATCGCCTGACCCTCGCATGACAATCGCTCACGACCCGTGGTGGCGGATCGACAACGCCGATGATGTCGCCTCGCCGGCGCTGCTGATCTATCCCGATCGCGCCGAGGCCAACATCCGGCGGATGGTCGAGATGGCCGGCGATGCCGGCCGCCTGACGCCGCACGTGAAGACACACAAGCTCGCGCCGCTGGTGGCCATGCACTTGAGGCACGGCATCCGCCGGTTCAAATGCGCGACGATTGCCGAGGCCGAAATGGCGGCGGCTTCTGGCGCCGACGATGTACTGCTGGCGTATCAACCGGTCGGCCCCGCCGTCGGTCGCCTGATCGCGCTGGCGCAGCAGTATCCGAAGACGCGCTTCTCGGTGATTGCCGACGACGCCGGCGCGATCGACGCGATCGCGCGCGTGGCGGACGCGTCGGGCGTGACGGTGCCGGTGTTGCTGGACCTCGACGTCGGCATGCATCGCACGGGCATTCCGCCCGGGCCGGAGGCACACGCGCTGTATCGATTGCTGACGGCGCATCGCGGGGTCGTCCCAGGCGGGCTCCACGCCTACGACGGTCACCTTCGCGACGCCGATCCCGCCGTGCGAATCGAGAAGTCGAATGCGGCATTTGCCGCGGTCGAGTCGCTGCGAGAGGCGCTCGTCGCCGACGGTCTTCCGGTACCGCGCGTCGTCGCTGGCGGATCGCCGACGTTCCCCGCGCATGCGCGGCGCCCCGGCGTCGAACCCAGTCCCGGCACCACCGTGCTGTGGGACGCGGGGTACACGACCCAGATTCCCGATCTCGGGTTCCTGCCGGCAGCGGTGCTGCTGACTCGCGTCGTCAGCAAGCCGGGAGGGACACGCGTCTGCGTGGACCTCGGCCACAAGGCGGTCGCCTCCGAAGGTCCGCACCCGCGCGTGCAGCTGATCGACCCGCCGCTCGGCGACGTGACGTTCGTGGGGCACAGCGAAGAGCACCTCGTCTTCGAGACGCCGCGCGCGTTCGAGCTCGCCGTCGGCGACGTTTGTTACGGTGTGCCCTGGCACGTCTGCCCCACCGTCGCGCTGCACTCGGAAGCGTTCGTCGTCACGGACGGTCGGGTCACGGAGCGCTGGCCGATTCGCGCCCGCGACCGGCGCCTGACCGTGTAGCTCCCCTCCTGCAAATGCGAACCGCGCGAACGCTTGCCGGTCGTGTGCTGGCAGCGTGCGCGACTCTGCTCATCGCCGCCGGCGTCGTAGCCTGGACGACCGGCGGGTTCGCGTTCAGCCTCGGTCCGCTGCACGTCTCCGCGACCGATCCCGCGAGGCTGTTCATGGAGGGATGCCTCGCGCTGCTCGCGTGGGCAGCCGTCACGCTCGAGCGACCCGACCGGCGCGGCGCCGTGATCGTGACCTGCGTTGTGCTGGCGTACTACGTCGCGCTGGTGGCCGAGTCGTCGACGCGTCAAGTCGGCGACGGGCACGAGTACATCGCCATGGCGCGGCAGTTGAGCGCCCTTCGGCGGCCAAGTGTGTCACGGAGGGAAATCGACACAGTCGCCGGCGAGATGGCGGCCTTGCCGGGGTACGGACCGACAGACCTCAGAGACCCCACGCTCGTCGCCGCTGACGGGCGCCAGGACTTCCGTCACTTCTGGCTGTACCCGCTTGTCGCCGCCCCCGTATTGGCCGTCGTTCGCGCGACGGGCCTGCA
>JBKPSY010000341.1:0-10878 GCA_046735235.1 Acidobacteriota bacterium | reverse complement strand
ACCCCGACCTCGCGCAGGAAGTGCTGCGCCCCCGCCAGGCCACGACGGCCGGTCTGTAGGTCGGTGAGTCTGTAGGTCGGTGGGTCTGTGGGTCGGTGGGTCTGTGGGTCTGGTCGGTCTGGTCGGTCTGTAGGTCCGGTGGGCCCATAGGTCCATGGGTCCATGGGTCCATGGGTCCATGGGTGCATAGGTGCATAGGTCCATGGGTCTAGCAGCGCCTCGGGCCGATAAGACTTGAGATGAGCCGGATCGACGCCTGGGAGTGCCCGAAATGCGGTCATATGGTGCCAAAGAAGGTCACCGTCTGCCGTTGCGGGCACCCATGGACCGGCCGGGAGCGGATGGGGGTGCTCGGCGCCGAGCCGCAGACCTCGCCCATCACGGACGTTCCGGCGGCGCAGTCGGGGCCGTCGCGCTCGCCGTGGCCCGCCGTTGCTCTGATCGCGGTCGTAGTCGTCGCGGGCGCCGGGCTCCTGGTGCGGTCGCGCCCTGCTCCCGCGCCACTCGCCGTCTCGAGTGAAAGCGAACCCACGCACGAGACTGCTATCTCCGCTCCCGCCGTGCAACCGGCGGCGGCGTGGCCCACAGATCCGGCGTTGTGGAAGGAAGGGGCGTCCGCGAAGGGCGGCGTTGACGCGGCCGTATCTGGTGCCGCCGCTGCCACTGCGACAATGGGCCTGGAGGACGTCGTCAGTGCCGCGCTGCCCGCCGTCGTGCTCGTCCAGACGACCGACGCGCGCGGCACCGGCTTCTTCGTCTCATCCGACACCGTCGTCACGAACGCCCACGTGGTCGACGGCGCGACATACGTGACGCTTCGCACGTCCTCCGGCGACGAGATGCCAGCAATGGTCACCGTCCGCAGCAACGAGCTCGACCTCGCCGAGCTGCACGTGAGCAAGGGCCGTCCCGGGCAGGCGACGCTTCCGCTGACCGACTCGTCGCACGTTCGCGTTGGCGAAGAGGTCGTCGCCATCGGATCAGCGATGGGGCTGCAGAATACCGTGACCCGCGGCATCGTCAGCGGCCTGCGCCGGCTCGGGTCGGTGGTGCTCGTGCAGACCGACGCCGCAATCAACCACGGCAACAGCGGCGGGCCCATCGTCGACCACTCGGGCCGTGTCGTGGCGGTCGCGACGATGAAGATGGCCGGTGATGCCCAGGCGATTGGGTTTGGTGTTGCGGCCGAGCACGTGCGCGCGTTGATCGACGGCCAGGCGTCGCTGTCTGCCAGCGCCCGGCGTCCCGTGGACGTTCTCAATGGCGGGACGGCTGATGCCGACAGCGATCGCGACGACGCGGTGGCCGGCTACGAGCGGCTGATCGCCGACGCGGCGAAGAAGGTCGAGTCGATCGATCGGTCGTGGGCCGACCTGCGTGCGCAGTGCATGTCCGGGCCGGCGCCTCATGCGCGCGGCGACCGCGAGTGGTTCGTGATCTGGGAAGGCTTCGACGAGAACCGCGTGTCGGCCGGCTGCAGCAATTACTACGCGGACCTCGCAAACACCGTGCGCGGCTTCCAACGCCGCATGAACGACGCGGCCGATGCGGCGCGTCGTGCCGGCGTCTTCCCCGGCGAAGCGCGTGACATCCGCCATCGATACCGCCTCGATTCACCCGACTGGTAGATCGGGCAGGACTGAAGTCGCGCCCAGAGTCCAAAGCCCAAAGCCCAAAGCCCAAAGCCCAAAGCCCAGAGCCCAGAGCCCAGAGCCAGATTGATATCATGCCCTCGTGCGAGTGCATCTGCAGTACGGGCGTACCGGGCTCGACGTCGACCTCCCCGGCCGCGTGACGGTCCTCCAGCCGCGCTTCGTCGCCGGACTGGACGACGAGCACGCCGCCTTTCTCGCCGCGATCGCGCGGCCGATTGAGGCGCGTCCCCTGGCCGAGATCGTCCGGGCGACCGACCGCGTCGCCGTCGTCATTCCCGACATCACTCGACCGCTGCCATCCGATCGGCTGCTGCCGTGGCTATTCTCCGCGCTCGGCCACGTGCCGGCCTCGCAAATCGTCATCGTCAACGGCACGGGCTCGCATCGCGTGAACACTCCGGCCGAGCTCGCGGCGATGGTGGGCCCCGATGTCGCCGCGAGATACCGGATCGTCAACCATGACTCGCACGCGCGAGAGACCCTCGCGCGCGCCGGCATCGGCGAGGATGGCCACGAGGTCTGGTTGAACCGCGACTACGTGGAGGCCGATCGGCGCATCGTGCTGGGGTTCATCGAGCCGCACTTCATGGCGGGCTTCTCCGGCGGCTACAAGGCCGTCTTTCCAGGCGTGGCCGACATCGCGTCGATCATGCGCTACCACGACGCGCGAATGATTGGCGATCCGGCGACGACGTGGGGGAGGCTCGAGGGGAATCCGACGCAGCGGCGCATCAGGCACGACGGCGCGCTGGTGCCAATTGACTTCTGCGTCAACGTCACCTTGAACCGCGATCGGCAGATCACGCGATTCTTCTGCGGCGATGCGGGCGCGGCGCACGACGCCGGCTGCGTGTTCTCGCGTGAGACGGCGATGGTCGCAGTCGATCGCCCGTTCCCGATCGTCGTCACGACGAACAGCGGCTACCCGCTCGATCAGAACCTCTACCAGGCCGTGAAAGGGATGTCGGCGGCCGCGCAAATCGTGAACGGCGGCGGCTACATCGCGGCGGCGGCACGCTGCAACGACGGGTTTCCGGCGCACGGGAATTTCCGGGCGCTGCTCATGCGGCACGACTCGCCGCGCGCGCTGCTCGAGACAATTCTGGCGCCAGGGTTCAGCCTCTACGACCAATGGGAGGCGCAGATCCTCGCGAACATCCGGTTGAAGGCGCGGGTCGGCCTCCTGAGCGAGATTCCCGCAGACGACGTCAGGCGCGCGCACCTCGAGCCGCTCGAGGATCTCGGCGTCGCCGTGACGTCGGAACTCGATCGCCTTGGCGGGGTCGGGGACGTCGCCGTGCTGCCGGAGGGGCCGATGACGATCCCCTATCTCGCGTGATGGCGGAGCCGCTGCTCGAGTTCGTCAACCTGACCGTCTTCCGCGACGAGACGCGGGTGCTCGATCGCTTTTCGCTGACGATTCCGGCCGGCCAGAACGTCGCGATTCTCGGCCCCAACGGCTCGGGCAAGTCCACGCTCATCAAGCTCGTGACACGCGAGCTGTATCCGGTCGTCAGGCCCGACGCGGCGATTCGCGTCCTCGGACGCGACCGCTGGGTGCTCAGCGAGCTGCGCGAGCACATCGGCATCGTCTCCAACGACCTGATGGCCCAGTGCACGCGCGAGATCACCGGCCGCGACCTCGTGCTGTCGGCGTTCTTCGGCAGCGTCGGCTTGTGGCCGCATCACGTCGTGACGGCGGACCTCGAGGCGCGCGCCGACGCTGCACTCGACGTGATGGAGGTGGGTCACCTCGCAGGCCGGTTCGTGAACCAGCTGTCGTCGGGCGAGGCGCGGCGACTGCTCGTCGCTCGCGCGCTGGCGCACGGGCCACAGGCCCTCGTGCTGGACGAGCCGACCAACAGCCTCGACCTGCGCGCGTGCCGCGACTTCGTCGGGCGCCTGCGAGCGCTGGCAGGGCAGGGCACCAACATCATCCTCGTCACGCACCACCTGCCCGACATCGTCCCCGAGATCGATCGTGTGGTGGTACTCAAGGACGGCCGCGTGTTCCGCGACGGGTCGAAGGCGGATGTGCTGTCGAGTGACGTGCTCAGCGAGAGCTTCGGGGTCCCGGTTGACGTCGAATCGCGCGACGGCTTCTACGGCGCATGGTAGGTTGCGGTCCCCGCTTGAGGATTGCTGAATTGCCGGTTGCGGCTTGGCCCTAGCACGGAACCCGGAACCCGGAACCCGCGGAACCCGGAACCCGCGGAACCAATCAGCCCTCAATGTCCTTCATGTCGCTATCCGTGAGCGCCAGCGCAGCGGCGCCGACGATGCCGTCGAGCTGATCGGGGTGGCGGGCGCCGACGATGGCGGCCGTGACGGCGGGGTGGCGCAGCGTCCAGGCGATGGCCGTTTCGCTGGCGGACTTGCCGTAGCGCGCGCCGACGGTCTTCAGGCGCTCCACCAGTTCCAGTCCCTGCGTGAAGTACGGCTCCTGGAAATACTTGGCCTTCTTCCGCCAGTCGTTGGCCGGCATCGCCGCGAACCGCTCGCGCGTCATCGTGCCGGTGAGCAGGCCCGACTGCATCGGCGAGTAGACGATGACGCCGATGTGGTGGGCGAGGCACCAGGGCAGAACGTCGTGCTCGATGTCGCGGCGGATCGCGGAATACGGCGGCTGCAGGCTGGTGACAGGCGCGATCCGGCTGGCGGCCTCGAGGTCGGCGACGGTGAAGTTCGACACGCCGATGTGGCGCAGCTTGCCGGCCTTCCTGAGCTCCTCGAGTGTGCGCCACGCGTCCTCGATGGAACCCGCGTCGTGTCCTGCCGGCGAGTTGCCCCAGCGCGGCCAGTGGATCTGATAGAGGTCGATCGCGTCGACGCCGAGGCGCTCGAGCGATCCTTCCACTTCGCGACGCAGGGAGTCCGGGTGCAGGTTATGAGTCAGGGTGCGCGACTCGTCCCATACCAGACTGCACTTCGTGAAGACGTATGGCCGACGCGCCGCGGGCAGCTCGCGTACGGCGCGCGCGACGACCTCCTCGGAGTGGCCCAGGCCGTACGCCGCTGCGGTGTCAATCCAGTTGATGCCGAGATCGACCGCGCGATGGATAGCCTTCACCGAGTCGGCGTCGTCCTGCGGCCCCCAGCCGAACAGCCAGTCGCCCCCGCCGATCGCCCAGGCGCCGAAGCCAATGACGGTGATGTCGAGATCAGAATTGCCGAGTCGCCGAGTCTGCACGTGATGGTTGCTCCTGCCCGCAACGATATACCAGGCCGAACTGAAGTTCGGCCCTACGACCGCTCACTTTGCACTTCGCACTTCTCACTTCGCACTCCTAAGGCAGTCTCCCGCTGGCCGATACCCGGCGTCGATCGCAGACTCGACGGTGAGGAACGCTTCGTCGCAGTGCTTGCAGTTGTAGTGCGGACAGCCGGGCCGATGGAACACGTGGCTCTGCGTGTTGCCGTGGAACGGCCCTCGCGCGTCCCGCAGGTCGAGTTGTTCTTCTGTCGCCTGGCGCGAGCTGCCTGGTGTCGCCGGCCTTACGCCGTTCGGGTCGTGCTCCAGGCGCCACGTCCACGGCGGCACCGGCGAGGGATCGGCCCAGATCCCCGTTCGCCGCGATCGGGCGTCACGCTCGGCCTCGCTCAAGGCGCGATCGCCTGGGCCGCGGCTGTAGACCCACGCCAGCCCCGCGCGGACCAGCGCTTCGCTGATATCCCTGCCGTCGACCGTCACTCGTCCGATGACGCGGTTGTATTGATCGAGCCCGCGCGTTTCGATCGAGACGTCGTGTCCGTAGACGAGCTTCGACGTGAAGTCTTTCGCCTGCGACCCGCGGGGCTGGCCGAGCTCCGGGCAGTCGATGTCGGCCAGTCGCAGGCGCAGCGTCGTCTTCGGCGTCCGGATCGAGACCGTGTCGCCGTCGTGCACGGCGATCACGTGTCCCGCCAGCAGCTGCTGTGGGTCGGACGGCGCAGTCGCCCACAAAAGGACGACAAGCCCGAAGACGCCGCGCATCAGCCGACGACCCGCAGAATCCGAAGCCGCGCCGACGTCGCATCCCAATCGGCGTGAACGGTCCCGCGCGGCCGGACGCCGAGGTACGCCGCCGGCTGCGAGGACGCCATCGCGACTGCCTCCTCGACGGCGACGCCGGCCGCCCTCACGACATGACCGATCGCGGCATCGAGCGTCAGCGCCGACCCGGCGAGGCGGCTTCCGTCGATCAGCGTCACCCGGCCGTCGGTCCCGAGGCGCACGCGGCGCGTGCCCAGCGTGTACTCACCAGGCCGCGCGCCAGCAGCGGCCGTCGCATCGGTGACGAGCAGGCTTCGCGCCGGGCTCTTCGCGCGCACCATCGCCCTCAGCGTGGACGCCGACAGATGATGGCCGTCGGCGATGAAACTGGCGTGCAGCGCATCCTGGGCCAGCTGTTCCCAGAGCAGGTTGGGATGCCGCGGAAGCGTCGACGCGCACCCGTTGCCCAGATGCGTCGACAGCGTCGCGCCTCGCCGCACCGCCTCGACGATCGTCTCCGCGCTCGCGGCGGTGTGGCCAATCGCGACGCGAACGTCCGATCCGACGAGACGGTCGATGAGGTCCAGCGCGCCGGGCACTTCTGGGGCCAACGTGACGAGACGAATCATCCCGTCCGCCGCGTCCTGACGCCGCGCGAAATCGTCCGGCGAGGCGGCTGTCATCGCGGCCGGATCGTGGGCCCCGCGCGGGCCGTCGTCGCCCGCGATGTACGGGCCCTCCATGTGCAGGCCCAGGATTCCGGGGGCGCCGCTCGAAAGCACGCGCGTTGCACAGGCGGCGAACCGGGGGAGGTCTGACGAGATCAGCGTCGGCAGGAACGATGTGACGCCCGTGACCTCCATGGCGGCGGCGGCTCGCGCCACGTCTTCCGAGGTTGTCGCCGGGTCGTTGAAATCGACGCCGGCAAAGCCGTTGACCTGCAGGTCGCAGAAGCCCGGGACCACCAGGGCAGTCGATGGCATGCGTCGGCAGGAATACCACAGCCCGAGGGATCCCACCTACAATCGGGCGCATGGTGATTGAACGCGATCGCTATCTGGACGACGGCGGCGACTGGCTCGTGTCGCTTGCGCTCAGGAGCCGCTCGCCGGCCACGCACAGCCTGCTGAGCGCGCTCGACGAGGCCGAGCGGCGGAAGGTGGGCGAGTCGATTGCGCACGCCCTCGACGACATCACGCGGCTGCTCGCGGAGAAGCGCGCCCGCAGCGCCGACGCCTGATGCGCGCCCTTGCCATCGATGCTCCGGGCGTCGCCCGCGTCATCGATCGACCCGAACCCGCCGCCGGTGACGGCGAAGTGGTCATCCGAGTCGCGCGTGTGGGCCTCTGCGGCACGGACTTGAGCAGCTTCCTCGGCAAGAACCCTCTCGTCTCTTACCCGCGCGTCATCGGCCACGAGATCGCCGGCGTGGTCGAATCGATTGGCCCTGGGGTGGTTGGCTGGGCACCGGGCGCCAGGGTCGCGGTGAGCCCGTACAAGAATTGCGGAGTCTGTCCCGCGTGCCGCGCCCATCGGCCAAACGCCTGCCGCAGCAACCAGACGCTTGGCGTCCAGCGCGACGGCGCACTGGCTGAACGAGCCGTTGTCAGCGCGCCCCGGCTCTATACGTCGCCGCTGCTCACGCTCGAACATCTGGCGCTGGTCGAGCCGTTCTCCGTGGGGATGCACGCCGTGGGACGCGCACGCGTCACCGGCGACGACACGGTGCTGGTGATCGGGTGTGGCGGCGTCGGCACCGGCGCCGTCGCCGGCGCCGCCGGTCGGGGCGCCCGTGTCATCGCGTTCGACGTCAGCGAAGCCAAGCGTGCGCTGGCGCTTCGGATGGGCGCGTGGGCGGCCGTCGACGCGAGCGCCGCGGATGCGGCCCAGCAAGTCGCGACGCTCACCGGCGGCGACGGTCCCAGCGTCGTGATCGAGGCCGTCGGCAGCGCCGGAACCTACCGGTTCGCGCTCGACGTCGTCGCGTCGTGCGGTCGCATCGCGTGTCTCGGCTGGGTCAAGGGCGACGTCGCGCTCGAGGCGCGGCAGCTCGTCGCGAAGGAAGTGGACCTGGTGGGATCGCGCAACGCACTCGAGGAGTTCGCCGAGGTGATTGCGCTCTTCGAGTCTGGCCGCGTCGATCCGCTGCAGGTCATCACGGATCGCGTGACGCTGGACGAAGTGCCTCAGGTGCTGGCGCGGTGGGCGTCGGACCCGTCGAGTGTCGGGAAGGTGCTGGTGTCGGTCAGCGACTGAGCCGCCGACACGCCGGGCTCAGGCGAGCCCTGGCGGCGCCGCGTGCGCTCGCTCTGTCTCTTCGTCGTCGGACAGCGCGTCGACGAAAAGCACCAGCGTGCTCGTCACGACGAGCGGCACGACAACCCGCGGTTCGACTGGGATCCCGCGCACGATCCAGGCCTGCCAGCCGGCCGTCGCGGCCAGCGACGCGAGGAACGCCGGGCCGCGCCACGTCGGGTGAACCGCCGGATCGGTGAAGGCGGCGATCGCAAGACCCACCAGCGCAGACAGCGGCACCAGCGCGAGCACGCGCGCGATTTCGGCCGCCCGTCCCTGAAGTCCCCAGGCGCCGCACGTGGCGAGCATGAAGGCCGCGAGCCAGTGTCGGGCGTCGCGTGCGCGTGATTGGAGCTCGAAGGACAGCCGAGCGGTCAACAGGCCGCCGACCGCGAGGGGCCACCACCAGAGAACCCCGGCCGTGGGGAGGGAGCCTGCCGCCGGGCGTGCAGCAGTCAACCCTCCAACTGAGACCACGGCCGAGCTCGTGAAGGCGACAAGCGTCGCCGCGGCGGCAACACGACCGTAGTCGCGAAAGGCAGCTGCCGGCATCGCGATAGCTGCCAGCGTCAGCAGCAGAGTCCGAAGCGCCGTCGAGACGAACGGCGCGAAACCCAGCAGCAGCGCGGCGACCGCGACGATCAGAGTTGCGCGCCTCATGACCGTTAGTTCATCCCCAGGTGAAATCCTCCACCTGGCTGAACTATCGGCATCGTATGGCCGCCGTTGCTGCCTGCGTCCTTAAGAAAGGTTGACCGTTGTTAAATGATTGTTAAAGCGCGTAATACAGCTGAGAACTGCGGCAGAATCCCAATCGTGGAACTGAACTCGTCTACAGCTGCGACGCAGCCTCACACGGCACCGCTCGACGAACCCTCGGTCTCGGTGCTCCTGATAGACGACGACGAAAGCCTGTGCGGAGTGATGGGCCAGGTGCTGCCCTACTACGGCATGCGCCTCAGCGCTGTGCACAACGGCTACCACGGACTCCGGCAGGCGCTCGAGGGCGGCTACGACCTCGTGCTGCTCGACGTGCGGCTTCCCGGACTGGATGGCTTCGAGCTGCTGCGGCAGGTGCGCCGTCGCAGCCACGTGCCGATCATCATGCTCACCGCGCGCGGCGACGAGACCGATCGCGTCACCGGTCTCGACGCAGGCGCCGACGACTATCTGGCGAAGCCGTTCGGCATCGAGGAGCTCCTCGCCCGCATTCGTGCGGTGCTCCGGCGCAGCGGACGCGCCCAGATGGCACGCCCCGAACGTTTCGAGGCGAGCGGCCTGCACCTCGACACCGGCACGCGCGACGTCCACGCGGGCGACGAGCACCTGCCCGTGACGTCCACCGAGTACGAGATTCTGGAATACCTCGTGCGCCACGCCGGCCGCATCGTCCCGCGCGACGAGCTGATGGCGGTGGTCTGCCAGCGCGAGCCCTCCAGCCTCGATCGATCGCTCGACGTGCACATCAGCCGACTGCGGCGGAAGCTCGCGGATCGCGCGTCGTTGATTCGCACCGTCCGCGGCGTCGGGTATCTGTTCTGCGTGGACACGGCCGCGACGGCCTGATCGCGGAAGAAATCTTTACGTCGGCGCGTCCAGACCGAACGCGCCGGACAGCGTCATAATGAGTGCAAGCCGGCAGGCTGGAGCGTACGCCAGGGCGCTCCCTGCGGTCAGGCCTACGGCGTCGCACCTCATCATTCCCGGGCGGCTTCGCCCTGGTCCGGCCGCCCGGGCCTCCTTTCCCCACAGGATTCCGTGGAGGATCCATGCGTACGGCACTCGTGATCACCGCCCTCGGAGGCGCCCTGGCGCTTCCGGGCTCATTCGCCGCGTCCGCCCACGCCCAGGCCCCGGCGGCCGACCACCCGAACATCGACGGCGCGTGGGTGCTCAATCGCGACATGGGCGATCCGATGCAGCGCGGCGGCGGCAGTGAGGGCGGCGACGGCGATGGCGGCGGCGCACATCGCCACGGCGGTGGCGGCGGTCGTGGCGGGTACGGCGTCAGCGCCATGGGTCGCGGCGGCGGCATGGGCGGCGGCCAGATGAGCGACGAGCAGAAGCAGGAAATGGAGCGGCGCCGCGCGCTGATGAAGGAACTGCTGCAGCCATCCGATCGCATGAACGTCACCGTCGAGAACGACATCGTCACGTTCACCGAGTCGGATGGCCGCGTGCGGAAGTTCAAGACCGACGGCCGGAAGGAAAAGCACCAGTTCGACAACGGCACGGTCGAGACCAAGTCGAAGTGGGACAACACCGGCCTGGTGATCGAGACCGACCTTCGGAACGGCATGAAGCTGACGCAGACCTACACCATCGCGGCGGGGGAGAAGCGGCAACTGGTGCTCGCGACGAAGATGGAAGGCGGGGGCGGCGGCATGAGTCACGGCTCGTCCGGCGACAGCGGCGAGCGCAAGCCGTTCATGCACTACTACGACGACGCGAAAGACGTGCAGTAAGGCCAGGTCAATCGGGTCGGTCGGGTCGGTCGGGTCGAACGTAGCAGTAGGCCGGGCCTTGAGCCCGGCTTTACAGCAGGAACCTGTGGCGGAGCGCGAGCAGCGCTCCGCCCACCACGATGGCGATGAGCGTCCCGCGCTCGCTGAACGCCACCTCACGCCAGCCATGCAGCGCGCTCGACGCGAGCGCGGATCCGAGACGGTCCAGCCGCGGCCACCAGCGCGGCGTCTCGCCGCAGTAGCGGACGTAGTCTTCGCCGTAGCGCTCCGTCAGCAGCGCTTCTTCCCATCCGATGATGCTGGCGTAGTACGCGCCGAAAACGGCGAGCGTCACCGGCAGCATCCACAGCAGGCCCGACCAGATGCTGAAGCCGGCCCACAGCAGCAGGTTCCCCACGTAGAGCGGATTGCGGCAGAGCGCGAACGGCCCGCTCGTCATGAGCGGCCCGAGACGCGTCGTCCGCGTGCGGGAGATGACGCCGATCTGGGT
>JBKPSY010000340.1:0-12126 GCA_046735235.1 Acidobacteriota bacterium | reverse complement strand
GCGTTCGTTCGGTGCGATCGAGGTGATCGCCGAGCGCGGCCAGCACGACACGCTCGCGGATCGCGCCTGCGTCGGGCGGCACCGCGCGTGCCACTGCGGCCGTCGGCGCGGTCTCGCGCGACAACCGGCCGGCGAGGAATGCGCCGGCGACGGCGACGAGCACGGCCGCGACGGCTAGCCAGCCGCGCCAGGCCGTCGAGCGCGCGGCCACGACGCCAGCGGTGCCAAGCTTCGGCTCGAGGCGCGACCACACGGCGGCGCCATAGTCGTCGCCGCGCTCGGGCACCGGCTGCCCGCTGGCCGCTTCGAGCGTTTCTCTCAGCGCGGCTGCCTCGGCACGGCACGCCTCACACTGATCGAGATGCGCCTGCACGGTCTGTCGCTCGGCCGGCTCGACGTCGTCGAGCACGAACGCGATGAGATGGTCTTCGGCGACGTGCGTCATGGATCGGTCCTCATCACCGGGCCCAGCGCCCGGCGCATCTTCGCGACGGCGCGAAAGATGCTGTGTCTCGTCGCGGCCGGGTTCTGCCCGAGCGTCGCGCTGATCTCGTCGATCGACTGCTGCTCCAGGTGCCGAAGCGTGAAGGCCGCGCGTTCGAGCGGCGTCAGCCCTTCGAGCACCGTGTCGATCCGCTCCCGAAGCTGCCGGCCGGCGGCCACGCGTTCCGGTCCAGGCGCCGGGCTCGCCAGGCGCGCGAGCAGCGGCTCGGTTTCCTCTTCGTCGGTCACGACGTGCCGCGGTCGGCGCCGAATCACGTCGATGGCGCAGTTGGCGGCGATGCGGTGCAGCCAGGTCCCGAACCCGGACCGCGCCTCGAATTTCTTCAGCTCGGTATAGGCGCGGATGAACGTGTCCTGCACCACGTCCTCGGCGTCGGCTTCGTTGCCGGTGATCCGGTAGGCCACGCGGAAGACGGCACGGCTGTGCCGCTCGACGAGCGTGCGAAATGCCTCCCGATTTCCGGCCCTCGCCTGGGCGAGGACGAATGCCTCGGCGTCCACGTTCAGAAGGTTAGACGGGGGGGCGGGGGGATTGTTAGGCCCCTGGACGTTCATGGGTCCATGGGTCCATGGGTGCATGGGTCCATGGGTGCATGGGTCCATGGGTGCATGGGGAGAGTCCCCGTGAACCCCCATGGACCTATGGACCTATCGACCGATGGACTTCAGAGCGGCGAGCACGTCGTCAGCATGCGAGCCGACCGAGACCTTGTCCCAGCGCCGGGCGACCTTGCCGTCGCCGTCAATCAGGTAGGTGATGCGCGCGACGCCCATGTACTTCCGGCCGTACATGCTCTTCTCCTGCCACGCGCCGTACTTGTCGGCCACGGCGTGATCCTCGTCGGCGAGCAGCGGGAAATTGAGGCCGTGCTTCTTCGCGAACTTCGCCTTGCTGTCCGTCCCGAGGACGCTCACGCCGAGCACCGTCGCCTTCACCTTCGAGAAATCCGGCTGGGCATCGCGGAAGCTGCACGCTTCGGTCGTGCATCCGGGCGTGTCGTCCTTCGGGTAGAAGTAGAGGACCAGCGGGCGCCCGGCGTAGTCCTTCAGGCTGTGCGTCTTACCGTCCTGATCCTTCAGCGAGAACGCGGGGGCTTTCTTTCCTTCGTCGACGAGCGGCACGAGTATTCCTCCGGTCCGTAGTCTGTAGTCCGAAGTCCGTAGTCCGTTATTATCTCCCCATGACCACGCCCTCCCGCCGCCAATTCCTGCAGTCCCTTACGGCCGGCGCCGCGACGCTGCCGTGGCTCGCGCGACAGGCGTCCGCCGAGCCCGCCCACAAGTTCCCGGGCGTGCTCGGCCTGGAGCTCTACTCGGTGCGTCACCTCATGGACAAGGACGTGCCCGGCACGCTGAAGCTCGTGCAGGACTGGGGCTTCACCGACGTCGAGGGCGGCAACTGGTACGGGGGCACGGCCGCCGAGTTCAAGGCACTGATCGGCAAGTACGGCATGCGCATGCAGAGCATGCTCACCGGCTACGAGAAACTGCGCGACGATGCGGCGAGCGCGATCGCGGACGCGAAAGCGGTGGGCGCGTCGTATCTCGGGACCGCGTGGATCCCGCACAAGGGTCCGTTCACGCGCGAGGTCGCCGACGAGGCCGTCGCGAACTTCACGAAATGGGGAAAGGCGCTGAAGGCGGAAGGCTTGCAGTTTCACTACCACGTGCACGGCTACGAGTTCCAGCCGAGTGCCGACGGCACGCTGCTCGACACGATCATCAAGAACACGCCGCCTGAGGTCCAGTTCCAGATGGACGTCTTCTGGGTGATGCGCGGCGGAGGCGATCCGGAGAAGCTGCTCGCGACGTACCCGGGCCGCTTCGCGCTGATGCACATCAAGGACATCGCCAAGGGCACCGCGCTCGGCGATCCGACCGGCACCGCGCCTGACGAGACGAGCGTCGCGATCGGGGCGGGCCAGGTGAAATGGCCGTCGCTGCTCGCGCTGGCGCCGAAGGCTGGAGTGAAGTTGTTCTACATCGAGGATGAGCATCCGCACGCGGAAGCGCAGATGCCCGAGTCGCTACGATATCTGGCGACTCTCTGAATTCGTCAATTTCGCCCGCGGCTCCCGAAGACGCTGTTCGCAATCAGCGCGGCGCCGAGAAGGGCAATTGCGCCGCCGACGCCCACAGCGACCTGGGGGACCCCCGCTGCGGCTCCCAACAGCAGCATCAGCGCCAGACCCAGCCCCACAAACAGGATTCCGGCCGTGCGGTAGCGGTCGGCCCGGGTCGCCGGCGAGTTGACGTCGTCCACCGATCCGGTCGGCAGCAGCTCGGGCGGCGCCGACAAGCCTTTCTCGATCAGCGCAATTCGCTCCTTGATCTCCAGCTCGCGAAGCGTTCGGCGAGCCGAGATCCAGTGCGCCATCAGTCCGAGCACGCCGACGAGCCCCACCAGCGGGAGCAGCGCAAACAGCCAGTCGGTTCCACCGTGCACAAGTCCTCCGCGGAAGCGAGACAGGAGGATTAGACTGGGCGCTGCGGAGGATTGTTTCACCGCCGTGAAACAAATCCGCTCTGCTCCCCCTCTAATCCACTCGACATGCGATGACGGACCCGTCCGACGACGACCTGGTCGCTCGCGCGCGAGAGGGCGACGAGCAGGCGTTTGCCGGTCTGGTGGAACGCCATCACCGGCCGGTGTTCGGCCTGATCCTCAGGACCCTTGGCAACCGGGCGCGCGCCGAGGAGCTCACGCAGGAAGTGTTCCTGCGCGTCTACCGCGGGCTGAGGTATTTCCGGGGCCAGGCGCGGCTGTCGACGTGGATCTATCGGATCGCCGTGAATCTGTGCCTCGAGGAGCGGGCGGCTCAGCGCCCCGAGGTTCCGCTCGATTTGCCCGAGGGTTGGGAGGGTCGGCCGATCGATCCGGGAGCGGTCGACCAGGCATTCGGCGCGATCGAATTGAAAGACCGGCTTGCGAAGGCGCTCGCGCGGCTCACGCCGCGAGAGCGGATGCTCGTGACCGGCCACTACCTGCGAGACGTTCAGTACGAGGCGCTCGCCGAGGCGCTGGGCATGCCGTTGGGAACGGTGAAGACGCACCTGTTCCGGGCGAAGGCGAAGCTGCGGACACTGCTCGAAGAGGAACTATGAGGCGCAACTTCCGCGGGTCACGGCGATGACCTGCGACGACGCTGACGTGTTGATCGAGGCGGTCGTCGCCGGCGAGCCCATCGAGAGCGAGCTGGAGGCTCACCTGCAGGGCTGCGCGCGTTGCCGGCGCGCGCTGGCGGTCGCGCGCCAGATTGAGGCTGTTCTCGCCGCGCAATCCGCACCTGCGGTGCGACCGGAGCTCCTCGCGGGGGCGCTCACGCGCATTCGTCGAGAACGCTGGCGGGCGGAGCAGGCGTTCGACCTGGCCTTCAACGTCGTCGTGTCGTTGGCGGTGGTCTGCGTGCTTGGCGCCATCGGAGTGGCGTTGGCGGACTTCGGCTTCGGCGCGCACATCGGCGAGGCTATGGCGCTCGTCGTCGATCGCGCGAGGCCGGCGCTGCCGGCCTACGGTTTCGCGACGGCCCTGCTGGCGATGACGCTCGGCGTCTGGTGGTGGGCCGAGCGCGGTTTCGAGGTCTAGCCTCGACGACACACCCCTCCCGATGGTTGTGGGTGCGGGTTCAAGGTTCGACGCGCCGGGTCTACGCTGCCGGTCGCGAGGCCGAACTGAAGTTCGGCCCTACGACTGTCAGGACCCGACAGCCTCAGTTCCAAACCCTTACAATGTCAGTCGCTTGAGGACCCTGACGAGAGAGTCCCCGACCAGTGTGCTGCGCCCGTTCCTGAAATGGGCCGGCGGCAAACGCCAGCTGCTGCCGGTGCTGCGCCGGTTCTACCCTGAGCAGTTCGACCGCTACTTCGAGCCCTTCGTCGGCAGCGGCGCTGTCTTCTTCGATCTCGCAGGGTCCGGCCGTCTCGACGGACATCGCGCCTACCTGACGGACAGCAACACCGACCTGGTCGGCTGCTACCAGGCCGTTCGCGATCACCCCGGTGAGCTGCTCGCGCAGCTGGAGCGCCTCGCGCGAGGACACGCCGCTGACCCGCAGGAGCATTTCTACCGGATCCGCGAGCGCTTCAATCGCACGCGCACGCGCCGCGCCGACGGCTACCCGCCGTCGCTGGCCGCCATGCTGATGTACCTGAACCGCACGGCATTCAACGGCCTCTTCAGGCTGAACGCTTCCGGCGGCTTCAATGTGCCCGTCGGCCGCTACACGAACCCGCGCATCGTGGACCGCGAGCTCGTCGGCGCGGCGTCGGCCGCGCTCCGGCGGCGCAGCGTCTCGATCGAACTGGCGCCGTTCGAACGCGCCCTGGAACGAGCGGAGCGTGGGGACTTCCTGTACTTCGACCCGCCGTACGCGCCGATGTCGGCCACGGCGCGATTCACGAGCTACACCAACCGCCCGTTCGGCCTCGAGGACCAGACGCGCCTGCGGGACGCAGCCGTCGAGCTCGCGACTCGCGGCTGTCACGTCATGGTGAGCAACTCCAGCGCGCCGGCGATCGCCGAGCTCTACGAGCATGCGCGCGTGACGCGCGCCGGGCTCCGCCTGCACGAGCTCCCGGCCCGCCGGTCGATCAACTCACGCGGCTCGGCGCGTGGGCCTATCGTCGAGTACCTCCTGACGAACCTGACCGAGCGCGCATGAGTGCAGGGCTGAAGCCGTGCCCCACGAACTCTGCGGCGCTCGGGCGCTCTCATCTTGGTTCTCGCGCGAGCGCGGCGTCCGCGCCTTCTGCGCTGCCCCGGCAAGCACATCCTTCGCTCAGGACGCCGGACACCGTCGTCGTGACGGCGGTGATCTTCAGCACGCTTCCCGGGCTATATTGAAACGCAGCCTGCGGGCAGGTGGCGGAATTGGTATACGCGCCAGCCTTAGGAGCTGGTGTTCGCAAGAACATGCGGGTTCGAGTCCCGCCCTGCCCACTTCGGTATTTCGGTATTTCTCCGAACCAACGCGGGACCGCGTCCTTCCGTCTAACAGCGCGGAGGCACGCATGCGCACTCTCGTCCACCTGGCCATCCTCACCGTCGTCGCCGGCACGGCGCCGGCACCACTCGCCGCGGAGGATCACGACTTCAATATCTCCACGCGAACCGACGGGCCGGTCCGGAGCTGCAGCGACCTCCAGATGACGTGGGACGGCCAGCCGGCCGCGACGTCGACCGACACGCTGACGGCGACCGGCAGCGACCTGTCGGTGCACGCACCGAAGAACGGCGGCGTCTACATCCTGGGCTCCCCGGGCCGGTCCGATTTTTCGATCAGCGCCTGCAAGGCCGTAGCGAGGCCGATCGGCCGCGACGCCACGGCGGCGCTGGAGACGATCCGTCCCGCCATTGCGGGCAAGTCGGTGACGGCCAGCGGACCGGGCTCCGACGACTGGGTCGTGTACTTCATCGTCAATGCGCCCGCGAATGGGAACGTCGAGGTGGAGACGACCAACGGCCCGGTGCACGTGGAACAGATCACCGGCTCGACGACGGCGCGGGCCGTCAATGGTCCGATTCGGCTTCTCGATGTCAGCGGGCGCGCCACCGCGAAGGCCATCAACGGGCCCGTCGCGTACGAAGGACACGACGGCACCGTCGAACTGCACACCGAGAACGGTCCCATCAAGGTCCGGCTCTCGGGCGATCGCTGGAATTCCGGGTCGCTGACGGCCAGCGCGCAGAACGGGCCGGTGAAGGTCGAGGTTCCGCGAGCCTTTCACTCCGGCGTCCGGATCAGCTCCTCGAACTTCTCGCCCTGGAAGTGCGAGGCCTGTGCCTCGGGCAAGCGCGACTGGAACGACCAGTCCCGATCGATCGAGATTGGCAGCGGACCGATCGCCGTGACGGTGTCGACGGTGAATGGACCGGTGGCAGTCGACTGGAGCCGCTAGCCGCAGTCGAAGAGCGTGAGATCGATGCCATACTTCGGCGGTGTCTCTCGCTGCCGGAACACGCTTCGGTCCATACGAAATCCTGTCGCCCCTGGGCTCAGGTGGCATGGGAGAGGTATACCGGGCCACCGACACGCGGCTCGGACGAACCGTCGCGCTGAAGGTATCGAAGGATCGCTTCTCGCAGCGCTTCGAGCGTGAGGCGCGTGCTGTCGCATCCCTGAACCACCCGCACATCTGCCAGCTCTACGACGTAGGCCCCGACTTCCTGGTGATGGAGTTCATCCGGGGCACGCCCGTAGGGAAGACCACGGGCACGCCCGAGCTCCTCGACCAGGCGACGCAGATCGCCGACGGTCTCGTCGCGGCCCACGCCGCCGGCATCGTCCATCGTGACCTGAAGCCCGCCAACATCATGGTGACGCCGGACGGCCAGGTGAAGATTCTCGATTTCGGGCTCGCGCTCATGACCGCGCCGACCGAAGTCCCGCTCGCAACCGCGACGGCAATCACCAATCCGGGAACGACGGTCGGCACCATCGCGTACATGTCTCCCGAGCAGGCGCGCGGGCTGGAGTTGGATGCCAGGACGGATCTCTGGTCGCTCGGCGTCGTGCTGTACGAGATGGCGACGGGCGTGCGCCCGTTCGAAGGCGCGACGTCGGCGGTGATCTTCGAGGCGATTCTCAGGGACGCTCCGATCCCCGTGCTTACACGCAACCCGAGCATTCCTCCCGAGCTCGAACGGATCATCAACCGGTTACTCGAGAAGGATCGCGAGACGCGTTATCAGTCGGCCGCCGATGTGCGTGCCGACCTGAAGCGCGCCGGACGTGACAGCAGCTCCGGCACGCGCGCGACGACCGCCGGCGCGATCGAGCCCGCCAGGCCCCGGCGTCATGTCGCTCTGGCCGGCGCAGCGGCGCTGCTGGCCGCGGCAGGACTGGCCGCCGCCTACGTCTACACGCACGCACCCGCGTCGCCGGCGACGTCGCCGTCGGAGTACGTGCCGATCACCAGCTTCACCGATGCCGCGGTTGCCCCGGCGTTATCGCCCGACGGCCGCATGGTCGCCTTCGTCCGGGGCGGAGAGTCCTTCCTGAGCCGGGGCCAAATCTGGGTCAAGCTGCTGCCGAGTGGCGATGCGCGGCGGCTCACGAACTCGACGGATCTCAAGTACGGGCCCTCGTTCACGCCGGACGGCGCAAACATCGTGTACACCCAGGTCGGCCAGGACGGCGCGCGGCCTTCCTTCGACACATGGACGGTGCCGGCGCTCGGGGGCGAGCCGAGACGGCTCCTGCCGAACGCCTCGGGCCTGAGCTGGACGAGTGACGGGCACATCCTCTTCTCCGAGGTGCGCGGCGCCGGCTTGCACATGGGGATCGTGACCGCCACCGAGAGCCGCGCCGGCTCCCGTGACGTGTACTTCCCGGAGCACGACCGTGCGATGGCCCACTTCGCCTGGGCATCGCCCGATCTTCAAAACGTGCTGATCGTGGAAATGAACCGCACGGGGGGCTGGGAGCCGTGCCGACTCGTGCCGCTCGACGGGAAATCGGCAGGCCGAAAGGTCGGCCCGGACGGCAGCTGCAGGGCGGCGGCGTGGTCGCCTGATGGACGGTGGATGTACTTCAGCGTCGTGGTCGGCGGCAGTCAGCACCTCTGGCGTCAGAGGTATCCGGACGGCTCGCCCGAGCAGATCACCTTCGGCGCCACCGAGGAAGAAGGCATCGCGATGGCTCCCGATGGCCGATCGCTGATTACCTCGATCGGCACCAGCCGCAGCGCGGTGTGGATCCACGACGCCGCAGGCGAGCGCGCGATATCGACCGAGGGATACGCGTACCAGGGACGACTGTCCCGTGACGGCAGGCGATTGTTCTACCTGTCAAGGCGCGATCAGCGCTCCTCGTCCGCGGAGCTGCGGGTCGCCGACGTGGCCACCGGCGCCAGCGAGAGCGTCTTCCCCGGGCAAGCCGTCGAGGACTTCGACCTGTCGCCCGATGGAAAGGCCGTAGTGTTCTCGACGCGTCCGGCGCAGATCTGGATCGCGCCTCTGGATCGAAGCACGCCACCGCGACAACTCGCGACCGGGGCCGACCAGCCCTCGTTCAGGGGCGCAACGGAGATCGTCGTGCGTCAACTGAGCGGCGCCACGAACACGCTGGCGACGCTGACGGTCGACCAGGGCCGGCTCGTGCCGTTCGGGGGGCCGATCGTCGAGAAATCGGGGGTATCTCCTGACGGCAAATGGGTGCTTGCCACGGCCTATCCGCCCACCGGCCACGACGAGGCCGCGATGGGGACGTTCGCAATTCCACTGGACGGCGGGGCGCCTCGGCGCCTCTGCCGTGGCTATTGCGTGGCCGGCTGGTCGTACGACGGGCGCACCTTCTACGTCGTGAAGCCGATGGGCCTTGCGGCTGGAAAGACGATGTCCTTGCCGCTGGCCGCGGGGCAATCGTTCCCCGACCTGGCGGCGGATGACCTGACGCACGATCTTTCACGTGTGCCCGGTGTCAGCACCGTCGAGCACCCACTGATCGCTCCGGGACCATCCGCAGCGACCTACGCATTCGTGCAGGCCGACTCCGAGCGCAACCTGTTTCGAATCCCCCTTCATTGACCGCGACGCCGGCCAGGGCAATCCGGCCAGCGGCAGCGCCGCCCTGTGAACTCCGCATCACGCCGCGCGCCGCTTCGTGCGTTCCTTGTCCTGATACATTCGGCGGTCGGCGGCGCCAAGCAGGTCGTCGTAGGTCGCGCCATCCTCGGGGCTGACGGCAACGCCCCCGCTGATGGTCAGCGTCAGCGCGACGCCGCGGCGCACTTCGAGCTCGAGAGACGCCACCGCTCGCTGGATGTGCATGGCGCGACGGTCCGCCTCCGCCCGTCCGCAGTCGGAGAGCACGACGACGAACTCGTCGCCGGCGTACCGCGCGCAGAAGTCGCCCTGCCGGACGTTCTCGCGGATCACCGCTGAGACCTTCTGCAGCGTCAGATCGCCCGCCTGGTGGCCGTACTTGTCGTTGATCCCCTTGAAGCCGTTCAGGTCGAACATCAGCAGCGCCGTGTTGGCAGCGCCAGCCGGCACCGTGGCGAACTGGGCGGCCAGATAAGCGAATAACGCACGGCTGTTCGGCAGGTCGGTCAGCGAATCGGTGAGCGACACCTGGTGCATCTGCTCGAACAGCACGGAGTTGCGAATGACCGAGGCCACCTGGTTGCCGACGCGATCGAGCAACCGGCGGTGCTCTTCGCGGAACACGCCCTCGTCCGCGTGGTACACCGTGAGAGTGCCCACGAGCGTGTCGCCGTCGACGAGCGGATAGGCCAGCGTCGAGCGGAGGGGCAAACCGGCCTGCGTGCGGCCTCCGGCCTGGAAGTCGGCCTCGGCGCGGGCATTGACGAGCGCCGTGCGGTGTCGCGCGGCCCAGCCTGACGCGCCCTCGCCCACCGGTATCTTCAGCCCGTCCACCAGTTCGGCCTCGAGGCCGCTCGCGAAGCGGCACGTCAGCGTATCCGTTGCCGCATCGTGCAAATACAGCGCCCAGCACGACACCGGCACCAGACGGGTCAGCTTCGAGGTCAGCAGGCCCATCGTATCCTCGACGCTCAGCCGGGTGCCCAGCGTCTGCGCGAGGTCGTACAGCGCGTGCATCTCCTGCGTGGCGCGCGAGATGTTCTGGAACACCATCGACGCACGTGGTGCCGCCTGCGTCTCCGGCGCAAACCCGTTGGCCGGGCCGCTGGCGTGCGGCTGCGTGCGCTCCCGCGTCTCGGCGTCGTGACGCTCGACTGAATCGCGGATGTTGATCGACGGGAGCATCTTGATGAAGAGTCCGACGAGCCGGGAATCCAGTGCCCGGCCGCCCTCGGATCGAAGCAGCTCCGTGGCGGCGTGCTCGTCCATCGCGCGGTGGTACGGGCGGTCCGTGATGAGCGCGTCGTAATAATCGACGACAGCGAGCACGCGGGCACCCAGCGGAATGGCTTCTCCCGCCAGCCCTTCCGGGTACCCCGACCCGTCCCAGCGCTCATGATGGCTTTCGATGTACGGCGCGACCGGGTACGGGAACGGCACGGCCCGGATGATGTCCGCGCCGATCTGAGGGTGGATGCGCACGCGCTCGAACTCGTCGGGCGTCAACCGCCCCGGCTTCGTCAGAATGTGCTCGGGGACCGCGAGCTTGCCGATGTCGTGCAGCAGCGCCGCCACCTTCACGCCTTCCACTTCGTCCGACGACATGCCTGCCGCGCGGGCGAGCTGGGCGGCAGCGGCCTGCACGCGGCGGATATGGTTGTCGTTCGGTCCCTGCGATCGATCGAAGGTCTGGTCCCGCGCGTCGATCGCGCGCGCGAGCGCCTCGACGCTGGCGAGGTGCAGGTCGGACACCTGCTTCAAGTGCCTCTCCTGATCCTCGACTCGGCCCAGATAGATCCGGTAGCTCCGATACGTCAGATACAGGGGCGCTGCCGCCAGCAGCACCACCCAGATCTGCATCGTCATCACGACGCGAATCGCCACGACGGCCACGCCGGCGCCGATGAAGCACGCGGGCGCGGTCCACATGAAGTTCTGGTGCCAGAGCCGATGGATGCTCTCGCGCCGGGAGAGCGCGACGGCCGTTGCGACGAGCCAGCTGTTACAGAGGAAGAACGCCGCAGCCGCGCCGACCGCCGGCTTGCTGAGCGTCAGCAGGTCCTGGCCAAGGTGGAACCCGCCGAGCGACGCGGCAGTCAGCCCCGCCATCTGGATGCTGATAATCAGCGCACCCACGCTGAAGATGACCTGTTTCAGCGGCACTCGGTTGCGTGTCGACAACAGGCACTGCGTCACCCCGCCCACGCCGGCCACGATCATCGCCTGGTCGGGTCCGAGCAGCACCAGCGACATGAAGTCGGTGAAGTACGACATCGACAGCGTGGCGCTGCCGCTGACGAGCGGAAGGTGCACTTTCGAGGCGGAGATCAAGCCCGACGCGCCGAGCAACGCGACGAACAGAAGCGGCTGGTCGAACTCGATGTGCGGGAGCCGCAGCGCGAGGATCAGGAACGCCCCGACGATGACGGCGCCGACGTATGCCGGGAGCACGCCAGCCGATGTGCACACGCGTGCAATCGCGGCCCACACCCCCGGAGCCGCCGACTCGGTCGCCGACGCCGAGGAACGAGCGTGGGCGGACATCTGCGCGGTCAACCTTTGCAGGGGCCGTGCCAGCGAAGCGGTGGGCGGCATCGCTGTGAAGGACCGACGACTTCAGGCGCGCGCGGAACCAGATCCCGCAGCGGGAGCGGCGCTGGCGGGACTGGTGTCGCGGCCGGTCGTCTGGCTCGGTTCTTTGCGGGTGGTCGTCGGAGCGGCAACAACGGTCCAGAAAAACATGACGGTCTCCTCGCGTTGGAAAAGCAACGTTCAGGGTGTCGCGGTCACGCGCCGGCGATCGCTCATGGCGTCGGCGGCGGCTCCGCTTCCTGGACGATTACTTCGCCCACGCTGGTGACGTCGCTGTTGCCGAGCACCAGGCTGGCGTTGCCCCAGACGATGTGTTCGGACTCGGTCAGGTTGCCCCAGACGATGTGCTGCGCGTCGACCAGATTCCCCCAGACGATGTGCTCGCCGTCGACGGTGCCCACAAGGGCGTTGCCCCACACGATGTGCTCACCCCACACCGCGAGGTTGCCCCACACGATGTGCTCCGGATCCACGTTGCCCCAGAC
>JBKPSY010000339.1:0-7760 GCA_046735235.1 Acidobacteriota bacterium | reverse complement strand
ACCGTCCGGAGATTCGGCGCGCCCATGACGCTCTCGGCGCTCCTCGCGGCGCTGGTCGCTCCGGGGCTTCTCACTCGCGCGCCTGCCGTGCCCTCGGCGGCAGAAACCGCGGTCGTCACCGAAGTCGCGTACGACTCCCGGCGCGCCGGTCCCGGCTCGCTCTTCGTCGCGCTCCGCGGCCTGAAGGCTGACGGGGCCGAGTTCGCCTCGGCGGCTGCCGCGCGAGGCTCGATCGCGATCGTGTCCGAAGCCGCCGCGCCGTCCGGGGTGCACGTGCCGTGGGTCGTGGTCCCCGACGCCCGCCTCGCATTGGCCGTGCTCGCCGACGAGCTGTGGGGACACCCGAGCCGCGAGCTGACCGTCGTCGGCATCACCGGCACCAACGGCAAGACGACCACGGCGTATCTGATGCGATCGATTCTCGAAGCGGCCGGCCTGAAGTGCGGCCTGCTCGGGACGGTCGTCTACAACGTCGGCGATCGGGATCACGAAGCCACGCGCACGACGCCAGAAGCGCCGGACCTGCAGCGCATGTTCCGGCAGATGGTCGCCAACGGCTGCCGCGCGGCCGCGATGGAAGTGTCGTCGCACGCGCTCTCGCTGAAGCGCGTGGACGCCATGCGCTTCTCGGCGGCGGTCTTCAGCAACCTCACGCGCGACCACCTCGACTTCCACGGCGACATGGAGTCGTACTTCCAGGCGAAGCGGCGGCTCTTCGAGCTGCTGCCGCCGGAGGCGCCCGGCGTCATCAACATCGACGACCCGAAGGGCGCGTCGCTCGTGCCGGTCGTTCGGCGCGCGACGACGTACGCCGTCAAGCAGCCGGCCGACGTTGCGCCGGAGCCGTTCGAGCTCTCGCTGCGCGGCCTGACGTTCACCGCGCGCACGCCGCACGGGCCGGTCGCGGTGCGGTCGTCGATGGTCGGTCGGCCGAATCTCTACAACATCCTCGCCGCGGTGGCGACCGGCGTCGCGCTCGATCTGCCCATCGCGGCCATCGAAGCCGGCGTCGCGAATCTTCCGGGCGTGCCGGGACGCTTCCAGGTGGTGTCGTTGCCCACCGACGACGTGAGCGTAGTCGTCGACTACGCGCATACGGACGATGCGCTGAAGAACCTGCTCGAGACGGCCCGGGCGTTGTCCACTGGACGGCTCATCACCGTGTTTGGCGCCGGCGGCGATCGGGACAGGACGAAGCGTCCGCTGATGGGCGCCGTCGCGGGCCGCATGAGCGACGTCGTCGTCGTGACGTCCGACAACCCGCGCAGCGAGGACCCGGACGCGATCATCGCCGAGGTCCTGCGCGGCATTCCTGGCGCGGCGCCGCGCAACGGATCGAAGGTGCCGCGCGAGACAGCCAGGGGCCCCGAGGTGCTGGCCATCGCCGATCGGGGCGAGGCCGTCGCGCGCGCAATAGCGCTGGCGCGGCCCGGTGACCTCGTGATCGTCGCGGGCAAGGGACACGAGCGGACGCAAGTCATCGGCGACCGTGAGCTCCCGTTCGACGACGTGGTGGCGTCGGGCGAGGCGCTGGCCCGCCGGCGATCGACGTCACGGGCGAGTTGAGGTGGCGAGCGCGACGCGGCCGCTGGTGTTGACGGCGGCGGAAGTGGCGGAGGCCAGCGGCGGTCGCCTGCGGCGAGGCAACGCCAGCCGCGAGATCGGATCGTTCACGACCGACTCGCGAAAGGTCGCGCCGGGGCAGTTCTTCATCGCGTTACGCGGTGAGCGGTTCGACGGCGCGGCGTACGCGGCTGCGAGCCTCGACGCGGGCGCCATCGGCGTGATGGTGCCGACGGGGACGGCGGTCGGCGATCAGCCCAGTGCGGTGGTGATCGAGGTGGAGGACACGCTGCTCGGGCTGCAGCGGCTCGGCCACTACGTGCGGCGTCAATCGGGCGCCGACGTCGTCGCGATTACGGGAAGCGCGGGCAAGACGTCGACGAAAGAAGTGACGGCGGCGTTCCTCGCGGCGCGGTACGCGGTGTATCGAAACGCGGGGAACTTGAACAACCACATCGGCCTGCCGCTCTCGCTCCTCGAGCTGACGGCGCGGCCGGACGTCGCGGTAGTGGAGCTCGGTATGAATCACGCGGGAGAAATCCGACGGCTCGTCGAGATCGCCGAGCCGGACGTCCGCGTGTGGACCAATGTCGGAGACGCGCACATCGGATTCTTCGCGTCCGCGGATGCCATCGCGGACGCCAAGGCCGAGGTCCTCGACGAGGCCGGGCCGGCGACGCGGGCCGTCCTCAATGCCGACGACCCGCGGGTGATGGCGCGCCTGCGGGGATTCCCTGGACGGGTCATCACCTTCGGCCTGGGCGAAGACGCCGAGGTTCGCGCGACTCGCGTCGAGGAGCGCGGTCTCGCGGGAACCACCGCCTGGCTCGAGTCGCCGGGTGGCTCGGCGGCGCTGACCATTCCCATTCCTGGCCGCGGCCCGCTGATGAACGTGCTGGCCGCAGCAGCCGTGGCGCTCGAGTTCGACGTGCCGCTCGACGACATCGTCGCGCGTGCGGCCTCGCTGGCCGCCGCGCCGCGTCGCGGCGAGGTGTCGCGCCTCGGCCGAGGCGTCACGCTCGTGGACGACTCCTACAACTCGAGCCCGGCCGCGCTCGCGACCGCGCTGGAGGCCCTCGCGACGGAACGTCCCGAGGGCCGTCGTGTCGCGGTGCTCGGCGAGATGCGGGAGCTTGGCGACTTCACCGACGCGTTGCACCGGGAGTCCGGACGCCGCGCCGCGGCAGCGCACGTCGAGATACTGATCGCCGTCGGCGGATCGCCGGCGCGCGCGCTCGCGGATGCGGCCGTTGAGGCTGGCCTGAACGCCGGCGCCGTGCGCTACTTCGAGACCAGCGACACGGCCGCCCCCGCAGTCGTCGATCTGCTGCAGGCAGGTGACGTCGTGTTGGTGAAGGGCTCGCGCGGCACGCGCACCGACATCGTCGCCGACGCCATCAAGGCCGGGTGGGCCTGATGCTCTACCACCTGCTCTTCCCGCTGCATACGACGTTCTCGGTCCTGAACGTCACGCGCTACATCACGTTTCGCACCGCGGCCGCGAGCCTGACCGCGCTGGCGATCAGCTTTTTCGCCGGGCCGAAACTGATTCGCACGCTGCGCAATTTCCAGATCGGCCAGGTGATCCGTCACGAAGGGCCGGCCACGCATCGCACGAAGGCGGGCACGCCGACGATGGGCGGTCTGCTAATCCTCGCGGCGGCGGTGATTCCGACGCTGCTCTGGGCGGACCTCACCAACATTTACATCTGGATTGCCGTGCTCGCGACCGTCGCTTATGGCGGCATCGGCTTCGCGGACGACTACCTGAAGATTACCCGCCACTCGCATCACGGCCTGATCCCCCGCTACAAGATGGGCGCGCAGGTAGCCGTGGCGCTCGTCGTCGGCGGCGTGCTGATGCTGCTCGCGAGCAAGGGCCTCTACAGCACGCGCCTGATCTTCCCCTTCTTCAAGTGGCTGATCCCCGATCTCGGATGGTTCTACGTGCTGTTCACCGTGCTCGTGCTCGTCGGCGCGAGCAACGCGGTGAACCTGACCGACGGCCTCGACGGCCTCGCGATCAGCACGTTCGCGATCGTCGCGGCGGCGTTCACCGCGCTCGCATACGTCACGGGTCACCGCATCCTCGCAGAGTATCTGCTGCTCGTCCGATTCGCTCCCGCGGGTGAGCTGACGATCTTCTGCGGCGCGCTCGTCGGCGCGAGCCTCGGGTTCCTCTGGTACAACTCGTATCCCGCGGAAATCTTCATGGGCGACGTCGGCTCGCTCGCCCTCGGCGGCGCGCTCGGCACGGTCGCGATCCTCATCAAGCAGGAGCTGCTGCTGCTCGTCGTCGGCGGCGTGTTCGTCGCCGAGGCGCTGTCCGTGATCATCCAGGTCGCCTCGTTCCGGCTGACCGGTCAGCGCGTGTTCAAGATGGCGCCGCTTCACCACCACTTCGAGCTGATCGGATGGAGCGAGCCGAAGGTGATCACGCGGTTCGTGATCGTCGGGATCATTTTCGCGCTGTTGAGCCTGACGACGTTGAAGCTGAGATGACGGGTTGGGCAGGTTGGACAGATTGAGATGGCGTTTTCCGTCTCAGGCCACAGAGTCGTGGTGGTCGGTGCCGCGAGAAGCGGCGTCGCGGCGGCGGAACTGCTCGCGCGGCGAGGCGCGCGGGTGATCGTGACGGATCGGAAGACGGAGATCGACGCGGCCGGTGCGCTCGCGGATCGGGGCATCGCGCTTGAGCTCGGCGGCCACCGCGCCGAGACGCTCGCGTCAGCGGATCTGGTGGTGGTGAGCCCGGGAGTGCCGCTCGATCAGCCGGCGCTCAAGTCGGCACGCGATGCGGGCGTGCCGATCGTCGGCGAGCTCGAGCTCGCGTCGCGGTGGTTGAAAGGCCGGGTGATTGCGGTCACCGGCACGAAGGGGAAGTCGACGACGACGACGCTGACGGGCCGGATGCTCGAAGCGTCGGGGTTCAGGGTGGCGGTGGGAGGCAACATCGGCGTGCCGCTGAGCGATCAGGTGGACGACTCGACGCCCGACACATTGCACGTCGTCGAGGCGAGCAGCTTCCAGCTGGAGGCGACCGACTCGTTTCACCCCTGGATCGCGGCGCTGCTGAACTTCTCGCCCGACCACCTCGATCAGCACCCGACGATCGAGGCGTACGCGGCCGCCAAGGCGCTGATCTTCCGGCGGCAGACGCCGGACGACGTCGCGGTGGTGAACGAGGACGACGCGCCGGCGCGGGCGATGGCGGCCGGGGCGAGAGCGCGGCACGTGGCCTACGGGCTGACCCTCGCGGGCGACGGGTTCACGGTCGCCGACGACGCGATCGTCGAGCGGCGAGGAAGAGACGTCACGACGCTCGTGCCGGTGTCGGCCGTGAAGGTGCCGGGCCGGCACATCCTGAGCGACGTCGTGGCCGCGACGGCGATCAGCCGCACGGCCGGGGCGACGGGCGAGGCGATGACGCAGGCGGTCAGCGCGTTTCCGGGCCTCGAGCACGCGATGGAGGTCGTCGCGACGATCGACGGCGTGCGGTTCGTGAACGACTCGAAGGCGACCAACGTCGAGTCGGCGCTCCGGTCGATCGAGAGCGTTGGCCCGGGAGTGGTCGCGATCGTGGGCGGCCGTTACAAGGGCGGCGAGTTCGCGGATCTCGTGCCGCCGCTCGTCGAGCGCGGCGGATCGGTGGTGGCGATCGGCGAGGCGGCTGAACGTGTCGAGCACGCGATGGCCCCGGCGGTGGTGGTGACGAGGGCGTCGTCGATGGGCGATGCGGTGCGCGCGGGATTCGCGCGCGCGTCACCGGGCGCGACGGTGGTGCTCGCGCCGGCGTGCTCGAGCTTCGACATGTTCCGCGACTACGCGGAGCGCGGACGACGGTTCAAGGAGGAGGTGCAGAAGCTCGCCGCAGCGCGGCGGGCGAAACGTGAGCAGTGAGCAGTCGTCAGTCAGCCAGCGGCGATTGGGAGCTGGCTGCTGGGAACGCAGGCTGCCCCGGTCTGCGAAGCTCGTGTCCCGACCCCTGACTGACTGATGACTGCTGACTGCTCACGTTGGGCGCTGCACATGTTTCGGTGTGAGCCGCGGTTCGCTGTAGGGCAGGCCTGAAGGCCTGCGCTCCACGCGGTCCGGCAGCTCGAATGTAGTGCAGGGCTTCAGCCCTGCCCGGTTTCTGAATGTAGCGCAGGGCTTCAGCCCTGCCCCGGTTTCTGAATCTAGCGCAGGCCTTCAGGCCTGCCCACGGCCCTCCGGGGGACGGAAGTATGGCGCGAAAGCTCAAGTCGGACAAGCTGCTGTTCCTGGCGACTTTGCTCCTCGTTCTGGCGAGCGTCGTCATGGTGTACAGCGCCTCGGCGGTCATCGCGCTGGAGCGATTCCACCGGCCCTACCTCTTCCTCGTGAAGCAGGCCATGTGGTCCGCGCTCGGGCTCGCCCTGCTTGGGGTGGTCATGCGGGTGGATTACCGCACCTGGAAACAGCCGGCGCTCATCTGGTCGGCGCTCGGGCTGGTAGGGTTCGCGCTCGTGGCGGTGCTGTTCATGGGAAGAATCAACGGCACGCGCCGGTGGTTCGGCGTCGGCGGGTTCGGCATCCAGCCGTCCGAGCTCGCGAAGCTGGCCGCGATCTTCTTCACGGCCGCGCTGCTCGAGCGGCGCATGCACCGCATCGACGAGGTGCGCTATTCGCTGCTGCCGATCGTGCTGGTCGTCGGCGGGATCACCGCGCTCGTTCTGATCGAGCCCGACTACGGCACCGCGCTGTCGATCGCGGCGGTCGCCGCGCTGATGGTCTTCGCCGCAGGCTTGAACTTCAAGTACCTGGTCTACTCCGTGATGGCCCTCGTGCCGCTGTCGATAGGGCTGCTCCTGATGGAGCCGTATCGCGTGAAGCGGCTGTGGTCGTTCCTGTGTCCCGAGTGCGATCCCAGCGGCGCGGGGTTTCAGCTGCTGCAGTCCCTGATCGCGGTCGGCACCGGCGGCATCGGCGGCGCGGGCCTGATGGCCGGCAAGCAGAAGCTGTTCTATCTGCCCGAGCCACAGACGGATTTCATCCTCGCGGTGATCGGCGAGGAGCTCGGGCTCATCGGAACGACCGTGACGCTCCTCGCGTTCATCCTGATCACGTGGCGCGGCCTGCAGATCGCGAGCCAGGCGCCGGATCGCTTCGGGTCGTTTCTCGCGCTCGGCCTGACGGGCATGTTCGCGGTGCAGGCGTTCATCAACATGAGCATGGTGCTCGGCCTGATGCCGACCAAGGGCATCCCGCTGCCGTTCGTGAGCTTCGGCGGGTCCTCGCTGCTCATCAACCTCGTGGGCATGGGGATCCTGCTGAACGTCTCTCAGCACGCCTCGGCGGTTCATGAGGCTTGATGGGACTGTCGGTCGTGATTGCGGGCGGAGGAACGGGCGGGCACCTGTACCCGGGAGTCGCCGTGGCGCGCGAGATGCAACGCCAACGCCCCGGCACGGTGGTGACATTCGCGGGCACGGCCCGCGGGATCGAATCGCGCGTCGTGCCGCGCGAGGGGTTTGAGCTGGATCTGATTCGGAGTGCTGGATTGAAGGGCAAGTCGATCACCGCGCGGCTGAAGGGCGCCGCGCTGCTGCCTCTCTCGGCGCTGGATGCCTGGCGGCTGCTGTCGCGCCGCCGGCCGCGCCTTGTTGTCGGCGTCGGCGGGTACAGCTCGGGCCCCGTCGTCGCGCTCGCCGCGCTGCGCGGAATCCCGACGCTGTTGCTGGAGCAGAACGCTGTCCCGGGCCTGACCAATCGGATGCTCGCGCGCGTGGTGCGCGCGGCCGCGGTGACCTATGAACAGACGCTGCCGTACTTCCGTGGAAAGGGGTTCGTCGCCGGCAATCCCGTGCGGGCCGGATTTCTGCAGCCCGCGTCATCCTCGTCGGCGCCGCGCGCGGCGCTCGGAGTCCTGATCTTTGGCGGCTCTCAGGGCGCGCACGCGATCAACATGGCCTGTCTGGAGGCAGCGCCGAAGCTGGCGTCCTCTGCCTGGCCACTCGCTGTCACTCACCAGACCGGCGAATCCGACGTGGCCCTGGTTCGCGAGGGTTACGAGCGTGCCGGACTCGCGGCTCGGGTCGAGCCGTTCCTGTTCGAGATGCACCGGGAGATGAGTGCGGCCGATCTGGTGGTCTGCCGCGCGGGCGCGAGCACGCTGGCCGAGGTGACGGCCGCCGGCAAGCCGGCGATCCTCGTTCCGCTGCCGACCGCCACCGACG
>JBKPSY010000338.1:0-4996 GCA_046735235.1 Acidobacteriota bacterium | reverse complement strand
CGTCAGGCTCCAGGCTCGCGGCCGGCTCAGTCGGGACTGTCGAGACGCAGTTCCTCGACCTGCCGAAGCCGTTGCGGCTCGATTGCGGAAAGGATCTTCATCCCATCCGGATCGCGTACGAGACTTACGGCACGCTGGCGGCTGCGCGCGATAATGTCATCCTCGTCTGTCACGCGCTCAGCGGCGATGCGCACGCGGCTGGTTTCTCGAAGACACCGCCCGCCGAGAGCACGCGTGACGGGTTCGCCGCCGAAGAGCGTGACGGAACGCGGGGCAAGGGGCTGGGATGGTGGGACGGGATGATCGGCCCCGGCAAGGCGTTCGACACCGATCGTTACTTCGTCGTCTCGACGAACCTGCTCGGCGGCTGCCGGGGAACGACCGGGCCCTCGTCCGTGAATCCGGCCACAGGCCGGCCGTACGGATCTGACTTTCCGGTGATCAGTGTCGCCGACATGGTGCGCACCGAACGTGCGTTCCTGGACGAGCTGGGGATCGAGCGGCTCGCGGCCGTCGCAGGCGGATCGCTCGGCGGAATGCAGGCGTTCGAGTGGGCGATCCTGTTCCCCGATCAGGTGGACGCCGTGGTGGCCATTGCCAGCACGCACGCGCTGCACGCGCAGGGCCTCGCGTGGAATGCCATCGCCAGGAGCTCTATTCAGAGCGATCCGGCGTGGCAGGGCGGCCACTACTACGGGACCGGCGCGAAGCCAGATGCCGGCATGGGCGTGGCCCGCATGGTCGGCCACATCACCTATCTCTCTGCCGGATCGCTCGGCGAGAAGTTCGGCCGTCGCTTGCAGTTTTCCGACGACATCCGCTACACGCTGACCGAGCCCGAGTTCGAGGTGGAGAGCTATCTGCGCTATCAGGCCGATTCATTCGTGCGTCGCTTCGACGCCAACACCTATCTCTACACGTCGCGTGCGCTGACGTATTTCGATCTTGCGCGGCAGCATGGCGGCTCGCTGGCGAAGGCCTTCCGCGACATCTCGGCGCGCACGCTGCTCATCGCGTTCAGCTCCGACTGGCTGTATCCGCCGTCAGGGTCCGAGGACATCGCGTCCGCACTCGGCGCGCTCGGCAAGGACGTCGAGCTCCACGTGATCGACGCGCCGTACGGCCACGACTGTTTCCTGCTGGAGGAAGCGCGCCAGACGCCCTTGATCCGGAAGTTTCTGCGTGCCGGCACCGACGCCTGATGCGCGGTGTCCGGCGCGATCTGTATCCGCTGCGATCTGTAGCGCAGGCCTTCAGGCCTGCCCACCGCGGCGTAGCAGACTTGAAGGTCTGCGCTACACGTGGACCGCTGCAGGCGAGGTGAGGAGCCACACGTGAAGAAGGACCACCGCACAGAGGAAGCGCGACACTTCGGCTTCGAGACGCGCCAGCTGCACGCCGGCCAGCGCCCCGATCCCAACACGGGCGCCCGCGCCGTCCCCATCTTCCAGACGACGAGCTACGTCTTCGAGGATCCGGAATCCGCCGCCGCGTACTTCAACCTGCAGGAGTACGGCAACACCTACTCGCGGATCATGAACCCGACGGTCGCCGTCTTCGAAGAACGGATGGCGAACCTCGAAGGTGGTTGCGGCGGCGTGGCCTTCGCCAGCGGCATCGCCGCGCAGGCGGCCGCTCTTTTCACGCTGCTGCAGCCCGGCGACCACGTCGTGTCGTCGGCCGCCCTCTACGGGGGGACGGTCAACCAGTTCAAGCACCTGCTGCGCAAGATGAACGTCGAGCTGACCTGGGTCGACCCCGACAACCCGGACGCCTGGAAGGCCGCCGTCCGCGACAACACGAAGGCCTTCTACGGCGAGACCATCGGCAACCCGGCCGGCAACGTCCTCGACATCGAAGCTGTCGCGTCAATTGCCCACGATCACAAACTGCCTCTTATCGTCGACAACACGTTCGCGACGCCGTATCTGTGCCGTCCGATCGACTGGGGCGCCGACATCGTCCTGCACTCGGCGACGAAGTTCATCGGCGGCCATGGCACGAGCATCGGCGGCGTGGTGGTGGAGTCGGGGCAGTTCAACTGGTCCAACGGCCGCTTCCCGGTCATCGCGGATCCGTCACCGGCTTATCACGGCCTCCAGTTCCATGAGACCTTCGGAACGTACGGCTACCTGATGAAGCTGCGAGCCGAGACGCTGCGTGACCTCGGCGGCGTGATGAGCCCGTTCAATGCGTTCCTCTTTCTGCAAGGGCTCGAGACGCTGTCGCTTCGGATGGAGCGCCACGTGACCAACGCCGTGGCCGTCGCGAACTACCTGGAGTCGCACGACCTCGCCTCGAAGGTCACATATCCGGGACTGCCGAAGAGCCGCTTCCGCCGCGTCGTGGACAAGTATCTGCCGCGCGGCGCCGGAGCCGTCTTCTCCTTTGACTGCCGAGGCGGCCGGGAAGGCGGCCAGGATTTCATCCGCGGCGTCACGCTGTGGTCCCACCTGGCCAACGTCGGCGACTCGAAGAGCCTCATCATCCACCCAGCCAGCACGACCCATCGTCAGTTGAGCGACGACGAGCTGAAGGCGGCGGGCGTTGGACCGGGCACGATCCGCCTGTCGGTGGGCACCGAGTCGATCGACGATCTGATCTGGGATCTCGAGCAGGGATTCGCGCATGCCGCGCGTGCGGCGGGCCGTGGGGTGGCCTCGGCATGATCGATCTCACCCGATACCAGGACCCACAGGTGATCCAGCGGGTCATCCACACGGCGAGGACGGTCGCGATCGTGGGGCTGTCGCCGAACGAGCTGCGCGCCAGCCACTTCGTTGGCTACTACCTGAAGCGCCACGGATATCGCGTGATCCCCGTGAACCCGCGCGAGACGGAGATCCTTGGCGAGAAGACCGTCGCGACGCTGCAGGACGTGCCGGGTCACGTGGACATCGTGAACGTCTTCCGCGCCCCGGACGCGGTTCCTGGCATTGCCGCGGAGGCCGTGGCCATCGGCGCCGGCTGCCTGTGGTGTCAGTTCGGCGTGATCAGCGAGGAGGGCGCGCGGATCGCCGAGGCCGGGGGCCTTGCGGTCGTCATGGATCGCTGCCTGAAGGTCGAGCACGCGCGCTACATCGGTCGGATGCACTGGCTCGGCTTCAACACGCAGCGCATCACCTCGGTCCGCGGCGGCCTTCAGTAGGGCGCGACTTCAGTCGCGCCAGGCGGCCGAACTGAAGTTCGGCCCTACGATCCCCCACCGTTCTCAGCCGATTCTCAGCGCGACGTTCGGATCGAGCCGCGAGGCGCGCCACGCAGGGAAGCCGCACGCCACGGCGGCGGCAAGCGCGATCGTGACGGTGACTGCCGCGATGGTGACCGGATCCGAGGGCCCGACGCCGAAGAGCAGCGACGCGAGCAGCCGGCTCGCGGCGAGCGCTCCCGCCAGTCCCACCCCAAGGCCGATCGAGACGATGGCCAGCCCTTGCCGCGTCACCAGCGCGACGATGTCGCCGCGCGTCGCGCCGATCGCGAGGCGGATGCCGATCTCGCGGCGCCGCTCGGCGACCATGAACGAGAGCACCCCATACGTGCCGACGATCGCCAGCAGCAGCGCGAGGCCGGCGAAGGCGGCCAGCAGTTGCGCGAGTAGCCGTGGGCGGCCGATTGAGTCGTCGAACACGGCGTTCATCTGGCGCAGCGCGACGATCGGCACGGACGGGTCAATCGCGTGCACCGTTCGCTCGAGCGTCGACGCGAGCGCGGACGCCGGCAGGGTCGTCCGCACAACGACGTGCATCGTCGGCAGGGCCGTGACCACCCAGCGTTGGGTGTCGTCGATCGGCGGGCCCGGTTGGTCCACGAACAGATAGACCTCGCCGCCGGGATCGCGGTCCACGCCGGCCTCCCTGACGTCTTTCGCCACGCCGATCACCGTGTGCCACGGGTTGGTGCTCGTGCCGATCGACGCGCCGAGGTTCGGGCGCAGGCGCTGGCCGATCGGGTCGCGGCCTTTCCACAGTCGCCGCGCCAGCGTTTCGTTGATCACGACGGTGCGGTCTCCAGATGCGGTGTCGCCGGCGTCGAAGCCGCGACCGGCGACGATGGGGATCCGCATCGTCGTGAAGTAGTCCGACATCACGAACTGGTAGTAGTCGACGATGGCCATGGAGCTGCCGTCCGCGTTTTCGGCGCCGGTGTTGTAGCGCTGCGCCAGCCGGTGAAAGGGCAGATCGGACATGGCCGTGGCGGCCTGCACCCCCGGCATCTGACGAAGCGTGTCGAGCAACCGCTGCAGGGCCAGAGCACGTCCGCCGCCCTCCGACGTCGCCTGCGGCAGCGTCATCGAAAACGTGACCATCCGCGATCGATCGAACCCGGCATCGACGTTGGCGAGATTGCCGACGGTGCGGACGAGCAGCCCTGCGGCGATGGCGAGCGTCACGGCCAGCGCAACCTGGGCCGTCACCAGCGCGCGGCGGACGCGGTGCCGTCCCGCGGCGCCGCCGTCGCGATGGCCCTCTTTCAGGGCTTCGACGAGGTCGATGAGGCGGTTCTGGACGACCGGCGCCGTGCCGAAGAACAGCCCGGTGGCGATCGAGACCGCCAGCGCGAAGAGCAGCACGGGGACGTCGATGGTGAGCTCGCCGATCCGCGGCAGGCTACCAGGAAACATGAGCACGAGCGATCGCAGGCCGACTCGCGCGAGCCAGACGCCGATCGCGCCGCCGGCCACCGACAGCAGGAGGCCTTCCGTCATCGTCTGCCGGATCAGGCGGCCGTGACTGGCGCCGAGCGCCGCGCGCACGGCGAACTCCCGGCGACGTGATTCCGCACGCGCCAGCATCAGGCTCCCGAGATTCGCGCAGGCAATCAGCAGCACGAGGCCGGCCGCGGCCTGCAGCACCCAGATCACGCGACTGGCGTCGCCCAGAATCGCGCCCTGCAGCGGCTGCAGCCGCAGCGAGTGATCCTGCGGACGCGACGGATGCGCGGTCGGCGTGTGTCCTTGCGCGTGCGTGACCGGGTCCACCAGCGCGCCCGCGATGCC
>JBKPSY010000337.1:0-4951 GCA_046735235.1 Acidobacteriota bacterium | reverse complement strand
AGCTCACGGCGTCGAGCGACGAGCCGGGGGGCCGGGCGTCGATCACCCTTCCGGACGGCGAGGCCGCGGCGTCGAGGATCGCGGGGGCACCCGGCGGCATCGGCCCCATGAGCAGGTTGGCCTCCGCCGGTCCGATCGCGCGCGTGAGCCGCCCGCGCACGAGCTCGCCGCGTCGGTTCTCGGCGAGACGCCAGGCGAGCAGCCGGGCCACCGCCAGGGAGTCCACAGGGGTCCACGCTTCAGGGGTCACACCGAGCAGCAGGAACTCCGGCGGCCGCTTCCAGCGTCCCATGGCCGCCGTCGCGGCGTTGACTCCGGCCGCGTAGTGCTCGAGCGCGCTCCGAACCTGGGGTGTGGCAGTCTGCCACTCCGCTGCGGCAGCACGCCGCAGTCCTAGCCCGAGAAAACGGCGATCGGCGGGCAGCGTCGCGGGACCGAACACCTCCGACAGGCGGCCCCCGGTCGCGCGCCGGTAGACCTCCATCTGCCACAGGCGCTCGCGCGCGTGCAGGTACCCCACCGCTGTCCATGCATCGTCGGCGTCGCGCGCGTAGACGTGCGGCACGGCGTAGGCGTCGAAGAGCACCTCCACAGGGGCGGACAGGCCAGGCAGCCGCAACTGCCCCTGGAGGGGCGGGACGGTGCCTTTCAGGAGAAACCAGCAGGCGGTGCCGGCCGCGATTGCCAGCACCAACGTCAGAAGGGCAAGACCCTTCACCCAGCGGCGGCGGTGGGACTTTTGCAACGACGCTCTTGTCGGGCCCGAAAGCGCTCGGCTAGGATCGGGAGTTGGCGTGACGTCGTCACGCCCGGACAAGAGCTTACACGAATCGCGCCAGCTCGAAAGGCGCCCGCGGCACGCGCGGTATCAGTCCAGACACAACGGAGTCAAATGTGATCGAGGTTGAACACCTCACCAAACGCTACGGCAGCGTCACCGCCGTCGACGACATCAGCTTCCGCGTCAACAAAGGCGAGATTCTCGGGTTCCTCGGGCCGAACGGCGCAGGAAAAACGACGACCATGCGCGTGCTCACGGGCTACATACCCGCGAGCAACGGCCGCGCGGTCGTCGCCGGGTACGACGTGTTCGATCAACCGATCGAAGCCAAGCGTCGCACCGGCTACCTGCCTGAGACGCCCCCGCTCTATCCCGACATGACGGTGCGCGAGTACCTCGACTTCGTCGCGAAGATCAAAGGCGTCGCGCCCAAGGATCGCCAGGTTCGCGTGAAGACCGTCATGGAGCGGACCTGGATCGCCGACATGGCGGGACGGGAATGCGGCAAGCTCTCGAAGGGCTATCGCCAGCGCGTGGGTCTCGCGCAGGCCCTGATTCACAATCCCGAGGTCCTGATCCTCGACGAGCCGACCGCGGGTCTCGATCCGAAGCAGATCATCGAGACGCGGCGGCTCATCAAGGAGCTTGGCGGCGACCACACCGTGATCCTCAGCACGCACATCCTGCCCGAGGTCTCTCAGACCTGCCAGCGCGTCGTCATCATCAACAAGGGCAAGGTGGTGGCGGTGGACACGCCGGACAACCTCACGCATCGCCTGCGCGGCTCCGAGACGATGTTCCTGCAGATCGACGGCGGACGCGTCGCCGAGGCGCGCGAGGCGCTCGAGCGCGTCACGGGCGTCGCGCGCGTGACGCCGGCTGACGCCGGTGGCGACGGCGCGTTCGAGGTCGCCAGCGCGCAGGGCCACGACGTGCGGCGCGAGCTCGCGCGCGCCGTGGTCGGCGGCGGCTGGGGACTGCTGGAGCTCAGGCCGATGCGCATGAGCCTCGAGGAGATCTTCCTGTCGCTCACCACCGAAGAGAAGAGCGAGGAGGCGGCCCATGAGTAACGTCCTCGCGATCGCGCAGAAGGAACTGCGCGCCTACTTCAACTCGCCAATCGCGTACATCGTCCTCGGCTTCTTCGCCGTGCTGTTTGGCTGGTTCTACATCGGCATCCTCGACTGGTTCGTGCGCCAGGGCATGCAGATGGGTGAGCTCGGCATGGGCGGCGCCCAGAACCTGAACGTGAACCAGCAGATGGTCCGCCCGCTGCTGCTCAACATGACCGTGGTGTTCCTCTTCCTCCTGCCGCTGGTGACGATGCGGACGTACGCGGAAGAGAAGCGCTCCGGAACGATCGAGCTGCTGTTGACTTCGCCGTTGACCGACCTGCAGATCGTGCTCGGGAAGTTCCTCGGCGCGATGGCGCTCTATGGGGCGATGCTGCTGGTCACCCTCGTTCACTTCGGCCTGCTGTTCGTCTTCGGCAACCCGGACTGGAAGCCGTTGGCGGTCGCCTACCTCGGGCTGCTCCTGTTCGGCGGCTGCTTCATCTCGATCGGCCTGTTCATCTCGAGCCTGACGAAGAACCAGATCGTCGCAGGCGCGGCGACCTTCGGCGTGTTCCTGCTGCTGTGGGTCATCGACTGGATCGGCCAGAGCCTCGGGCCGACTGGCGAGTCGATTCTGAAGTACATGTCGATGACCGAGCACCTCGACGACTTCGTCAAGGGCGTCATCGATACCAAGCACCTGGTGTACTACCTCAGCTTCATCGCCTTCGGATTGTTCCTGACCGTGCGGTCGGTGGACACCGAACGGTGGCGCGGATAGGCGGACATGGCGAAGCGGATTTTCAACTTCATCGGCTGGCTGGGGACGGCGCTCGTTTTCGTCGCGGTCGGCATCAAGATGTTCCGGAGCGAGTGGGCGCAGTACGGCTCGTGGGCGGCCTGGGCCGGCCTCGTGATGGTGCTCGCCTACATGGCGAGCCAGTGGCGCGAGACGGCCGTGGCGATGAACCAGCGACAGACGAAGCTGGGCACCATCGCGCTGTCGAGCGTCGTCCTCGTGCTGGGCCTGCTGGTCGCCGTCAACTACCTGGCGTCGAGGCGGAATCACCGCTGGGACCTCACGGCCAACCAGCAGTTCAGCCTTTCCCCGCAGACGAGGCAGATCCTCGAGAAGCTCGACGCGCCGGTGCAGGTCAAGGTGTTTGACAAGCCCGACAAGTTCGAGAGCTTTCGCGACCGGCTGAACGAATATCAGTACGTCTCGAAGAAAGTGTCGGTGGACTACATCGACGCCGACAAGCAGCCGGTGATGGCCAATCAGTACAAGGTCCAGAGCTACGGGACAGTGGTCTTCGAGTACAAGGGCCGCACGGAACGCGTCACGTCCTCCGAGGAAGGCCAGCTCACGAACGGCCTGATCAAGGTGATCACCGGGCAGGAGCGCAAGGCCTACTTCACGAACGGCCACGGCGAGCGTGACACCGCGGCCACCGAGCGCGCCGGGTATGCCTCGATCCTGTCCGGCCTGACGTCCGACAACTTCAAGGTCGACTCGCTGGTTCTGCTGCAGCAGCCGAAGGTGCCAGACGACGCGACCGTCGTGGTCGTCGCGGGCCCCACGACGGACTTCTTTCCGCCGGAGATCGACGCGCTGCGCAAGTACCTGCAGGGCGGCGGCCACGTCTTCCTGATGATCGATCCGCCTGAGAAGGCCGGTGCGGCCCCCCTGGCCAATCTCATCGCCTTCGCAAAAGAGTGGGGCATCGACGTCGGCAACAACATCGTGGTCGATGCAAGCGGCGTGGGCCAGCTGATTGGCACCGACGCGTCAGTGCCGGTCGCGACGCACTACCTGACGCACGCGATCACCGAGAACTTCAAGCTGCTGACGGCGTATCCGCTGGCGCGCTCGGTGACGGCGGTGCCCGGCGGCACTGCTGGCCATACGGCGCAGAACTTCGTCGAGAGCTCGAAGAACAGCTGGGGAGAAACCGACGTGGACGACCTGCTGAAGACCGGCAAGGTCGACAACGACAAGACGAAGGACCTGCAGGGCCCGGTCACGCTCGGCGCGGCGATGCAGGAGACGGTGAAGGGGGCAGAGGGAGGCAAGGCAGGCGAGGCAGCCAAGGACGACAAGCCGCGTCCCGAGGCCCGCATGGTCGTGATGGGCGACTCGGATTTTGCCGCGAACTACGCGCTGGGCATTCAGGGCAACCGGGACATGTTCCTCAACGTCATGAGCTGGCTTGCGCAGCAGGAAAGCATGATCTCGATTCGTCCGAAGGCTCCGGACGACCGCCGGCTCACGATGACCGGCGGCCAGCAGAAGGCCGTGATGTGGTTCGCGCTGCTCATCCTGCCGGCGACGGTCTTCGCGGCAGGCGTGGCCAGCTGGGCACGGAGGCGCAAGTGAGAAGCTTCCGGTCGCTGGTGGTCCTCGGGGTGCTCCTCGGCGGCGTCGTCGCGTATCTCTACTTCGTCGACGCGAAGAAGCCGCTCGGGGAGGCGACGCCGGACAAGCCAAAGGTGTTCGCTGGCGTGGACGCCGACAAGATCGACCAGCTGAAGATCTCGACGATCGCCGGTGGCGTGGCCGAGCTGCAGAAGACCGCCGACGGCTGGAAGCTGACGAGCCCGACACCGGCGCGCGGCGACGAATCGGAAATCACCTCGGTCACGAGCAACCTCGCGTCCGTGACGATGGATCGGGTCGTCGACGAAGCGCCAGCAAACCTCGGCGATTTCGGGTTGAAGGAGCCGGTTGCCGAGGTCAGCTTCAAGCAGAAGGGCGACAAGGACTTCCGCACCTTGCAAATCGGATCGAAGACGGCGACCGGCAGCGACATGTACGCGAAGGTCGCCGGCGACAAGAAGGTCTTCCTGGTTGCGGGCTATCTGGAGTCGACGTTCAACAGGCCGCCGTTCGATCTGCGCGACAAGAAGGTGATGAGCTTCGACCGCGAGAAGGTCGATCGCGTCGAGATCGCGCAGGGCACGTCCACGGTCGCGGTGGCGAAGTCGGGCGCCGAGTGGCGCGTGACGGCGCCGGTCAACGCACGCGGCGACTTCGGCACGATCGAGGGCATCGTTTCGAAACTTCAGACGACGATGATGAAATCGGTGGCCGCGGAGGACGTCACGGATCTCAAGC
>JBKPSY010000336.1:0-19127 GCA_046735235.1 Acidobacteriota bacterium | reverse complement strand
GGGTGCTCGTGGCTTCCTATGGACCCATGGACCCATGAACCTATTCACGCCTCCGTCCGCGGCTGGCGCAGGACGTCGACGAGCCGCGTCGGCAGCCCGAGCAGCGCGCTGCGGTCCTCGATCGGATCCGGCCCGTGCTGGATCTTGTCGTTCAGCAGGTAGATGAAGACGACGAACAGGCCCAGATAGATCACCGTGAACAGGACGATCGAGAAAATCACCTGTCCTGGCACGAGCACCGGGGAGACCGCGTCGGCCGTCCGCATCAGGCCCTGGACGATCCACGGCTGCCGTCCGACCTCGGCGGCCATCCATCCGGCCTGGTTCGCCACCTGCGGACCGAGGACCGCAAGCACCAGCACCCACAGCAGCGCGCGCTGGTGGATGAGGCCTCCGCGCCACGCGCTCACGCCGGCGACGAGCGCGATGGCCATCATCAGGAACCCCAGGCCTGCCATGACGTGGAAGCTCTGGAACGTGGCCTGCACCGGCGGCCGATCGGCGGGCGGGACGTCGTTCAATCCTGGCACGGGCTTCGAGGTGTCGCCGTACAGCAGGTAGCTGCCCGCGCCGGCCAGTCCGGGGCCGCGCACCGTGCCGCTCGACTCGTCCACCCAGCCCATCGGCGTGATGTCCGCGGGCCCCGTCGCGTAGTGGCCTTCCATCGCCGCGAATTTCACCGGCTGATACTTCGCGACGTAGAGCACGCTCTCGTGTCCGACCACGACCTGCAGCACGCTGGCGACGAGCGCGAGCGCCGCGGCGACGCGGACCGACGCCAGCGCAAATCGCTGGTGGCGATCCTTCAGCAGGAACCACGCGGCGACGCTCATCACGAGGAACGCGCCCGCGATCCACGCGCCGAGCACGACGTGCTCCAGGCGCGTCACGGAGGAAGGGTTGAACACCAGGGCCCAGAAGTCGGTGATCTCGGCGCGCGGGCCGTTCGGCCCCTGGACGATGTGGTAGCCGGCCGGCGTCTGCATCCAGGAGTTCGCGACGACGATCCAAATCGCGCTGAAGTGGGCGCCCAAGGCGACCATGAGCGTGCTGAAGAAATGCGTGCGTGGCGGCAACACCTCCCAGCCGAAGAGCAGCAGCGCGAGGAAGCCCGACTCGAGGAAGAAGGCGAAGATGCCTTCGGCCGCGAGCGCGCTGCCGAAGACGTCGCCGACGAAGCGCGAGTAGGCGGCCCAGTTCGTGCCGAACTCGAACTCCATCACGAGGCCCGTGGCGACGCCGATCGAGAACGTCAGCGCGAACACGCGCGTCCAGAATCGCGCCACCTGGCGCCAGAGCGGATCGCGCGTCCTCAGGTAGATCGCTTCCGCGCAGACCAGGAAGACGCCGAGGCCGATCGACAGCGGCGGATAGATGTAGTGAAACGCGATCGTCAGGGCGAACTGCAGGCGGGAGAGATGGACCAGCGTCTCGTGCATGGCGACGCTCCTGCGACGGCGGACTACAGACCCGGGCAGGCTGAAGGCCTGCGCTACACGACGGGTGCCTTACGGCCGCGCCCGGCCGTTCACTTCGTGAACTATTTCACAAGCTCGAGTGCGACGCAAGCCCCGGCATCGCACGTGCGCACCTCCGCACTTCCGCACCTCCGCACTTCCGCACTCACTTCTCCTTGCCCTTCTTTTCCTTCTTCTTCCCCGCCCCCTCGCGTTCCAGTTCGCTCCTCACCAGCTTCAGCTCCTCGCGCTTCGTGGCGTCCACCTTCGGATACGCGAGGTCCAGCTCCTCGAGCGCGTCGATCACCGCACCGGCGACGACGACCCGCGTGAACCACTTGTGGTCGGCCGGCACGACGTACCACGGCGCCTGGGGCGTGGCCGTGTGGCGGATCGCCTCCTCGTACGCGCTCTGATAGTCGTCCCAGCAGTTCCGCTCCTTGACGTCCGCCATCGAGAACTTCCAGTTCTTCTCCGGAATCGTGAGCCGCTCGAGGAACCGCTGCCGCTGCTCCTCCTTCGAGACATGCAGGAAGAACTTCCGCACCGCGACGCCGTTTCTCCCGAGGTAGCGCTCGAAGTTCGAGATGTCCTCGTAGCGGTCTTTCCAGATGTCCTTCGTCACGAGCGACGTGGGCAGGTGCTGCGCGTTGAGGATCTCGGGGTGGACTTTCACCACGAGCACTTCCTCGTAGTACGAGCGGTTGAAGATCCCGATCCGCCCGCGCTCCGGGATGCAGCGCGCCGTGCGCCACAGGTAGTCGTGGTCCAGTTCCTCCAGTGACGGCGCCTTGAACGAGTAGACCTGGCAGCCCTGCGGGTTGATGCCCGACATCACGTGCTTGATCGTGCCGTCCTTCCCCGCCGCGTCCAGCGCCTGGAAAATCAGCAGCAGCGCCCAGCAGTCCTGCGCGTAGAGCTTGTCCTGCAGCTCGGCAAGGCGCTGAACGCCCGTGCGCAGCAGCTCCTGCGCGTGTTCCTTCGACTTGAAGCCGTTGATGTCGCGCGGATCAAAGTCCTTGAGACGGAATTTGTCCCCGTGGTCGACACGGTAGGGCTTGAGGAACTTGTGGATGTCCATTAACAAACCTCGGGATGGGTCCGGCTATTCTACTGGCCATGATCAGCGATGCGCGGAGGAATGACACGGCGCAGGGTGCCGGAGTGCAGGGTGCAGGTTGGCGAAGCCAGTCGCGCCGTAGCCCGAAGGACGAAGGCGGAGCGCAGGGTGCAGGGTTCGTAGGGCGCGACTTCAGTCGCGCCGGGCGTGCCAGCGTGCAGCGTGACAGCGTGACACCCGCCTCTCCCAGTCTCCTCTGTGCTCTCTGTGCCTCTGTGGCTGTCTTCCTTTGTGCCCCCGTGGCCTCGGCCCAGCCCGCATCGGCGCAGCCGCCAGCCGCACGGCCGAAAGTCGGCCTCGCCCTGGGCGGCGGCAGCGCCCGCGGCCTTGCGCACATCGGCGTGCTCAAGTGGTTCGAGGAGCACCGCATCCCGATCGACATGATCACCGGCACGAGCATGGGCGGACTCATCGCCGGCGCGTACGCCTCAGGTATGACCCCGGACGAGATTGCCGCGCTCATGCGAGCGACCGACTGGGACCTGATGTTCGTCGCCGACTCGCCGTACCGCTACAAGACCTTCCGCCGCAAGCAGGACAAGCGGACGTATCCGTCGCAGCTCGAGTTCGGCCTCAAGGGCGGCTTCCGCCTGCCAAGCGGACTCAACCCCGGCCAGCAGGTCGCGCTGCTCCTCGATCAGATCGCGCTCTCGTACTGGCAGCTTCAGAGCTTCGACGAACTGCCGACGCCGTACCGCTGCGTGGCCACCGACCTCCGAGACAGCCGCGCCGTCGTCCTCGACAAAGGGTCGCTCGCGCAGGCGATGCGCGCGACGATGGCGATCCCGGGCGTGTTCACGCCGGTGACCTACGAGAACTGGCTGCTCGTGGACGGCGGCGCCATGAACAACGTGCCGGCCGATGTGGCCAGGAAGATGGGCGCGACCGTTGTCGTCGCCGTCAACGTCGCGGCCGACGAGGTGTCCACGGGGCCCGACACGATGTTCTCGCTGCTCGGCAAGACCATCGACGCGATGATGGTGAGCGGGACCCGTCAGGCGCTTCAGTCCGCCGATCTGATCGTCGATCCGGATCTGACGGGTCTCGACTCGATGTCCTGGCGGAAGAGCGATGACCTCGCCGCGCGGGGCTATGCGGCCGCGGAAGCCATGAAGGCGAAGCTGCTGCCCTATGCCATGAGCGACGCCGACTACGCCGCCTTCCAGGAGGCGCGCCGCGCCCGTCGGCATACGGAACGGCCGGTGATTGCGTTTGTCGACGTCGTCGGCCTCGCGCAGCCCCTGAGCGACGAAGTGAAGGGCGAGATCGGGCGCGCGTTCAAGGGACAGATCGGGCAGCCCCTCGATCCCGACAGGATGCGCGAGCAGATCCTGAAGGTTGCCGGCACCGATCGCTACGAGTACTTGACGTATCGCGCCCTCGAGCGCGATGGCCGCACCGGCGTGATGATTGCGGTCCGTGAGAAGACGTATGGCCCGCCGTTTCTGGCGCTGTCGCTCGAGTTGAACAACATCGACTCGTCCAGTTTCGCGGTGAACGTGGGCGGGCGCGTGACGGCCTACGACGTGCTCGGCGGCGGCTCCGAGCTGCGCGTCGATCTCGGCCTCGGCACGCGCCAGTTGGCCGCGGCCGAGCTCTATCGGCCCATCGCCCGGTCCGGGTTCTTCGTTGCGCCGCGCGCCTACTTCGAGCGCGACGGGATCAATCTCTTCTCGGGAGACGATTTCGTCGCCGAGTACCGCGTGAAGGAATCGGGCGGCGGCATCGACGTCGGCTACACGACGAACCAGCGCCTCGAAATTCGTGGCGGCTATGACGTCGCCGACATCCGGGCGCGCCGGTACATCGGAGACACGCTGCTCCCCGAGGTGACCGGCACACAGCGGTTCACCAGCCTCCGCGCGACCTTCGACGGCCAGACCAACCCCATCGTCCCGGCACGTGGCGTCTTCACGCGCGGGACGCTGAAGCACTTCGACAACACGCCGGACGTCACGACCCCGGTGATACCCGAGCCCGCCAACCCGCAGCGCTTCACGCAGGGCGAGGTGGTGGGGTCGTGGTTCACGCCGGGTTACAAGCAGGACCGCTTGTTCGTCGCGTGGGGCGCCGGCACGTCGTTCGGCGCGACGCCGCTCTACAACACGTTCCGCCTCGGCGGCCCGCTGCGTCTCGGCGCGCTCTCCAACGATCAGGTCAAGGGCGGGAACTACCTGCTCTTCGACGGCGGGTACCTGAAGAAGGTGTCGCGGCTGCCCGACGTGATCGGAGGTAACGTCTACATCGGATCGTGGGTCGAGACCGGCTCCGCGTGGAACGACTGGAACGAGAAGGACTGGCACACCAACGTCAGCGGCGGGCTCATCGTCGAGTCGCTGATCGGGCCGATCTTCGCGGGCGGCAGCATCGGCAACGGCGAGGGCCGGTTCTTCGTCTCGATCGGCCCGCTGTTCAAGTGAATCCACAGATTACGCTGATTACGCAGATGGAAAGCGACCGACGCCGGCCGCGAACGCGGCCGGCCCGATGTTCGAACACAGGTGGACGAGAGATGCTGGTCCAGTCATATGCATCTCTCGTCCGCCTGTGTTCGATCATCGGCACGTCGGCTTCGCCGACAGACGGTCGCCGCAGCGTGACACGAAGAAATCTGTGGAATCTGCGTAATCTGTGGTTTCCTTCAGGTCACCCGCCGGAGGCACGATGACGCAGCGTGACACGAGAACATCTGCGTAATCGGCGCAATCTGCGGATTCTTTCGAGATCACCGCCGTCTCGATTCGTCCGGCGGCCAGCGTGACTACGCGCTCTTCGGCACCGCATCCTTGAACTGCAACTGGTATAGCCGGTAGTAGATGCCGCGCTTTGCGAGCAGCTCCTGGTGCGTGCCCTGCTCGCGCAGGACGCCCTTGTGGAGCACGAGGATCGTGTCCATCCCCTGGATCGTCGAGAGCCGGTGCGCGACGGCGATCGTCGTCCGGCCGCGCATGAGCACGTCGAGCGCGTCACGGATGACCAGCTCGGTCTCGGTGTCGACGCTCGACGTCGCCTCGTCCAGGATCAGCACGCGGCGGTCGAACGCGAGCGCGCGCGCGAACGAGAGCAGCTGCTTCTCGCCGGTCGAGAACGTCGCGCCGCGCTCGGCGACGTGTGCGCCGTAGCCGTCCTTCAAATCCGCGATGAACCGGTGGGCGCGGACGGCCTCCGCCGCGCGGCGCACCTGGCTCTCGTCGATCCGCGCCTCGCCCAGGCGGACGTTCTCGGTGACGGTCCCCGAGAACAGATGCACGTCCTGCAGCACCAGCGCGAAGAGCGCTCTGAGCTGCGCGAGATCGAGCGCCTTGATATCGTGGCCGTCGACGAGAATCCGCCCACGCTGGACCTCGTAGAAGCGCAGCAGCAGGCTGATGATCGTCGTCTTGCCCGAGCCGGTCGCCCCGACCAGGCCCACGCGCTGGCCCGGCCGGACCTCGAACGACACGTCTTTCAGCACCCAGTCCTCGCCGTTGTAGGCGAACCAGACGTGGTCGAAGACGATGTGCCCCGTGAGCGCGCCGGCGACCTTCACGGGCCGGGCCGCGTTCATGACGGTGACGGGCGTGTCGAGCAGCGTGAAGATGCGCTCGGACGAGGCCATCGCCGACTGCAAGACGTTGAACTTCTCCGACATGTCGCTGATCGGCCGGTAGAAGCGCGCCGAGTACTGCAGGAACGCGACGAGCACGCCGAGGGTCAGCGTGCCCGACATCACGTCCAGCCCGCCTAGCCAGATGATGATCGACGCCGCCAGCGCGCCGACCAGCTCGATGGCGGGATAGAACACCGCGTAGAAGAAGATCGAGTCGATGTTGGCGTCGCGGTGCGCCTTGTTGATGGTGTCGAACCGGTCGAAGTTCGCCGGCTCGCGCCGGAACAGCTGCACCGTCGACATCCCCGTCAGGTTCTCCTGCAGGAACGCGTTGATGCGCGCAATCCAGCCGCGGACGACGCGATACGACTCGCGGACGTTGCGGCGGAACCACTGCGTCACCAGGGCGATCAGCGGCAGCACGACGAAGCTGGCGAGCGCTAGCTTCCAGTTCATGCCGAGCATCACGATCATGATGCCGGCCAGCGTGAACACGTCGCCGAAGATCGCGACGACGCCTGCGGTGAACAGGTCGTTGAGGACGTCCACGTCGCTCGTGACGCGCGTCATGAGCCGGCCCACCGGGTTGCGATCGTAGAAGCGGAGGTCGAGCCGCTGCAGGTGCGCGTACATCTCGCGTCGGAGGTCGAACATGATCCGCTGGCCGGTCATCTGCATCAGCCAGGTCTGCAGGTACTCGAGCAGGAAGCCCCCGACCAGGACGCCACAGTACGCCGCCGCCAGCAGCGGCAGCCCGGCCATGTCGCGCTGGCCGATGTAGCGGTCGATGGCCAGCCGCGTCAGGTACGGCGGCGCCAGCTGCAGCACCGCGCTGGTGATGATCGCCACCAGGGCCAGGGCAACCTGCGGCTTGTACGGACGCAGGTACCCCAGCAGCCGCTTCATGAGCCGGCTGTCGTAGGCCTTGCCGATGACGTCTTCGTCGTGTGCGGACATTGATTGTTGATCTACAGGTGCATGGGTCTATGGGCGCATGAGTTCATGGGAGAAAGCTTTACCCCATGGACCTATGGACGCATAAACCCATGAACCTCGTCCTCTTCCAGCTCCTCTTCCAGCAACTGCGCCTGATGCAGCGCCGCATACGCGCCGCCGAGCGCGACCAGCTCGTCGTGCGTCCCGCGCTCGACGATCTTCCCGTCGTCCATCACGACGATGAGATCCGCGTCCCTCACCGTCGACACGCGATGCGCGACGATGATGCACGTGCGGCCCACGCGGACGCCGCGCAGCCGCTCGAGGATCTCTTCTTCCGTGTGCGTGTCCACCGCCGACAGCGCGTCGTCCAGCACGAGAATCCGCGGATCCGTCGCGAGCGCGCGCGCCAGGGCGGTCCGCTGCTTCTGACCTCCCGAGAGCGTGATTCCCCGCTCCCCCACCATCGTCTGGAAGCCGTTCGGGAAGTCCGCGACGTCCTTGTCGAGCCGCGAATCGGCCGCCGCGCGCTGCACGGCGGCAAGGCGCGCCTCTTCCGTGAGCGCCGCGATCTCCGGCGCGAAGGCGATGTTCGACTCGAGCGAGTCCGAGAAGAGGAACGGCTCCTGCGGCGCCACGCCCACGAGCCGCCGCAGCGTCGTCAGCGGCAGATCCCGCACGTCTGTGCCATCCACGAAGACCGTGCCCGGCGGCGGATCCAGCAGGCGCGTCAGCGTCTGGAGCAGCGTCGTTTTGCCGCTGCCCGTGGGGCCCACGACCGCGACTGTTTTGCCCGGCTCGATGGCGAGGTCGATGCCTTCGAGCACCAGGCGGTCGCCGTACGAGTAGTTCAGGCCGCGGAACTCGACGCGTCCCTTCGCCAGCGCGAGGTCGAACGCCACTGGGTGCGCGGGGTCGGCAATCGCAGGCGGCTCGTCGAGGATCTCGAGCATCCGCTTCCACGACGCCATGCCCCGCTGCATCATGTTCGTCACCCAGCCGAACGCGATCATCGGCCAGCTGAGCATCACCAGATACGCGTTGAACGCGACGAGCTCGCCGACGGTGATGCGGCCCTGGATGACATCGCGGCTGCCCTGCCACAGCACGAGCAGGGCGCCGAAGCCGAGCAGTAGGGTCAGGCTCGGATAGAACGCGCCCTGCAGGCGAATCAGGCCGCGATTGCGGGCGATGTACTCGTCGTTCGCGCGCTTGAACCGCTCCAGCTCCGATGCCTCCTGCCCGTACGCGCGAACCACGCGAACGCCCGACAGGTTCTCCTGCGCGACGGCGCTCAGCTCCGACAGCTGCTCCTGGATTTTCTCGAACCGGCGGTGGATCGCGCTGCCGAAGAGCTTCACGAACACCGAGACCAGCGGCAGCGGGATGAGGGCGATGAGCGTCAGCCGCGCGTCGATCGACAGCATCAGCGCCATCCCGACGACGAAGACGAGCGTCGTCTGGGAGGCGTACATGATCGACGGGCCCGCCATCATGCGGACCGCGTTGAGGTCGTTGGTGGCGCGCGACATCAGGTCGCCCGTGCGGCGCGCGCGGAAGTACTCGGGCGGCATCCGCTGGAGGTGCGCGAAAAAGTCGTTCCTGAGGTCGTACTCGATCTCGCGCGAGACGCCGATGATCGAGCGCCGCATCAGGAATCGGAATAGGCCGCCGCCGGCCGACACGACGAACAGGAGGGCCGCGTAGTACCCGAGCTTGCCGCGCGTGACGCCGTGCTGCAGGTCGTCCACGGCGTACTTGAGCACCCACGGGCCGAGCAGCTGGATCGTGGTCGTGAGGACGATGGATCCGACGCCGAAGCCGAGCGCGCGCGTGTGTCTCGTGAAGTACGGCAGGAGTCGCCGCCAGGGCGAAGGCCCCGCCGAAGGTGGGCCCATTTGGTCGAGTATAACGTGTGCTATTCTGCGGGAGCCTGCTCTGTGGGGCAGGGCGTTAGCCCTGCATTAGCTTTTAGCCCCGCATCATCGTTCGGCGCGCTCCGCTCCCCACCGACGGTTCCCTCCCAGCGAACCTGCGTGGAGCCCAGCCGTAATGTTCTAGCCGTCCGGGGCCGAGAAGACGAACATGCGTAGTGTCTGTGTGCCGTCCGCCACACGCGTGGCGGGGGCGATTCTGTTGCTTCTGGCCGCCGCCCTGCCCGCCCGCGCGCAGTACGGCCGCCCCACGATGAGCGACCCCGCGGTCGGTGAGAACTACCACATCGAAGGCGTGCTCAATTTGTGGAACCCCGACCTGAACGCGACCATCGAGAGCGAGTCGCTCGGAATCGTCGGGGACAAGCTGGACATCAAGACCGACCTCGGCTACGTCGACAAGCAGATTCGCGAGTTCCGCCTCGTGCTGCGCCCGGCGAAGAAGCACAAGTTCCGCGTCGCCTACACGCCCATCGACTACTCGGGCGATGTGATCCTGTCGCGGGACATCATCTTCAACGGCATCAAATTCACGGTGGGCCTGCCGATCCAGACCGAGTTCAAGTGGAACACGTGGCGGCTCGGCTACGAGTACGACTTCCTCTATCACGACCGCTGGTACGTCGGGTTCATCGCCGAAGCGCGGGTGACCGACGCGGAGCTCACGCTGCAGAGCCCCGTGGACGACGAGTTCACGCGCGCCCGGGGGCCGATTCCGGCAATCGGCGGCGTGGTCCGGGTCTATCCCGAGCGGCACACGTCGATCACGGCGGAGTTCACCGGGTTCAAGCTGCCGGAGATCAACAACTACCAGGGCGACTTCTTCGACTTCGACATCTACGGGACCTACAGCTTCACGAAGAACTTCGGCGCGCAGGGCGGCTACCGCACGCTCGACGCCAGCTATCTTGCGAAAGATGACAACGGCGAGCTGAAGCTGAAGGGCTTCTACTTCGCCGGCGTCGTGCGCTTCTGACGGACAAGAGGAGGAACCACAGATTCCACAGATGTCACAGATTTCTTTACAGTCGTAGGGCGGGACTTCAGTCCCGCCAACGTAGCGTGACTCCGGCCGAAGGGAATCTGTGTAATCTGTGTAGTCTGTGGTTCCCTTCGTCCGGCGAGAGACCCTGGGCGTCTCCGCGCTCGCCGTCATCCTCACGGTCGTGATGACGTGGCCGCTGCCGGCGCGGCTGGCCCACGGCGGCCGCACCGATAAAGGCGACGGCCTGTTCAGTATCTGGGTCGTCGCATGGGTCAGCCATGCGCTGACCACGTCGCCTGCTCACCTCTTCGACGCCAACATCTTCTATCCCGAGCAAGAGACGCTCGCCTACTCCGAGGCCAACGTCGGTGCCGGCGCGCTCGGCGTGCCGGTGTGGATTGCGACCCACAACCCATACGCGACGCACAACGCCGTCGTCCTGATGGCGTTCGCGCTCGCGTTCGTCGCGATGTATCTGCTCGCCCGGCAACTGGTCGGCCCGGGCACGCCCGCGATCGTCGCGGGCATCCTGTTCGCGTTCTGCCCCTACGCCTTCGGCCACACCGCGAACATTCAGCTGCTCATGACGGCGGGCTTGCCTGCGGCGATGACGGCCCTGCACCGGCTCGTCGAGCGTCCGGGCCCGGGGCCGGCGATCGCGCTCGGCCTGATCCTGTTCGCGCAGGCGATCTCGTGCGGCTACTACGGGATCCTCGCCGGCATGCTCGTCACGGCCGGCGTGCTGGTCTTCAGCGTGACACGCGGGCTCTGGCGCCGGAAGGACTGGTGGACGTGGGTAGGGGTGGCGGCCGGCCTTGCGATCGCGTTGTCGCTGCCGTTCCTCGAGCACTACCTCGCGCTCACCGCGCGAACGGGCTTTCATCGGGAGCTGTCAGACGCGGCCTACTATGCGGCGAACCTTCACGCCTGGACGGCGTCGAGCGCGATCCTGCACCACTGGATGGTGCACCAGCCGCAGGACTGGCCCGAGGTCATCTTTCCTGGGTTCGTGGCGCTGGTGCTCGGCGTCGGCGGTCTTGCCGTGTCGCTCAGGACGTCAGCCCAGACGGACCGCTCGTCGCGTGACATCGTCGCGTTCTACGGCGCCACGGCCGTGGCGCTCGTCTGGATCACGTTTGGCCCGCAGGCCGGGCTATATGCGGTGCTCTACCGCCTCATCCCGATCTTCGGGTACCTGCACTCGCCGGCCAGGTTTTCCGTCGGCGTCGTCCTGGCGCTGTCGGTGGGCGCCGCGTATGGGGGCTCGCGGGCGCTGCGGCGATGGCCGCGCACGCGGTGGCTGGGCCCGGCGCTCGTGGGTGTCGCGCTGATCGATCTGTGGCAGCCGCCGTACCCGTTCGCGGACGCGCTGCCGCCCTCCGCGGTCTATCGCGTGCTCGCGTCGCTGCCGCCGGGGCCGGTCGTGGAGCTGCCGTATTACGACCTGCGCCCGGAGTTCGATCGCCACACGCGCTTCATGGTGGAGTCGACGCTCGACTGGCACCCGCGTGTGAACGGCTACAGCGACTACGCGTCGCCGGTCTGGCGCGTGGATGCGCGCGCGCTCCGGCACTTTCCCTGCCTCGAAGGCTTCGAGGTGCTCCACCGCTGCCATGCGCGCTACGTCATCGTCCATCGCGAGCTGTACGGCGCGCGTGACCTGCGCGAGACCGACGCACGGCTCGCGCATTTTCGCGACTACCTGCCCGAGATCGTGCGAGACGGATCGGTGGAGCTGTACGAGCTGGCGGGCTTTCCGAAGACAGTGACCCAGACGCCACGCCCAGTCCTGTAGCGCAGGGCTTTAGCCCTCCCCGCTCAGTCCTGAGGCAGAATAACTTACCCGTTGCCGGTTGCGGGTTGTCGGTTGCGGGTTGAAAAGCTTTCAACCAACAATCCGCAATCCGCAACCCATTCGCAATCATGCCGATGAAGCCACGTGGCTCGAAGAAGGCGGCGCAGTTCACCGAGTCCGTCATCCGCGAGATGACGCGCCTCGCGCAACGGCACCAGGCCGTCAACCTGTCGCAGGGGTTTCCCGACTTCCCCGCGCCAGCGGCGATCAAGGACGCGGCCTGTCGCGCGATCCTCGACGACATCAACCAGTACGCGGTGACGTGGGGCGCGCGGCCGCTGCGTGAGGCGATCGCATCGGCGTTTTCGCGCCGCTACGGCGTGCCCGTCGTCGCGGACGAGCAGGTCACCGTCTGCTGCGGCTCGACGGAAGCGATGATGGCGACCCTGCTCGCGACGGTCGATCCCGGCGACGAAGTCATCGTCTTCGAGCCGTTCTACGAGAACTACGGTCCCGACGCGATCGTCTCAGGCGCCGTGCCGCGCTACGTGACGCTGCGCGAGCCGGACTGGGCGTTCGATCCCGCGGAGCTCGCGGGGGCGTTCAACGAGCGGACGCGCGCCATCATCATCAACACGCCGAACAACCCGACCGGCAAGATCTTTTCGCGCGCGGAGCTCGAGTCGATCGCCGCGCTCTGCCGCCAGTGGGACGTGCTCGCCATCACCGACGAGATCTACGAGCACATCGTCTACGACGGCCACACGCACGTGCCGATGGCCGCGATCGACGGGATGGCCGATCGGACGATCACGATCAACGGCCTCTCGAAGACGTTCAGCGTGACCGGCTGGCGGATTGGCTGGACGATCTCGCCGCGGGCGGTCACCGGCGCGATCAGGAAGCTGCACGACTTTCTCACCGTCGGCGCGCCGGCGCCGCTGCAGGAGGCGGGCGCCGCGGCCCTCGCCCTGCCCGACAGCTACTACACCGACCTCGCCGCCGGCTACGTCCGACGTCGGGACATGCTGCTCGAGATTCTCGAGCGGCACGGGTTCACGTGCTACACGCCGTCTGGCGCGTACTACATCATGACGGACGTCTCGTCGTTCGGCTTCGCCGACGACGTCGCGTTCGCGCGGCACCTCGTGGAGCACGTCGGCGTCGCCGCCGTGCCGGGGAGCAGTTTCTACCGCGACGCCGCGCGCGGCCGCACGAAGGTGAGGTTCTGCTTCTCGAAGCGTGACGAGACGATGGAGGAAGCCGACCGCCGTATGACGGCAAAGCTTCGTCGCGTTCGCACGTAGGGCCGCGCTTCACGGGGAGTACGTAGGGCCGGGCTTCAGCCCGGCCGGTGCAGTAGGGCCGGGCTTCAGCCCCGCCGATGGAAAATCCACATGACCACTCGGGAATACCGCGTGCCGCCGGCGTGCATCGTCGCGTTCGCTCTGACGGCGTTGGCGTGCAGAACTCCGCTGCCGCACGTCGCAACGGCGCCCGCGGCGCAGACGACAGCGGCGCCCGCCGCCGTCCCGAATCTCTACGACGATCAGCGCCTCGTCGGCGAGTACATCAGCAACGGCCGCTACGACGCGGACGTGGCTAAGGTGGTGAGCGAGGCGCGCGCATGGCTCGAAGAGCGCGCGAAGACGGCGACCAAGCCGGCCATCGTGCTCGACATCGACGAGACGTCGCTCTCGAACTGGCCCGCCTATCGGGTCAACGGCTGGGGTCGCGTCCTCAACGGCCCGTGCGACCTGCAGCAGGGCCCCTGCGGCCTTCGCGCCTTTCAGGCGACCGGCCAATCGAAAGCCATCGCGTCGACGCTGGCGCTGGCCCGCCGCGCGCGGGAGCTCGGCGTCGCGGTGTTCTTCATCACCGGCCGTCCCGCGAACCTGCGCGACGCCACCGAGCGGAACCTCAGAGAACAAGGCTACGAGTGGACGGGCGTCGTGCTGATGCCCGAAGGCGCGCACTTCGCGAGCGCCGCCGACTTCAAGGCGCCCGAGCGCCGCAAGCTCACCGAGCAGGGCTACACCGTCGTCCTCAGCATGGGCGACCAGCAGAGCGATCTCAGCGGCGGCTACGCCGAACGGACGTTCAAGCTGCCGAATCCCGTGTATCTCCTGCCGTAGTGGGAACTGACGCTGTCGGGTCCTCGGAGACTGCGGTGTCGGGTCCTGGGAGACTGACGCTCCCGGGTCCTCGGAGACTGCGCTGTCGGGTCCTTGGAGACTCACGTAGTCGGGTCCTTAGAGACTGACGCTGCAGGGTCCTGACCATCAGCGTGACGCAACAAGAAACATGATCTGTGCCACTCTGCGGAATCTGTGGATTCTTTTGGGATTGAAGACAGCGTGACGTGACGCAGCGAAAGGCGTGACACATGGACCGGACAGCGTTGGGCCTGGTACTCGGCGTGACGTGTGGCGTGTTGGACGTGCTCCTCATGCTCCCGCTGGCGTTTCCCGACAAGCGGGCGGCGCTCCTGGGGGCGTTCTGCGCCCGTTTCGCCCTCGGGTTTTTCGCCGCAACCGTACGACTCCCAGCCCGGCCAATTGCGGTCGGCGTTCTCGTCGGCGTCATCACCAGCCTTCCCGACGCGATCATCACCAAAGCCTACGTCCCGATCATGGTGACCGGCGTGATTTTCGGTGCGGTCGCTGGATGGATTGTCGGACGATTTGGCGCGCCAGTCTAAAACAGGCGCCTGCCGCGCGGCCCACACACGTGAGCGAGCGCGTTCGGCGTCAGCTCGCAATCCGAGCGAACGACAGGCGCGTTTTCGAGCGTCAGCTCGCCGGAGGCCAGGAGGCGGTCGCGCGGATGCCGTGTGGTGTGCGGGTGGCAGGAATCCGGCTTCAGTGTCGCTTGTGCTTCTTCGTCGTGGCCTTCTTCGCCGTGGACTTCTTCGTCGTGTGCGTCGTCGTGGACGACTTCGACGTCACCGGTACGTAGGACGCTGCCGTGGACGACCCGGGGGCGCCGGCCAGCGGATGGATCCCGAGCTCGCCGTAAAGGCGACGGTAATCCTCGGCCGTGCCCAGGATCTTCTTCACGTAGTTCTGCGTCTCCGGATACGGGATGTCGTCGATGAACTCGTCGCTCGCGATGCCCGGCCGCTCCGCCATCCACCGTGCCACGGGCCCAGGCCCCGCGTTGTAGCTCGCGAGCGCGTACGGGACGCCGCCCATGCGATTCACCAGATCGGAGAAGTAGACGGTGCCGATCCGTGCGTTGACGGACGGATCTGACAGTTTGCTCACCGAATAGCGCGGGATCCGCAGGCGCCGCGCGTACTGGCGGCCCGTCGCCGGAACGATCTGCATCAGCCCGATCGCGTTCGCATGCGACTTGATCGTCGCGTCGAACGTCGACTCCTGCGCGATGAGCGCGGCCACGAGATAGGGATCGAGCGACGTGCCGGCCGCGTTCTTCCGAATCACGTCCCAGTAGGCCACCGGGAACAGGACCTGCAGCACGTCTGGCGGCAGATCCTCGCCTGCCGCCGACAGGTACTGCGGAACCGCACGCTTGATCGCGTTGATGCCCTTTCGGAGATCCCCGCGCTGCGCGTAGACATAGCCGAGCGTCGCCTGCAGCGCCTGGCCGTCGCTGCCGTTCTTCTGCGCCCACTGCACTTCGTTCACCGCGTCGTCGTACATCCCCGCGCCGATGAGCGCGCGAATCAGATCGGCGGTGGGGACCTCCGTCACCGTGTGCGAGAACGCCGGCAGCGGCGTTTCCCCGGCCGGCGTCACCGCGGCGGCGGCCGTCATCGGCTCCACCTTCCGCGCCTCGAGCCGCGCGCTGGCAAGCCGCCCGTAATACGAGTTCAGGTAGTCCGCGACGACGATGCCGTAGAGGCGGTTGGCGGCGGCGTTGTCGCCAAGCTGCTCGCGCGAGCGGGCTGCCCAGTAGATCCAGGTGGGCCGGTAATCCGATCGCGGCAGCGCCGAGGCCGCGCGCTCGAACATGTCGGCGCAGTCGGCCCACTTGCCCGTGCGATACGCCGTCCAGCCGATCTTCCAGCGCGCCCGCGCGCTGTAGCGGCCATCGGGAAACCGCTGCAGGTATTCCCGGAACGCCGCGTCGGCCTTGTCGTCGTCGTCCGAGACGATGAACGAGCTGGCGAGGTTGTTGAGGGTCTCTTCGGCCCAGGTATCCGCCGGAAAGGCGTTGACGAGCGCATGCGCCAGCCGCTCGTATTCGGCCTTCTCGCCCAGTTCCCGCGTGGCGCTGAGCGCGAAGAACTGCGCTTCCGCTCGACGGCGCGCCGTGTCGGTCCACGGCAGCAGCGCATCGCGCGCCGACAGGTAGCGCTTCAGGTAGAAGTCGCTCTCGGCGACGCGCAGCGCGACCAGCTCCTTGTCGTCGCCGCCTGCGACGCCGGACAAGTTGGCGAAGGCGTCGCGCGCCTGCGCGTATCGCTTCGCTCCGAAGAGCCGCTCGGCGCGTCCGAGCTCCAGCTTGTAGCGCGGCGACCCGGCGTCAATCGGCCCGAGCGCGCGCAGCTCGTCGAGCTCTGACGCCGCGGACGTCGCGAGATCGCTCAGCGGGAACTCGAAGTAGACGCGCCTGAAGGCCGCGGCCGCACCGTCCGCGTCGCCGTTGGCTTTCTTCGCGCGTCCCAGCCGCATCAGCGCGTCGTCCATGGCGAGCGACGACTTCGTCAGCGGCTCGTAGTAGGTGATCGCGCCGTCGAAGTCGTTCTGCGCCTCGGCGATCTCGCCCGCCAGGCGACGCGCGCCCTCGGAGAGATAGCCGGCCGGCGGGTCCTCGACCAGATCGCCCGCGTCGCGGCGCGCGTCGTCCAGTTGTCCGATCCGGAACTCGACCAGCGCGTTGTAGAACTTCTGGTACGACTCGAGCGGCGTCGCGTCGAGCTTCACCTTCGCGACGATCGGCGCGGCTTCCTTGAACTTTGCTTCCGAGACGTAGCTGGCAACCTTGCCGAGCGACAGCATCGCCGCCGTCGGGCGCGACGTCGGCGACAGCCACAAATCGCGACTGACGGTTGGCACCGGCGGATACGCCGTCGCCGTCAGCATCGGCGCCGGCGCCGACTGCGCGCTCAGCGCGATCGTGCCAAGCAGTACGTAGGGCGCGGCTTTAGCCGCGCCGAGCCATGTCCGGGCCCACTTCCTCACGACGCCTTTCCGAGCAACACGGGGTCCCCGTCCGCCAGCGTCCGCACCAGCTCTTCGTCGAAGTAGTCCGCACTGCCGCGCACGTCCGGCGGCACGCGCTCCTCGTACAACATCCGCGCGCGCTGGATGTGCGGCTGCAGGCGCACGAGCAGATCGCGCGCGCGGCGGCCTTCGTCCACCTGCGCCTCGTGATACAGCTTGATCTCGGAGATGAGAAGCCGCGCGAACCGCCGCGCGCCCTCGGCATCCGGACGCGACCGGTCCGCGGCCACGGCCGCCGCGCGCGATCCCGTCTGCCGCGCGGTGAGTCCCTCGAGCATGCGTCCCGCGTGCCGCGCCAGCACCTCGACGTGTTCGGGCCACGCGCTCGGCACTTCCGCCTCCTGGCCACCGGCATCGTCCGCGTAGAGCACCGCGACGGCGTGGCCGTCGACGATCACGGGAACGGCGAGGCCCACGCGATCTGCCGACGCCGGCGTGAACGGCGCCGGCACCTGCGCGTGCTCCGCGACGTCGCCGCCGGCCGTCGATCGCCGTTCGCCAGACTCGAGCGCGTCGGCGAGCACGCCGCCCGACTCGAGCCGCAGGTCGATCGACTTGGCCTCGGGCATTTCGTCGGCGAACCCGGCGTGCGCCCATCCCTTGAGCGAGTTGCCTCGCCGCACGAGGAGCGCGGCGCGTCCTGCTTCGGCCGCGGCGGCGGTCGTCAGCTCGTCGAGGACCTCGCTGAGCGACCCGCCCGTGTCGATCGCACGAATGGACGTGAGCAGCCGTTCGGCGGCGGCCAGCATCGACTGACGCTCGCGTGCACGCGCTTCGTCTGAGAGCTTCGAGAGCCGCTCTTCCGCGGTCGCGCGCTCGGCGGCAATCGCGTTGGACACGAGCGTCGCAGCCGCCGACTCGGCCTCGCTGCGCGCATGGCGCGCGGCCTCGTCCCGTTCCGTGCCGGCCAGCGTCCGCGCCTCGGCCACGAGCCCATCCAGCTCGCGCTTCAGCTCTTCGCGGACGCGGTCGGCCAGATCAGCGACAAGCGATTGCAGGTGGTCGTCCTGGGGAGCCATCGTTCCTGTTTATCGGCACGACGAGGCAGGCACTTTCGAGCATTATCGAGGTCGGCTTGACGGCAAGTCAAGGAGACACGGACGGCGCGAAGTCCTGAGGACTCAAGCATTTGACCCAAGGTGCCGATAGGTCGTATGATTGATGGTTCCGGCGTGGGGCCGAATTAGCTTCGACGAAGGAGTTGAGACTCAGGATGCGTGCCGAGGATTCCATCTTCCTCGTAAATCCGGTGGAAACAACGTCAACTGCCAATCAGCAGCTTGCACTCGCAGCCTAATTAGGCCGCGACGTTCCCCTCGAGAAGCCCGCGGCTCGGGACGGAACGCCATTTAGCGGGCTGGTGGCCACTGGTTGCTCTGGATGGTGGCCACGAGATTTCCTGGAGCTGGTCCCGGCTGGTTTTGCATCGTCTTCACAGCCGGGACGAGACAACAGACGATGCTACGCACGTAGACGCCTGTGGGGACGTTCTTTCGGACGGCGGTGCAATTCCGCCCGGCTCCACCAACCCTTTGATCGTGTCTCGCCGTCTCCTCCTGGCCGGATACCTCGCGCTGAGCCTTGGGACGGCGAGAGAGGCGACTTTCGCAACACCAACACGATCGGTCGTCCTCTGGGCGTGGGAACGCCCCGAAGATCTGCGGTTCCTCGATTCACTTTCGAACGTGGGCCCGCGATCGTTCGTAGGCCCAAGCTTTAGCTTGGGCATTCCCACACGGCCGTCTTCGGTGCTGCCCGAGCTGAAGCTCGGGCCTACGTACTCGGGCATCTCCGTCGCGTTCCTCGAACGCACGCTCGTCATTCGCGACACCGTCGTCGCCTCATTGAAGCGGCGTCAACCGCTCCGCGTACCGCCATCGACGCCGCTGATCGCCGTCGTGCGCATCGAAGGACGCGCCGCGCTCGACTATCGCGCGCGGGCGCGCATCGCATCCGAGATTCTCGATAGTGCTCGGGTTCCGGGCGTGTCGATGGTGCAGATCGACTTCGACGCGACCCGCTCGCAGCGCACCGGCTATCTGGACCTGATGCGCGACGTCCGCTCGCGCTTACCTGGCGGGATCCCGCTGTCCATGACGGCGCTCGCCTCCTGGTGCAA
>JBKPSY010000335.1:0-5563 GCA_046735235.1 Acidobacteriota bacterium | reverse complement strand
GAGCAGCACGGGGAGGTCGATGGTCAACTCGCCGGTCCGCGGCAGGCTGCCTGGAAACGCGAGCACGAGCGATCGCAGGCCGAGTCGCGCGATCCAGACGCCGATCGCGCCGCCCGCCACCGACAGCAGGACGCCTTCCGTCATCGTCTGCCGGATCAGGCGGACGTGACTGGCGCCGAGCGCCGCGCGCACGGCGAACTCCCGGCGACGGGATTCCGCACGCGCCAGCATCAGGCTCCCGAGATTCGCGCAGGCAATCAGCAGGACGAGACCGGCCGCGGCCTGCAGCAGCCAGATCACGCGACCGGCGTCGCCCAGAATCGCGCCCTGCAGCGCCTGCAGTCGCAGCGAGTGATCCTGCGCACCCGATGGATGCGCGGTGGGCATATGTCCCTGCCCGCGCGTGACCGGGTCCACCAGCGCCCCCGAGATGCCCGCGCGGTCGCCCCAGTGCTCGAGGAAGGTGGCGAGCTCGGCCTCGGCCGCCTGCGGCGTGACGCCGCTCTTCAACCGGCCGATGACCTGCAGGATGTGATTTTCTCGAAGGTGGCGAATCACCGGATGGATGCCGATCGGCAGCCAGATCTCCGTCCGGTTATCCATGACATCGAAGCCGGGCGGCATGATGCCGATGATGTCGTGCGACCGGCCGTCGATCTCCACCGTGTGGCCGACGACGGGCTGGCCGCCGAACGCCGATTGCCAGAGCTCGTGGGACAGGATCGCGACTGGCGGCCCGCCCACACCTGGTCTCGACGACATCGCATCGGTCTCGCCGGGCGCGAAGATTCGCCCCTGCTCGGCGTGCACGCCGAGCGCCGCGAAGAGATGGTCGTCCACGAGCGTAGAGCGCACCCGCACGGGACGGTCGCCGGCGGTGAGATTGACCGCGCCGGCCCAGCCGCCTGAGCCGCCGCCCGCTACGCCGTCGCCGACGGAGAACGCGCCGACGTCCGCAAACGATCGCGTCATCTCTCGGAATTCGAGGTACTCGGGCGTCGAGAGCCGGAATCCCTGGCGCGGGTTGTCCGGCGAGTATGCCGTGAGCCGCATCAGCTGCTCCGGCGCCGGATACGCGAGCGGCCGGAGGATCACGTGCCTGAGGATTGAGAAGATCGCGGTGTTGGCGCCGATACCCAGCGCCAGCGTCAGCAGCGCGACGGCGGTGAAGGCGGGGCTGCGCCGCAGCCTGCGAATGGCGTAGCGAAGATCCTGGTGGAGGAGAGTCACGTGGTCCCCGTAGTTAGGATGAGGCATTCGTTAGACGAGCGTCCGGCCGATCGCGTTGGGCCTGGATGGATGAGGGCGCTGACCGCCTATGGGCCGGGGCTGAAGCCCCGGCCTACTGCAGCAGGCTCAGGCCGCCGGACGAGATTGCAGTAGGGCGTCCCTTCAGGGGCGCCGGGCGCCGGCCAGGACAGTCGTATAGTGCAGGCGACGATGGAAATCGCGCTCGACGCCGATCGGCCCGTGCCGACGCTGCGCCTGACCGGCCGCTTCGACGGCGACGGTGCCACGGCCTTTGACGCGTTCGTCGAGGGCCTGGATCCCGCCGCCGAACATTGGATTCTCGACTTCACGGGCGTCGGGTATCTCTCGAGCATGGGCCTGCGCGCGCTCATGAAGGCCGAGAAGCGCCTGCGAGCGCGGCACGGCGCCCTCGTGCTCGCCGGCGTCTCGAGGCCGGTCCGTCATGTCCTCGAGATGGCCCGACTCGATACCGTTCTGCGAATCGCGCCCTCGGTGGACGCTGCGTTGGCCATCGTTCCCGCGGGCAGCGTGGCACCCGGCCGCGCGGCGCGGCACCTGCGAGACGGGCGCGCGTGCGCGGTCTGGCCGCTCGGCGGGCGCAGCGTGCTCGAGACCTGGGGACGGCGGCCGGATGCCCTCGCCACGCCGATCGATGCAGACGACCTGTCCACCTTGACGCTCGCCGACCTGGCATTTGCCGTCGGCACGGGCGGCCTCGGCGCGACGCGCCAGCAGGCGAGCGAGGCGACCGGTCCGTTGCTCGTGGCCCGTGCGTTCGCGGGGTTGCGAACGCCCGGCACCCACGACGCGTCGGACTTCGTCGTGCCCGACCGACCGTCGGACGCCACGGTGCACGTGGCCTCGGCTGTTGGCGTGGATGGCGCGCCTGACCTTGCTGTCGAGATCTCCTGCGAGCGGCCATTCGCCGTCGCCGACCTGATCGACGACGTCCTCGCCGCAGCGCGCGGCAGCGGCGCGCCGCATCCCGCCACGGCGATCCTGGCACTCGTTCGACTGGCGGATCCGCCGACGACAGCGATCGTCATGGCCGTCGTCGCGGAGCGCCTCTCGCCAGATCACGACGGGTTCGCTGGCCTCGACGAGTGGCTGCCCGCGTCACAGGTCGCGCGCGGCTACGCCCTCATGGGACGCACCGTGCGGTTGTCGAGCGCTGTGTCGCTCCCGGCCATGACCGCCGACCCGATGGAGGCGATTGCGCAGGCGGCGACGCTCGATACCCTGGAGGACGTCGCGGATCTGGATCCGGCCATGCGGTGCAGCGCGGCGCTGGCGTGGAGCTTCCGGCCGTCGAGGCTGCGTGAGGGTCGCGAGAAGCTGCTGACGGTGAACGTGGAAGATGGCTCGCCGATCCTCGACGAGTGGGAGACGATCGCCCGCCACCTGTACCGCGACTGCCGCCGCGTCGTCCTCACCCCGCTGGTCGGCGGCTTCATGTCGAACACGTTCCGCGTCGCGAGCTACGACGAGGACGGCCGCCGCCTGCTGCCGACCGTCCTCAAGATCGGCGGCCTCGCCCTCACGGAGCGCGAGGAAGTGGCCAATCGCAAGTACGTGCAGACGTTCATCCTGAACAACAGCACTACGCTGCTCGGCGAGGCGGTGGCCGGCGACTGGGCCGGCCTGCGCTACAACTTCCTCGGCGTCAACGGCCCCGACAGCTCGCTCACGTGGCTTCGCGATCACTATCAGCGTCGGCCGGCGTCGGAAGTGGTGGCGCTGGTGCGTGCGCTGTTCACTCGCGTGCTGAAGCCGTGGTACGGACAGCCCCGCTGGGAACCCGTCGCGCTCTATGCCGAGCACGATCCGAGGCGCCTGTTCCCGACGCTGTGCGACACGGCGGCGGAATTCCTTGGCGTGTCTCCCGACAGCGAGCGGCTGCCATGTCCAGAGCTTGGCCGCGATCTGTTGAACCCGTATTTCTTCCTGAAGCACGAATTTCCCAATCGAAATCACCGCTCTCGATTGTGGTACACGTCGATCTGCCACGGCGATCTGAACATGCAGAACGTGCTGGTGGACGAGCGCGACAACATCTACGTGATCGACTTCTCCGAGACGCGCCCCCGCAACATCGTCTCGGACTTCGCGCGCCTCGAGCCGATCGTCAAGTTCGAGCAGATTCCGATCGGATCGAGCGACGACCTGCGACGGCTGCTGATCTTCGAGCAGGGACTCCTGTCCACGACGGCGCTCAACGCCGTGCCAAACGAGTATCCCGGCACCAACCCGGCCGTGGACAAGGCGCACGAGGTGATTCGGCTCGTGCGATGGCTGTCCGACACTGCCACGATCTTCGAGACCGACATCGTGCCGTACTGGCTGGCCTTGCTCGAGTGGACGCTGCCGGTCGTCGTGTTTCGTCAGTGCACCGACTGGCAGAAGCGCTACGCCGCCTGCAGCGCCGGGTTGATCTGCGAGGCAATCCTCAGGGCCGAGCCGCACGCCTGATGAGGCCGGGATCTGACGGTCGTTCGCCGGGTTGTCGCATATAGTGCGCCGAGGTGCCCGCCCCCACACGAGTCCGCTATCGCGTTCTGGCCCTCGCCACCTGGCTCGCGATGATCACGCACCTGGACCGGGCGTGCATCGCCACGCTAGCGCCGGGCATCATGCGGGATCTCGGCCTGACGACCGTGCAGATGGGATACGTCTTCACGGTGTTCCAGCTCGCGTACGCGGTGTTCGAGATTCCGACTGCCCGGTGGGCCGACCGCACCGGCACGCGCCTGGTCCTGTCGCGCATCGTGTTGTGGTGGTCGTGCCTCACCGCCGCCACCGGCGCGGCGACGAGCTATATCACTCTGCTCGCCATCAGGTTTCTCTTCGGTTGCGGGGAGGCGGGCGCGTGGGCGTGCGTGGCGCGTACCTTTTCCCGGTGGATTCCAGCGCGCGAGCGCGGGACGGCACAAGGCATCTTCTTCGCGGGCGCGCACCTCGTTGGCGGCCTCACTCCCGCCGTGGTGCTCTGGATGCTCCACTATTTTTCCTGGCGCCAGATCTTCGTGTGGTTCGGCGCGGTGGGGTTCGCGTGGGTCGCCGTCTGGTTCACGTGGTTCCGGAACGATCCGTCCGAGCACCCCGCCGTCAATGCCGCCGAGCTGGAGGCGATCGTCAAGGACCGGGCGCCCGAGGCCGAGCATCCCGCGGGCCTCGAGTACTGGCGCGCGCTCGTGACCAGCAGGAACATGCTGGCGCTGTGCGCCATGTACGCGCCGAATTGCATGATCTTCTACTTCTGCATCACGTGGCTGCCGACGTACCTTCGAGCGCGGCACGGCTTCGAGGCGGCCAGCCTCGGTCTGTTCGCAGGGCTCCCGTTGCTCGTGAGCATGCCCGGCGATTTGCTGGGTGGCGTGACGACCGATCGGCTGGCGGCGCGCTATGGCTTGCGGCTTGGCAGGTGCGGCCTGGGCGCCGCGGCATACCTGCTGGCAGGCATCGCGTTGCTGGTGGCCGCTCGATCGTCGTCGCCGGTGCTGGCGGCGGTCCTGATTGCCGCGGCGACCGGCCTGACGATGTTCACGCTGGGCGCAGCGTGGGCGACGGTGATCGAGGTGGGACGCAATCAGGTCGGCGTCGTCGGCGCCACGATGAACTCGCTCGGCAACCTCGCCGCGATGCTCAATCCGCTGATCGTGGCGTACTCGGTGCAGTGGTTCGGCAGCTGGAACGTGCCGCTCTACGTGATGGGCGTCCTCTTCCTCGTGGGCGCAGCCTGCTGGCTCGTCGTCGATCCACGCCGGCCCGTCTTCGCGGAGCCCGGTCGTGCGGTCTGACCGGAGGCGGCGAAGGTTCGCGGGGAGTAGTGTCGTATGGTTGCTGACCGCGGTGAGCGCGCCTGCCGCGCTCGCCCAGAACGTTCATCACTACATCTTCATCGGGATGGATCGCGAGCGGCTTGCCGAGCCCGGCTTTCTCGATCACACGGGCGTCGACGGCGTGCAGGTGAAGTACACCTGGAGGCAGTTGGAACAGGGCAAAGACAACTACGTATTCGACGACCTGCGTTCCGACTTGAATCGTGTCACAGCCAAGGGCAAACGGCTGTTCGTCCAGGTCCAGGATTCGACGTTCGCGCTCGAGTTCATGCCCGTCCCGAAGTATCTGCGTGAAGACCCCGCCTATCACGGCGGCGTGGCACAGCAAGCCAGTTACCCCGATGGCAAGCCCGAACAGGCCAAGCCGTATGGCTGGGTCGCCCGCCGATGGGACCCCGCCGTCCGCGAGCGGTTCCACAAGCTCCTCGCGGCCCTCGGCAAGCAGTTCGACGGCCAGATCGAGGGAATCAATC
>JBKPSY010000334.1:0-12431 GCA_046735235.1 Acidobacteriota bacterium | reverse complement strand
GTCGTGCCGTCACAGCACGACGACCGGATCTATCGCGAGTTCCTGCACACAGGCATCCCGCTCGTGATCCTCGATCGCACGGTGCGGTTGCCGAACGTCGACATCGTCTCGGTGACGAACGCGGAGGGCTCGGCTGAAGCGGTGGCGCATCTCGTTTCACTCGGTCATCGACGGATCGCGATGATTGCCGGGCTCGAGGCGCACAACGTCGGCGCCGAGCGCCGTCGCGGATACTTGATCGGCCTCGAGGCCGCGGGACTGCCTTACGATCCGACCATCGTGAAGGACGCCGGATTCGAACGCGAGGCGGCCCGGCGTGCCACCCACGAGCTGCTCGAGCTGCCGGATCCGCCAACGGCCATCTTCAGCGCCAACAACACGATGTCGCTCGGCGTCCTGCAGGCCATTCACGAGCGAGGGCTCGGGTGTCCGCAGGATGTGTCGATTGTGGGGTTCGACGACATGCCCTGGCAGGTTGCAACGCAGCCACCGCTCACGTGTGTGTCGCAGCCAACCTATGACATCGGCGCGTCTGCGGCCCGGCTCCTGATCGCCCGCATTGCCGATCCGACTCGCCCCGTGCGTCGTGTCGTGCTCGAAACCGCGTTGATCGTGCGCGGGTCGTCCGGACCTCCGCCGGTCCGCTGAGGCATTTCAGTGAGTCGCCTCATTCGACTGTTCCCGCTTTCCGCCGCACTGTTCGTGGTCGCATCGGGTTGCGGTCCGGCCGCGCCCGCGCGGCCGGTGGTTGCCCTGGTCATGAAGTCGCTGGCCAACGAATTCTTCAAGACGATGCAGGAGGGCGCGGAGCGGCATCAGGCCGCGCATCCCGAGGCGTACGAGCTCGTCGCCAGCGGCATCAAGGACGAGCAGGACGTCACGCGCCAGATTGCCATCGTCGAGCAGATGATCGCGCGACGCGTGGACGCGATCGTCCTCGCGCCCGCGGACTCGAAGGCGCTCGTGACCGTCGCCCGCAAGGCGGTCGACGCCGGCATCGTCGTGGTGAACATCGACAACCGGCTCGACGCGGACGCGATGGCGGAGCGCACGCTGTCCGTGCCGTTTGTCGGGCCGGACAACAGGAAGGGCGCTCGGGCCGTCGGCGCGTTCGTCGCGTCGAAGCTGCATGCGGGCGATCCGGTGGCGATCATCGAAGGCGCGCCGAACGCGTTCAACGCGATCCAGCGAGCGCTCGGATTCAAGGACGCCGTCACGGCGGCCGGGCTCGTCATCGCGCGCTCGCAGACCGCTGGCTGGGAGACGGATCGCGCAAACCAGGTGGTCACGGCGCTGATTGCCGAGCGGCCTGACGTCAAGGCCGTCCTGTGCGCAAACGACAGCATGGCGCTGGGCGCCGTTGCGGCGTTGCGCGCGTCGGGCCGAACGGCGCAGACGCTCGTCGCCGGGTTCGACAACATCACGGCCGTGCGGGCGCTCGTGAAGAGCGGCGCGATCGTCGCCACCGCCGACCAGCACGGCGATCAGCTGGCCGTCTTCGGGATCGAGTACGCGCTCGAGCGAATCCGCAATCACGGCGCGGCGATCGCCGACCGCGAGACGCCGGTCGATCTGGTCACCGCGGAGACCCTCCCCTGAATCGCCGGATCGTCGCCGGGCTCGATTGGATCGGGCTCGCGCTCGTTCTTGTCGCGCTGATCGTCGTCTTTGGCGTCACGACGAGACACTTCGCGTCGTGGACGACGGCGCGAGCGCTGGCCAACCAGGCCCCGGACACGTTGCTCGTGGCGACGGGCATGACGCTCGTGATCGTCACCGGCGGCATCGACCTGTCCGTGGGATCGGTGCTCGCGCTGTCGGCGGCGGTCTTCGGCCTCGTGCTCACCGGCCCCACAGGTTCGCTGGCGCTGGCCGCGGCGGCGTCCGTGCTGACCGGAGCGGCCGCGGGGCTCGTCAACGGCGCCGTCAGCGTCCGATGGCAGCTGCCGACGTTTCTGGTGACGCTCGGCATGCTGGAGATGGCGCGCGGCGCGACGTATCTCCTGACGGACTCGCGCACCGTGTATCTCGGAGCGCGCGTGGACCTCGTCAGCCGCGACGTGTTGTTTGGCCTTGGCGCTCCGGCCGTGCTCGCCGTCCTCGTGATTGTCGCTGGGCAGTTCATGCTCACGCGCATGGTGTTCGGCCGCGAATTGCTCGCCGTGGGCACGAACAGCGAGGCGGCACGGCTCGCGGGCATCAGCCCGGGACGCGTGCGCATCGCGGCATTCGGGCTGGCCGGCGCGCTCGCTGGACTCGCCGCGATCGTCCAGGCGGGACGTCTCGCGGCCGTGGATCCCAACGCAGGCACCGGCCTCGAGCTCGACGCCATCGCGGCGGTCGTGATCGGCGGCACGAGCCTCAGCGGCGGGCGCGGCTCGGTCGTCGCGTCTGCGCTTGGCGCGCTCGTGATTCTCGTCCTCGGCGCGGGCCTGGCGCAGCTCGGCGTCCAGGAGCCCACACGCCGCCTCGTCACCGGCGGCGTCATCGTCACGGCCGCCATCGTCGATCACTATCGCGCCAAGGGCGGACGGTCCCGATGAGCACGCCCGAGATCGTCGTCGTCGGCAGCCTGAACGCGGACCTCACCGTGCGCGTACCGCGCTTCCCTGCCCCCGGCGAGACGATCAGCGGTGACGGCTTCGCGATCGTTCCGGGCGGCAAGGGCGCCAATCAGGCGGCCGCGGCCGGCCGGCTCGGCGGTCGCGTGGCGATGATTGGCCAGGTCGGCGCCGACGCGAACGGCACGCTGTTGCGCAACGCCTTGCAGGCGGCAGGCGTCGACACGCGGTTGGTCGCCGTCGACGAAGCCGCGGCGACTGGCGTCGCCGTGATCACGATCAGCGCCGATGGCGAGAACGAGATCGTCCTCGCCGCTGGCGCCAACGGCACGTATGCGCCCGAACGTCTTGCGCCGGCGCTGGGGGCGCTGAGAGCAGCGGGAGCGGTCCTCCTGCAGCTCGAGATTCCGCTGGAGACGGTGATCCGCGCCGCGGCGGAAGGGCGCTCGGCCGGCGCCATCGTCGTGCTCGATCCGGCGCCCGCCGTGCCCATCCCCGACCAGCTGCTGGCGCTCGCGGACTACGTCACCCCGAACGAGCGGGAGTTGGCCATTCTCGCGGGCGGCACGCCCACCGGCGACGACACGCCGCTCGAGGACGTGGACGCGATGGCGCGAGCGGTGCTGCAACGTGGCGCGGCGCGCGTGCTGGTGAAGCTCGGCGCCCGCGGCGCACGGCTGGTGGCGCTCGATGCCGTCCAGAGCTGGCCGGCGCGCCAGGTTCACTCCGTTGATACGACGGCGGCCGGCGACGCCTTCAACGGCGCGCTTGCCGTCGCGCTGACCGAGGGCGCGAGCCTCGATCAGGCCGTCCGCTTCGCCACGGTCGCCGCATCAATCTCGGTCACGCGCGCCGGAGCGCAACCATCACTGCCGTCGCGCACGGAAGTCGACGGACGTCTGACTTAGGGCTTCAGACTCTGGGCTCTGGGCTCTGGGCTGCACCCTGCCCGCTGCCCCCTGCACCCTGCACCCTGTAGTCCGTAGCCCAGAGCCCGTAGTCCAGAGTCCAGAGTCTGTAGTTATCATTCCCCATGCCCATTCGCGTCGGCCTCATCGGCACCGGCAAGATCGCCGTCGCCAACCACATCCCCGGCATTCGTCTTTCCCGTGACGCTGAGGTCACCGCGCTCTGCGACCCGAATCCCGCGGCCCTTGCAGAAGCGTCGCAGGCCACCGGCGTGTCGCGGACCTACACGGACCCGTTCGCGCTCTTGAAGGACGCGCCGGTTGACGCGGTCATCGTCGCCACGCCCAATCGCTTCCACCGCGACATCGTCGTCGCGGCCGCGGAGGGTGGACGCCACGTCCTTTGCGAGAAGCCGCTGGCCCTGAACGTCGCCCAGGCCGAGGACATGCTGGCGGCGGTCGATCGAGCCGGCGTGCGGCACATGACGGCCTTCACGTATCGCTTCGTGCCGGCGATGCGGTATCTGCGGCACCTGGTGCGGTCAGGGGCGATCGGGGCGCCCTGGCACTTCCGCGCGCAGCGATTTCAGGACTGGGGCCGGGACGCGCTCGGCTGGCGGCAGCGCAAGGCCGACGCGGGCTCGGGCGAGGTCGGCGACATGCTGTCGCATCGCCTCGACTTCGCGCATTCGGTGATTGGCCCTATCGCTCGCGTGATGGCGCACACGACGCAGATCTGGCCGACCCGCGTCGATGGGGATGGTGTCGAGCACGTCTCGGACACCGAGGACTGGGTAGGCTGCATCGCAGAGTTCGGCAACGGCGTGACCGGTGTCTTCGAGAGCGTGAAGACGGCGACGGGCTACGCCGGCGGGCCGACGAGCCGCGACTGGTGTGAGGTCAACGCCAGCGATGGCGCCGTCGTCTACGAGCTCGGGCACCCGCTCCGTGTCCTCCGCGCAGCCAGAGGCGGCCACTACGAGGAAGAAGCGGTCCCTCTGGAGTTTCAGAAGATCGCCGGCTCGCCGCGGGACCCCGCCGACAATCCGTGGCAGGCGTTCCGCTACGACCAGAACTTCGAGTTCATCGAGGCCATCCACCAGAAGCGCGCGTGCGAGCCGTCCTTCGTCGATGGCCTGCGGGTGCAAGAGGTGATGGCCGCGATCGAAGACTCATCGCGCGAGCGGCGCTCGGTGCTCATCGAGGCAAGAGCTCGAGTCTAAGTGCCAGCGGTTGGAACCACAGATTTCACAGATGACACAGATTTCGTCATTCAGACACGAAGCGCGCCCGAGCGCAGGCGAGGCCGCAGCGTGACGGCGTGATGCGATCGAAGAAGAAGTCTGTGCATTCTGTGGAATCTGTGGTTGTCCACTGGGCTTGTTTGCAGAGTGACAGTCACCGCTGCGAGTTCGTCGCTGCGCGGAACCTCGCGATTACCGCGTCGGTGCTCTGGCGCAGCAAGCCGAGATCGCTGGCGACGGCGACGAACGTGAACCCCATCTTGAAGTACTTCAGCGCGTCGGCTTCGACGGGCGCCAGGATGCCAATCGGCGTCCCCGCAGCGCCGGCGCGCCGGCAGAGATCGGCGATGGCCGCCTGGACGTCCGGATGCGCGGCGTTGGCGAGATGGCCGAGAGCTGCCGAGAGATCCGACGGCCCGATGAACACGCCGTCGACGCCGTCCACGGCACAAATCTCCTCGAGCGCGTCGGCCGCCTGCCGGGTTTCGATCTGCACGAGGACGGACAACTCAGCGGCCGCCTTGTGGTGATAGCCGGTGACGCGTCCGTAGCGATTGCCCCGCAGCACCGCCGCGACACCACGGTTGCCCTGGGGCGGATAGCGCGTCGCCAGGACCGCCTTGCGCGCCTCGTCCGCCGACTGCACGTAGGGCACGAGCAGCGTCTGCGCTCCGGCGTCGAGGATCCGCTTGAAGATCACCGGGTCGTTCCACGTCGGGCGAACGATGGCCTGGACGCCGGCCCCCTCGAGAACGCGCAGCTGATCGACGACGCCTCCGATGTCGAGCGGCGCGTGCTCGGTGTCGATCAGCACCCAGTCCGGCTTCGCGTCTGCGAGGATCTCCGTGACGATGCCGTGGCCCGCCTGGCTCCACAGCCCGATCTGCGGCGTCCGAGCTGCGATAGCGGCCTTGAAGTGATTCGTGGGAAGGTTCATGCGACTACGGGTTACGGACTACAGACTACGGACCCACAGACCCACAGACCTATGTACCTATGGACCCATGCACCCATGGACCTGTCCCCTACTTCATCGGCGAGTAATCCGTCGGCGCCAGGAAGAGGGAGTCCACCTTGTCGACCAGCTTGCCCTCCTTCTCCGACTCGGTCTTCACGGCAATCCATTCCGGGTCCTTGCCAAATTCGTCCCAGGCCTGCTTCCGCGCGTCGAGGCTCGGATACGACAGGATGTAGACCAGCGTGTTGCCCGTCGCGGCGCCCGTCGCCTGGTCGACCGGCACCCAGAACGCCACGATGCCCATCCCGTGCTTCTTGAAGATCTCGATCGTGTGATTGCGGAAGCGCGCATGCAACGCCTCGAGCTTGTCCGGCGCGGCGTAGTAGGTGCGCATCTCGTAGACCTTCGCGCCGGCCACGGTCGACGGCGGCGCCTGTGCCGCAGCGGTGGCGGCAGCGCCAAGGCCGAACAGGATCACGATCGCGAATGTCCGCATCAGTTTCATGTCGCCCCTCGGCAGGCCTGAAGGCCTGCGCTACAGAAGATGGCGGGCCTGAAGGCGCGCCCTACTGCTGCCTATTCCAGCGGCGTCTTCGGCTGGCAGGCGTCGCTCACCAGATACGAAAGCAGACCGTTGAACAGGTTCGTCGTGAACGGGTCGTCGGAGTAGTGGCTCAGGTCAAACGTCGTCGCCAGCACCTTGCCCTTGCCGAGCGTGAACTGCGCCGTCACGGCATGATTGTCGTTCAGCCAGCCGAAGAACATCCCCGCGAGCACGTCGCCCGACTGCCACGCCGACTGAGGCACGCCCTCGAGCAGCCAGCGCGGAGTCGCGGACGCGGCTTCGAGGCCCGTGATGGGAGATACCACGGCCGCCGCCGCTGAGGCGTGTGACGGCGCGATCCACGGAAAGTTGCTGACCCAGTTCCCGTCGAGAACGCCGTTGCGCGGCGTGGCGCTCAGCGTGGGCGTCGACGCAAACGTGAAAATCACGCCGCGCGGCACGACCAGCGCGCGCCCGCCGGCTTCGACGAACCGTCGCACCTCCGCGTCGAGCGCCGAGGTGACCACCACGCTGCCCGACGTCATGGCGCCCGGCTTCCACGGCAGCGCCGCCATCGCGCCAGCCGGATCATGCACGACGACGTTGGCCGGCGCGCTCGTCGCGGGGAATGCGAAGAGGTCCTGGAAGTTCCTGGCGAGCGTCCGGCCGTTGGTGCCCTTCAGCTCCAGCGACACGCGGACGCGGGTCGGCGACTGAACGTCCGGCAGCGGAATCTCCAGCGATCCGATTCTGGCGACGCCGGCCCGCGGCACCGACGCGGTCACGGGCACCTCGCCATGCTGGCCGCCGGCCGTCCACGCCAGCGTGCCTCCGGCGGCATCGGCTGCGCTGTAGCGCGAGTAGTCGACCGCGATCGTCAGACGATCGCCGGCGCGACCGTTCGTCTTCGTCGCGCTCGGCAGCAGCACGTCGTCCTGCTGAATGGCCGCGAGTGCCTCTCCGTAGACTTTGGGCTGTCGCCACATCGACATCAGCCCGTTGGCTTCCCAGTTGATGTCGGTGAACTCCGTGATCACGTAGCCGCGGATTGCACCCTGGCGGCGGATCTCCTCGATCTCGTGCTGCAGGCTCTGGAACTGCCGCCACTCGGCCTCGCGCGCGAGCGCCTTGTAGTCAGTGAACAGCCGATCGAACGCGAAGCCCTTGAACCGGTCGTAGAGGCCGGCGGGGCGGGTGATTGCGCGGCCGTCGAAGTCGCGGGGGAACCACCACGGCAGCGGATCCGGCAGCTCCGGCAGCCCCCAGTTGCCGAACTCGGAGACGACCAGCGGCTCCTGGCCCGTGCGGACGGCGTCGCCGTGCGGGCTGTAGCTCCACTTCGGCCGCGACGCGAAGTCGGCGACCCACTTGTCCCAGGTCGTGGCGTTATCGGGAATCGAGTAGTACTGGTGGAAGTCGTCGATGTCGGACTTCACGTGGAAGTTGTCGCAGCAGGCGCTGTTGTCGACGATGAGCCGCCCGAGCGGCGCCGTCTTCGCCTTGGCTGCGTCGAACCAGGAGGCCAGCCCGGCGCGCTGATCCGCCTGGCGCATGTCGATGCCCCACGCTTCGTTGATCAGGCTCTGGATCACGATTGACGGGTGATTCCAGTCGCGCGCCACCATGTCGTCGAAGATCGCCTTGCCGCGCGCCACCGACTTGTCGGTCCAGCGGTCCCAGCTCGGCACCTCGTACCACACCAGCATTCCCACTTCGTCGGCCGCCGCGAGGTACGTCGGATCGCAGACCTTGATATGGCAGCGCAGCAGGTTGAGCCCGAGCTTGCGTCCCTTCGTCATCGCATCGACGACGTACGACCTGTCCGGAGTGCTGTAAATGGAGTCGGGGTAGAAATCCTGGTCAAGGGCCGCGCGCATGTAGAAGGGCTCGCCGTTCAGGAAGAACTGCCCGTCGCGCGCGGTGAACTCGCGGAAGCCAAACCGGTCGGTGATCTTGTCTGTGGATGGTCCCGACAGCGACGCCGTCACCGTATAGAGGACCGGCGCAGAGGGCGACCACAACTGCAGCGCCTTCACGGCGCCGCTCGCGTGTTGCACGCCAGCTTGCGACGCCTGCATCGGAGGCAGCTCCGCGACCGTGGATCCGTCCGGCGCCTGAATCGACACCTTGATCGTGGTCGGTCGAGGCAAGTTCGCGCCCTTGACCTCCACGTCAACGTTCACGGTGCCGTCGATCTTCGCGCTGACGTGCACGCGCTCCAAGTACAGTGACTGCCTCACGTCGAGCGTCACGGGCTGCCACAGCCCGCCGTTCTCGATGTACCAGTTCTGCTTGCCTCGAGGCAGTTCCTCGTACGGCATCTCGGGGAAACGCGGCGAGGCCCCCTCGGCGGTCGGCGGCGGATCGACGACGCGTACGAGCACCTCGTTGGTGCCGGATCGGACGAAGTCGGCGACGTCCACGCTGAATGGGGTGTACGCGCCCTCGTGCGTCCCGGCACGGTGGCCGTTCACGTAGATTTCGGCGGCGTAGTCCACCGCGCCGAAGCGGATCAGGACGTGCGCCGTCCGCCCCTTGGGCATCTCGAACGTCGTCTTGTACCAGGCGACGCCGAAGTAGTCGCGCAGATCGTCGAACTGCGCGTTCCACGACCGGCCGGCGACGGCGGGGCGCCAGCCATCGGCCGGCAGCGTCGTTGCCGTGAAGCCCGCGGCGGGATCCGTCCGCAGTTGCCAGGAGTCGAGCCGAACGGGGTCAGCGGCGCGGGCGGCGTTGGGAATGCTCGCAAGCGCGAGCGTGAGACACACGACGCCGGCGAATCTCAGTTGTGGTGTCTGCATACGGGATTTGCCGGGTGAGGCCCCGGCCTACTGTTTCTGGCCCGGACTACGGTTTCCACTCCGCCTACTGTGTCCGTTCCGCCTGCTGTTGGCTACTTTGCCGCACGCTTGCCGACAATGCGAATCCTCAGTGGCGCCGAGCTCGCTTCCGAGTTCGTGCCGCCGTTGGTCTCGACGCGCGCCGTCACGAAAAGCGTCTGCTCGACCGGCGCAGCGTTGTCGTCGGCGACGATTTCGAACTCGCGGCTGTCCTGCGTCTCCGTGATCAGGATGCCGTTCAAGCCGATGTTCGGCACCGTCACGCGAAACGGCAGGTTGCGCACCGACAGCGGCACGCGCCCCGCGAACCCGTTCGCCCTGGCGATCGTCGCGGTCACTTTCGCGCGTTGGCCCGGCGCGAGCTCGACGACGTCTGGCGTCACCGAGACGACGCGCACGTCGGGTGGCGACGCCGTCGAGACGACGCTGACCTTTTCGTCGGGGCGGGCCGTGTGCTCCACAGCACGACCCGCGATCCTGGCGCGACCGATGGCCGCGAATGCGCCGGACGCGTTGCCGGCGAATTCGTCGGCGGCAATCGTCAGCGACACGCTCGACTCGCCTGGCAGGATCACGCCCGGCGCTGCCGTGAGGCCCGCCGGCAGATCCTTCAACGCGACCTCGATCGGCCCGTCGAAGCCTTCGCGCCGGAACGCGAAGACGGTCACCGGCACGCGGCCCCCGCGCGGCACGTTGGGGTTCGACGGCGAGAGCGATAGATCGAAGTCAGGCGCCGGCGGCGCGATCGAGAGCCGGTAGCTGTGGCGCGGGCCACCGCTGCCTCGCGCGTCGGTGAGGCGCACGAAGTACGTCCCCGCCGCGGGCGCGGTGAAGGTCAGCTTCGAGTCCTTTCCAAACGTGGGGCCGCCGTCGTCGTTGCGATAGACGAGGTCGAAGACGGGCAGGCCGTTCGGCACGACCGGCGTCCCGGGCGGCAGCACGTCGACCTTGTAGACGGGACGCAACAGCGCGTGACCTTCGGCCGTGGTGTCCTCGAAGCCGATCCGCTGGCCCCGATAATCCTGGAAGAACGTGTCCTCGTCGGGCCCCTTCGGCAGCTCGTCCACCTTCAGCAGCTCGCGATCGATGTAGACGTAGTCGCCGCGGTGGAGCTCGTTCCATGTGAGGAGCCGAATGCCACTTCCCGTGGAACCGTGATTGCGCAGGTCGACCGTCGTCTCCCACACCGGGTGGAGCCGCGCGCGGGGCACCGGACGGCCACGGGCATCGAGCACGTCGACGACCGAGTCGAGCGACGAGCCAAGGCGCGCCGCGTTCACCTGGATGACGAGGGTCTGGGCCTTCGTCGCGGTGAAGCGGAACCAGTCGGCGTCCGCGCGACCATCGACGTGCGTGAGCCGCCCATTCACCGTCACGGGCGCCGAGACAGGCAGCGCCGTCGCGAGGGTGTGGTGGCCATCCCCCGCAAGCACTTCGGGATAGCGGCCGAGCGACACCTGGACGCGGTTGATCGGATCGGCGTCGAGGCCGGTGACGTGGACAGGCGCGGCCAGCGGCTGATCGGGCGCTGGACGGCCCAATACAGCGGCAGTGTGCCCGCCCAGATTCGCGCCTTCGACGCGCACTGACGCGTCGGACCCCTTCGGGCGCCCCAGCGGAAACACGCTGGTGATGACCGGCAGCTCGCCGATCGTCGCCCGGTAGATGTGGCGCCACCCGCCGCTGGCGTTGGCGTCGGCGATGCGCACGATCACCGCGCCGTCCGCCTCGGGGCGAAAGACGACCAGCGAGTCGCGCATGCCGTTGAAGTCGTCGTTCGACGCGAGCTGGCGTCCATCCGGCGACAGCAGCGAGACCGTCGGATCCATCATCGACCCGAGAGGCGTCGCCAGGACGCGCACGACGAGATCCCGGCCCGCGCGCGCGTCAACGCGGTAGTAGTCGACGTCGCCTTCTTTCGGCAGCGATCCGTTCACCGTCACAGGCGGCGCCAACGCCATCGCCTTGTCGGCGGCGTCGTTCGGGGCGCGCTCGATGGCTTCGGCCTCGGCGCCGACCCAGAACGAGATGAACGACGTCGTGCCAAGGGGCGTGTGGAGCCGGAACCCATGGCGGCCCGTCGGCACGGCCGCCGCGGCGGTGACCGTGATCTGGACGCGATTCTTCTCGGCCTTGTCCTGGATGACCGCTCCGGTTTCTCCAGGCACTTTCTTGCGGATATCAGCGCCCTGATCCGACATCGCCCCGATCGTCGCGCTCAGCCCGGCATCGTCGAACAGCACTCGATCCGCGCCCATCAGGTTCGCGCCGTTCACGGTAAACGTCACCGTGGTCCCGCGCTGCAGACCATACGGCTCGATGTCGAGGAGCACCGGCGGTCGTGTCTGCGCGAGCGCCGGCGCCGCGAGGAGCATCGCGATAGTCACGACCTGACCGACCTGACCGACCCGACCGACCCGACCGACCTGATCGACCCGCCAGACCCGACAGACCCGATTCATTTCCCCCTCCGCGCGTCCGCCGCGGCCGCAGCGGGCCGAATGAGATCCTGCTGCCTGCGCCCGGTGGACGGATCGAAGATGCTCACCGTGCCATCGTAGCGTCCCAGCGCCAGCGCGCGGCCGTCGGGACTGAAGGCCAGCGACTGCACCCAGTCGCTCTGGCCGGCCAGCGTCCGTTCGAGGGTCAGTGTCTCAGCGTTCCAGATCTTGACCTCGCGGCGGCTCGACGCGCTCACCAGCCTCGAGCCGTCCGGTGAGAACGCGACCCTGATGATGCTGCCGGTGTGCGCGAGCGTGTTGCCGACCAGCGTCGCGGCCGACGCATCGATCCGCCACGCCCGCAGGCGCTTGTCCGCGCCCGCGGCGACAAGCACGTGAGAGCCGGGACGAAACGCCAGCGTCAGCACGGCATCGGTCGGCTCGGTGATCGTGTACAGGCGGACTCCCTTGGTCGTGTCCCAGATCTTCACCGATCGATCCGCCGACGCCGATGCCAGGAGCGTCCCGGCGGGATCGAACGCCACGGCGTACACGGCTTCAGTGTGCTCCCGGAGCACGCCCATCGGCTTTCCGGTGGCCGTGTCCCAGATCCGAATCTGCCGGTCGTAGCCGCACGAGGCGAGCCGCTTGCCGTCCGGGCTGAACGCGACGAAGTAGACGTAGTCGCGGTGGCCGTCGAGCGTTCGCACCACCGAGCCGGTCGCGGTGTCGATCAGCACGAGCTCGCCGAAGGCGCCCGGCGTGCCGCCGCCGGCGGCCAGGAGCTTCCCGTCCGGGCTCCACGCGAGCGCGCGCACCTGGTCGCTCAGCCCGCCAATCGCGGGTTCGGTCATCCCGGACGGGACGCGGAAGCGCTTGACCTCTCGATATCCTGCAACCGCAAGCTGAACGCCGTCAGGACTGAAGCCGAGCGC
>JBKPSY010000333.1:0-6605 GCA_046735235.1 Acidobacteriota bacterium | reverse complement strand
CGTGGGATCACGGCGGTCGCGGCATTGCCGGCGAGGCTGAGCGCGATCTCGGCGATGACGAGTCCGAGCGCTCCGCCCAGTAGGCCAAGCAGCCCAGACTCGGTCAGCAGCTGCCCGGCGAGACGGCCTCTGCGGGCGCCGAGGGACGCGCGCACCGCGAGCTCGTGCGTGCGCACCATCCCTCTGGCCAGCAACAGGTTCGCGACGTTGAAGACGGCCACCAGCAGGACGAGCGTCACGCCGCTGAGGAGCATCAGCAACGTCTCTCGTACGTCGCCCACGAGCACTTCCCGCTCGGACTTCAGGCGATACCGCCAGTTTTCGTCGATGCCGAACCGTGCCTTGAGGACCGGCGCCACGACAGCGGTCAGCCGATCAGCGACCTGGTCGGCGGTCACCGCCGGAGGAACGCGCACGAGCGTGTGGATGAAGAACCCGCCGCGCCGTTTCGCCGGCTTCAGCTGCGCACGCACCCATACTTCGTCCTTCTTCTCGCCGGGCACGTGGAAGCCACGCGGCATGACGCCGACGACCGTGCAGAGCTTCTCGTCGAGCGGGAGCACCTGCCCGATGGCGTCGCTCCGTCCCGCGAAGCGACGCTGCCACACGTCCTCGCCGATCAGAACCTGACAGTCTTTCGTGGTGCCTGAAAATCCGGGCCCGATCATCGGGGAGACCCGCAGCAGACGCGGCAGCTCGCCCGCGACGTACAGCCCGGGCAGCAGCTCGGCCCCATCAGGGCCGGCGATGACGAATCCGTTGGCGCCGTAGGGGTAATAGAAGGACGCGACCTCCGCGATTCCCTGGCTCGTGTCGGCAAGCGCCTGGTCGTCGGCGACCGAGAGCGTGGCTGAGAAATCGCCCCACCAGATCCGCGCGCGATAGAGCTCGTCGGAGTTCGGATAGGGCAGCGGCCGCAACAGCACGGCGTTGACGACGCTGAAGATGGCGGTGGTGCCGCCGACGCCCAGTCCCAGCGAGAGGATGACGGCGGCGGTGAACCCCGGATTGCGGCGAATCATCCGCGCGGCGTACCGCAGGTCGCGGATCATGTCCGCGATCGCGCGGCCCGTGCGATGGTCGCCGGCGTTCTCGCGCGCGAGGTCCGCATGTCCGGCGCGCAGGACCGCCTGCCGGTGGGCGTCCTCGCCGGCGCCACGCGCGGATTGTCGAGCGCTCTCCCGGTCGAGATGGTCGCGCAGCTCGTCCGTGAGCTCGTCGTCTGCCGCGCCGGGATGCAGCAGCTCGCGCACCCGATAGCCGATGCCGTGGATCCAGGACATGGTGCGCCTCAGGACTCTGCGTTGAGGATCCGTCGGACGGCGAGGCTCGCGCGTTCCCACGACGAGCGCTCGGCCAGCAGCTGCTGCCGTCCGCTGGCGGTGAGCTTGTAGTAGCGCGCCTTGCGCCCGTTTTCGGTGGTGCGCCACTCGGCCGTGAGCCAGCCTCTGCGGAGGAGACGCTGGAGCGCGGGGTAGAGGGTGCCAGTTTGCAGCTGGAACACTTGCTGCGACAGCTGCGCGATCCGCTCGCCGATACCCCAGCCGTGCATCGGCGCAAGCTCGAGCGCCTTGAGAATCAGCATGTCGAGCGTGCCCTTGAGAACGTCTTCGGTCTCGTCAGCCATCTGTGTGACTACTACTGTAGATTACATACGGGTAAGCCGTCAACGAGGTTCACGGAACCGAGGCCGCCGGCGCATTGCGTCGGCGCGACCCACCGGCGTATAGTCCGCCCCTGGCACCCAGCTCCGGCCCGCATGCGCGAACCTGTCGAACAGGAAATGATCCTTCGCCGCGCCGCGATGACCGACGCCGGAAGGCTCTATCGCTGGCGCACGGATCCTGAAACACGCGCGGCGTCACTCAACACCGGGCCGATCGACTCTGAGAGCCACTACACCTGGCTGCTCAAGTCCCTTGACGATCCGAATCGACAGATCTACATCGCGGAATACCGCGGTGACCCGATCGGCACGGTACGCGCCGACAAAATGGCGTCCGGCTGGCGGTTGTCCTGGACCGTCGCACCGGAGTTTCGTGGCCGCGGCCTCGGAATCCAAATGGTTCGCCGGCTCGCCGCCTCGATCGACGAGTCCATCGAGGCGCTGGTCAAGCCCGGAAACGCCGCGTCGATCACGATCGCCGAGTCGCTGGGGATGCGTTTCGACAAAGAGGAGGAGGGTGTTCTGCGATTCTTCCGCGGACCTCGACCGGCAGGATGTGCCGCATCAGCGAACTCGGAACCGAATGGCTGAGCCGCTCGCCATCGACGGCGGCCGTCCCGTGCGGTCGCACATGCTGCGCTATGCCGGACAGTCGGTGGATGACGACGACATCCGTGCCGTGGAAGCTGTTCTGCGGAGCGACTGGTTGACGACGGGGCCGGCGGTCGCCGAATTCGAGCACGGGCTATGCAACCGGACCGGCGCGAAGTTCGCCGTCGCGCTCAATACGGGCACGGCGGCTCTTCACGCGGCGGCGGTCGCGGCAGGCATCGGCCCGGGTACGGAAGTCATCGTCCCGGCCCTCTCGTTCGTCGCCAGCGCCAATTGCGTGCTCTATTGCGGCGGCCGGCCCGTGTTCGCCGACGTGTGCCGAGACACGCTGACGATCGATCCGGCCGACGTCGAACGCAGGATCACGCCACGGACACGCGCCGTGGTCGCCGTGGACTTTGCCGGCCATCCATGTGACTACGACGCCCTCGGCGCGCTCGCAGAACGGCACGGATTCAGACTGATTCAGGACGCGGCCCATTCACTCGGCGCGACATACCACGGAAAACAGGTCGGCGCCCTGGGCACGCTGGCGACTCTCAGCTTTCATCCGGTCAAGCAGATCACGACGGGGGAGGGAGGGGCCGTACTCACCGACGATCCGGCAGAGGCCAGGCTGGCGCGGTCGCTTCGCCACCATGGGATCGATCTCGATCTGCACGCGCGGAACCAGGGCAGCTCGTGGGTGTACGACGTCGTCTCGCTCGGGTACAACTACCGCATTCCCGACATCAACTGCGCCCTTGGCATCAGTCAGCTGAAGAAGCTCGATGGCTGGCTTGCGCGGCGCCGGCACCTGGTTGCCGAGTATCGCCGTGCCCTGGCCGGCCTTCCCATGCTCCAACTGCCCGACGAATGCGACGGTCGGGAATCGGCGTGGCATCTCTACGTCGTCCGTCTGCAACTCGATCGCCTCGGCGTGTCGCGAGCGCAGGTGTTCGCGGCGCTGCGTGCGGAGAACATCGGCGTGAACGTCCACTACATTCCGATTCCATGGATGACGCACTACGCGCGACTCGGATTCCAGAGGGGACAATGGCCCGTGGCCGAAGGTGAATACGAGCGGCTCCTGTCCCTGCCGCTCTTTCCGGCCATGTCGGATCAGGATCAGGCGGACGTGGTGACGGCACTGCACAAGGTCTGGCACGCGTACGGACGTTGAACAACACGATCGCCGATAATGTCGCGTGTCCGGCCTGCGACGGTCAGGCGACTTCCGAAGCATTTCGCTTCGGGGGCTTTGCCTATCGGCGATGCCACAGGTGTGCGACGCTTTTCGTCGAGGTCGGCGTCCCCGACAGCGCAGTGCATGCTCGCTACGATGCCGCCTATTTCGAGTCGTCGACGTCTCAGAACGACGAGCGGCACGGCTATGCGTCATACCATGAGGCCCAGGCGTCGATGGCGCGAAGCTTCGCGTCGCGTGTCGGATTGATCCGCCGGTTCGTCCCCACCGGCCGTCTCTTCGAGGCGGGGGCGGCATACGGCTTCTTTCTGAAAGCCGCCGAACCCCATTTCGACGGCGCCGGCATCGACGTCAGCACGCACGCGGCGGACGTCGCACGGCAGGCGTACGGCGCGTCCGTGACGCAGGGCGACGTCGAGCGCCTTGACTTCGCCGACGAGACGTTCGACGTCGCCGTGATGTGGGATGTCATCGAGCATCTCATCCGGCCGGTGGCCGCGCTGAAGGAGCTGCGCCGCGTGCTGAAGCCAGGCGGTTACCTGTTCGTCAGCACCGACGACGCGAGTCACTGGCTGCCGCGGCTGCTCGGCAGGCGGTGGTGGGGCCTGGCGCCGCCCCTGCACCTCTGTCACTTTTCCAGAAACGGGCTGCGGGCCGCCAGTGCTCTCGCGGGCATGGAGCCGCCGACCTTCTTCAGAGACCCGCGGTATTACTCCGTTCCGGAGGTCATCACGCATTTCGGCGAGTCCTACCGAAACGCGACACTGAAGGCGCTCGGCAGGCGTCTCGATCGCACGCCGCTCGGAGGCATGGCCATCCGCGTGACGCGGCCGGAACAGTTCGTCGCCGTCATCCGGAAACCACTGTGAGGCGCCTCTGCATCGTCCCGGCATACAACGAGGCCGAGAGCCTGCCGACCCTGCTCGACGAGATCCGGCAGCAGGGACTCGACGTCGTGGTCATCAACGACGCGTCGACCGACGCAACAGAGGCGGTCGCCCGGGCGGCTGGCGTTCCCGTCGTCACTCTGCCGATCAACCTTGGAATCGGCGGCGCCGTCCAGACGGGATTCATCTACGCCCTACGGCACGAGTATGACGTCGCCGTGCAGGTCGACGGCGACGGCCAGCACGATCCACGGTGGGTGCCGGCGGTGGTGGCGCCGATAGAGGCGGGCGCGGCGGACTGCGTCATCGGATCGCGGTACATTCCCGGCGCGGCCGATCTGGGCTATAGAACGCCGCCTGCGAGACGGATGGGAATGCAGTTCTCGACGAAGCTCTTGAAGCTCGTGACGGGCCTCGAGATCCACGACACGACGTCCGGCCTGCGGGCGCTGAACCGGCGTGCCCTCGCATTCTTCGCGTCGCACTATCCAACCGATCATCCCGAGGCCGAGGCGCTGTTGTTGCTGCATCAGGCCGGCTTCAGGATCATCGAAACGCCGGTGACCATGCGGCCACGGCATCACGGCCAGTCGCTCTTCACCGCGATGCGAGCGGGCCTGTATCCGATCCGCGTTGCCGTCGGATTCCTGGGAGCAATGTCGTCGCGCGGCGCGGGAGACGTGCGATGACGTCGTTCTCGTTTGCCGTCGAGAGCACCTGCCTGGTGGTTCTCGGGTCGCTCCTCGTATACACCGTCGCGCTGATGCGGAGCGGCCGGCTGAGCGGCTTCATCAGCGTCCGCTGGATCATCGCGGAACTGGCCGCGATTTGCGCGGTCATGGTCTGGGGGCGGCTGCCCGTAATCGCTTTCACCTCTTCACTGGGCGACCGCGAATTGATGGTCGTCCTGGCCGTCATCTTCTTTGGGCTGATCGCGTTTCTGATGCTCGACAGCCTTCAGCGCATCTCAGACCAGAACAATCAACTGCGACGCCTCAACCAGGAGCTCGCACTGCTTCGCGAAAGCGTCGGCACACGTGCCGCCATCCCAGATCGCAGGTCGGACTCCCACGACGTCACGGTGCCCGCTCCAAAGAAACTGGGACCCGGACCGCTCGCGATCACGGCCATGGTCATGTGGATCGTCGGCTGTATCGCCGTGTATGTCATTCAGGGCGCCGGCCATCTGCCGGCAGCCGTCTCGAGGCTGCTGACAGCAGCCTTCAGGCAATGACCCATCTCGTCGCGCTCACATGGCCCGCCCTGGCGCTCTCTCTGGCCTCGCTGGGGATCGGCCTGTTGTGCCTGGCACCCACTCGACGCCGCGCACGGCATCCGATGTGGCTCCATGCCTCGATCGCGTTCGTTCTCGGACAGGGAGTGCTGGGAACCGCCTTCGAATTCATTGCCCTCGACGGCCAATTCACCAACGCGATAGTCACGCCGGTGGTCTGGATCGCGGCGCTCGTCGCGCTCGTCGTGCTCGGTCTGGAGCACCGTAACTGGCGCCGGGAGCTGACCTCGAGTTGGCGCACCTGGCGTGACGCGTCGCTCGTGTGGAAGGCCGTGGCGCTCACTGTCGCAGGGTTTTACCTCTATGGCTTCAGCTCGATCGGAGGCTGGCTGCTCGTCGACGCGCCTGCGTTCTACATGGCGATGGCGAAAATGGTCGCCGGGACCGGGCGTCTGGTATCGCTTCCGGGCTACGACGCGTTTTCGTCCGTGGGGCTCATCGCGGAGATGCACATGGCGGCCCTCTACGCGATGGGACAGACCGGCACCGATCCACGGATCCTGCCGTGGGCGTCGTTCCTGCCGACGATGGGACTGTTCTACGGGCTCGCGCGGGTCTGCGGCTTGCCGCGCCGCGCCGCGTTGCTGACGCTCGGGATGGTTGTTTCCTCGTCGGCTGTCGCCGTGTTGTGGGGTTCAGGGAAGCCCGACTTGCTGGCGCTCGGTCCGGCCGTTGCGACGTGCGTCCTCGTCCTGACCTGGTGGGACCAGCCTTCCGATCCGACGCCGCTGGCCCTCGCCGGGCTGCTGACAGGGTTCGCCTGCGTGATCAAGCTGGGCTACCTCGTGGGATTCCTCCCGGTGGTCACCGTCCTGACGTTGTGGCGGACCGTGCTGGTGCACGGCGGTGGGCGATGGCCCGCGACCTGGCGCCCGGTGCTGGTGTCGTCGCTCCGGGCGGCTGGCTTTCTTTCCGCCGGCTTCGCCGTCGCTTTTGCCCCACACCTTCTGAAGAACTGGC
>JBKPSY010000332.1:0-6838 GCA_046735235.1 Acidobacteriota bacterium | reverse complement strand
CCTGCCGCTTGGCCACCTGACCCACGAGGCGCTCGCCTTCCTTGGCGATGGCGACGACCGACGGGGTCGTCCGCGCGCCCTCCTGGTTCACGATGACGGCGGGCTGTCCGCCCTCCATGACCGCGACGACCGAGTTGGTCGTGCCGAGGTCGATTCCGATGACTTTGCCTGGCATTGGTGCCGTGTCCTCCGGGACTGAGATGCTCACAGTCTAGGATCGCCGTGAGCACATGTCAATAATATTATCTTAGCGACATGCACTCATCTGATGCCGAAGTCCAGCCGTGGTTTCCGGCTCCCCTCTACTGACCCGCCGGAGCCCCAACCGACCCCGGAGACCTGGCTGACCTGAAGGACCCGCCCTGACCTGCCGAGTCAGGACTGGACCTGACAGACCCGTCCCACCTGTGCAATCCTGTATCTTCAATGGTCGGTTGGCCTTCCGTCCTGCTCACTGCCGAACTCGGGGACCTTGCAGACGACGTCCGAAAGCTGTTCCAGGAGCTGAGCCGGGGCGTTCCGGCCAGGGCGACCGCGGCAGGCGACTGCCAGCCGCCGCTCGACGTCCTTGAAACGGATGACAGCGTCCGGATCCTCATGGACATCCCCGGCGTAGCACCCAATGCGGTCCGCGTCCTCCTCAAAGGCGAAGTGGTCCTGATCGTCGGCGAAAAGTGGGCAGATGCCCCGGGCGTCGGCGCCGGCGGCCATCACCTCGTCGAGCGCGGGTCCGGCCGGTTCGCCCGCGCGGTTCGCGTGGCTGGCGCCTTCAGCGGCGCCGCCGTCACCGCGGTGCTCGTCGCCGGTGAGCTGTCGATCACGCTGCCGAAGCTGAAGGAACGCCGCGGGCAGGGTCGCGAAATTCCGATCACGGTCCCCAACGCCATCCCGGACCGCGACGCGGCCCAATGAAACTGCTCTTCGTCGGCGACGTCGTCGGACGCCCGGGACGCGATCTCGTGCGCGTGGGCCTCGGCGCGATCGTCGCGCATCATGCGATCGATCTCGTCATCGTCAACGGCGAGAACGCCGCCGGGGGCAACGGCATCACGCGCGAGATCGGCGACAGCCTGATCGCCCAGGGCGCCGACGTCATCACGTCGGGCAATCACATCTGGGACAAGCGCGAGGTCTACGAGTACATCGCGATCGAGCCGCGGCTGCTGCGCCCGGCGAACTACCCGGACGCGCCCGGACGCGGCAGCTACGTGGCGCGGACGCCAGACGGCCGCAGCGTCGGCGTGCTGAATCTGATGGGACGCGTGCACCTCGCGAACATCGACGACCCGTTCCGCACGGCGGACCGCGAAGTGGCCGCCCTGGCCGAGCGCACGAAGTTCATCTTCGTGGACATGCACGCCGAGGCCACCTCCGAGAAGATCGCGATGGGCTGGTATCTCGACGGACGCGTCACCGCCGTCGTCGGCACGCACACGCACGTGCAGACGGCGGACAACCGCGTGCTGCCGAAGGGCACGGCGTACCTGACCGACGTCGGCATGACCGGGCCGCACGACGGCGTGATTGGCGTGGAGCGCGAGGCCGTCATCCAGCGCTTCCTGACGGGATTGCCCGCGCGGTTCGAAAGCGCCTCGGGCGATCCGATTCTTCACGGCGTGATCGTGACCGCCGACGACCTGACGGGACGCGCGACGGGGATAGAGCGTCTGAGCCTGTCGCTCGACGCGCTGGAGACGCTGGCCGCCGATCTGCCCGACGAGAAGGCGGCCGCCGGGCGCGGCTGATGGCGTCGCTCTTCGATCTGCCCTTCGAACATCCCGAGCCCGAGCCGTCGAGGCCTGCGCCGGCGACGTCCGCGTCGCGCGCCGCCACGCCGCTCACCGTCAGCGAGCTCACGGCAGACATCCGTTCGAGGCTCGAGACGGGCTTCCCGGACGTGCTCGTCGAGGGCGAGCTCTCCAATTGCAAGAAGTGGCACACCGGCCACATCTACTTCACGCTGAAAGACTCGACCGCCCAGATTCGCGCGGTGATGTTCCGCTCGGCGGCGCGCTCGCTGAAGTTCGCGCCCGAGGACGGCGTGCACGTCGTCGCCCGCGGACGCGTCACCGTCTACGACGCGAAGGGCGAGTATCAGTTCATCTGCGAGCGCCTCGAGCCGCGCGGCCTCGGCGCGCTGCAGCTGGCGTTCGATCAGCTCCGCCGGAAGCTGGAGACCGAGGGTCTCTTCGCGGCCGAGCGCAAGCGGCCGTTGCCGGTCCTCCCCCGCCGGATCGGCGTCGTCACGTCGCTCGACGGCGCGGCGATTCGCGACATCCTCTCGGTCCTCGGGCGCCGGTATCCCAACGCCTCGATCCTGATCCGTCCGGCACGTGTGCAAGGCGAAGGCGCGGCGCGCGACATCGCGCGTGCGCTGGCGGCGATCGGCCGCGTCCCCGACGTGGACGTCATCATCGTCGGACGCGGCGGCGGATCGATCGAGGACCTCTGGGCGTTCAACGAGGAAATCGTGGCGCGTGCGATCGTGGCGGCGCCGGTGCCGGTCATCTCGGCGGTCGGCCATGAGACCGACACGACCATTGCCGACTTCGTCGCGGATCTCCGCGCGCCGACGCCGTCGGCCGCGGCGGAGACCGTCGTCGCCAGGCGCGACGAGTTCTGCGGGCGCATCGATCGACTCGAGGAGCGCGTCCGCGGCGCCGTGAAGCGACGGGTGCTCGTCGCGACCAATCACGTGCACGCGCTCGAGAGCCGTCGCGGGCTGGCGCGCGTGCCTGCGACGCTGGCCATGCGCGGCCGTGACGTCGAGGAACTGCTGCAGGCGCTGCGTCACGCGGAGCGCGACCGGCTGATGCGCGCGGAGCGTCATCTCGGGTCGCTGGCGCGTCGACTCGAGCGGCGGGATCCGCGCGAAGGGCTGGCCGCCGCGCGCGGACGCCTCTCGCAGTCGTCCACGCGTCTCACGGCCGCGATCCGCCAGCGCGACGCGCGCGCACACTCAGCGCTCGGCACGCTCGCCGGGCGCCTCCACTCGCTCAGCCCGCTCGCGGTGCTCGGCCGCGGCTATGCCGTCTGCTGGAACGAGGACCGGACGGCGATCATCCGCCATGCGGCCGACGTACGGCCGGGTGACGGCGTGAGCGTTACGCTGGCCGAGGGAGAGATCGACTGCACGGTCACCGATCGGCGTGAGGCGTGACATCCTGCACCTGATCCCTGCACCCTGATCCCTGCACCCTGATCCCTGGCCCCTGACATGTCACCAGACACCACCATCAAGGACTTCGAAGCCGCGCTGGGCGAGCTCGAAACCATCGTCAAGAAGCTCGAGGAAGGCGACCTCACGCTCGAGAACTCGCTGGCGCTGTACGAGCGCGGTGTGGAGCTGTCGCGCTTCTGCCATGCGCGCCTCGAAGACGCCGAGAAGAGGATTGAGATCCTCAACGAGCGCGGCGAAATCAAGCCGGCGCCGTCACTGGACCAACTGTAGCGCAGGCCTTCAGGCCTGCCTGTAGTGTCCCCGATGCGTCAGCGTCTCGATCTGCTGCTCGTCTCCCGCGGCCTGGCGCCGTCGAGAGAACGCGCGCGCGCGCTGGTGCTGGCCGGGCAGGTGCGCGTGAATGGGTCGGCCGCGGTGAAAGCGGGAACACCGGTCGCCGACGACGCGGACGTGGTCGTCATCGCGCCGGACCATCCGTTCGTCGGACGCGGAGGCCTGAAGCTCGCGCACGCGCTCGACGCATTTCACGTCGACGTGACTGGCCGATTCGCGCTGGACATCGGCGCGTCCACCGGCGGGTTCACCGACGTGCTCCTGCAGCGCGGGGCACGGCATGTCGTCGCGCTCGACGTCGGGCACGGCCAACTCGACTGGCGGCTGCGCAACGACCCGCGCGTCACCGTTCGCGAGCACGTCAACGCGCGCTACCTCGCGCCTGCTGATCTCCCCGAGCCGGTCGACATCGTCACCATCGACGTGTCGTTCATCTCGCTGGCGCACATCCTTCCCGTGGTGCCCCCGCTCGTCGCGCCGGGAGCCGACGTCATCGCCCTCGTGAAACCGCAGTTCGAAGCCGGCCGCGGCGAGGTGGGCAAGGGCGGACTGGTGAAGGACCCGGACATCCACGCGCGGGTGCTCGACGAGGTCCGCGCCGCGGCGCGTGCAGTAGGATTGACCCCGATGGCCGACACGCCTTCGCCGATCACCGGGGCCACGGGCAACCAGGAGTTCCTGCTGCACTTGCGGAGGACGGCGTGATCCGCCGGATCGGCTTCGTCGCGAAAACCGGCCTCGCCGCCGCCGCGGAACATTTGACGGCAGCCGCGACGTGGCTCGAGAAGCGCGACATCGCCGTCGTCGCCGACACACAGACGGCGGCGCTGGCGCAACTGCGCGTGCCCACCTTCTCGCGCGAAGACTTGCCAAAGCACGTGGATCTCGTGCTCGTGCTCGGCGGCGACGGGACGCTGCTGGGCATGGCCGATCGGATCGGCAAGGCCGGGGTCGGCGTGCCGATCCTCGGCGTCAACTTCGGCCGCCTCGGCTTCCTCACCGAGGTCCGGCTCGACGAGCTCTACCCCGCGCTCGAAGCCGTGCTCGCGGGCCACGCGCTCATCCATGAGCGGCGACTGCTCCGCGCGCGGACGTTGAAGGGCGAGGCGATCATATCCGAGCACCTTGCGCTGAACGACGTCGTCGTCACGCGCGGCGCGACCTCGCGTGTCATCGAGCTGAGCGTCACGGTGGATGGCGGGTTCGTGATGGTCGTCAAGGGCGATGGGTTGATCCTTGCGAGCCCGACCGGGTCGACGGCGTACAACCTCGCCGCCAACGGGCCGATCGTGCACCCCGACGTCGCGGCGATGCTGCTGACCCCGATCGCGCCGCACACGCTGGCGAACCGCCCGATCGTAATCCCCGGCACGTCGACGATCGAGATCAGCCTCGGTCCCGAGAATCGCTCCGAGGTCTTCACGACCTTCGACGGCCAAGCCGGACATCAACTCGTCGCCGACGAGCGCGTTTCGGTCACCCTTGCGCCGAACCCCGTCTGCATCGTCCGCGCGGCCACGCGGACGTATTACGACAACCTTCGCGAAAAACTCGGCTGGGGCGAGCGCTAGTCACCCGGTCCTCGTCGGCCCTGAAGGGCCGGCCTACTGTCGAGCTACGGACACTAGGCTGGGGCTTCAGCCCCGGCAAGGCGCCCCACTTGACACGCCTTAAACAAACGTTTTATACATACGTTTGAGGCTCCAACCCCATGCGCCGTCGTCTGCTCCTGCTCATCGTCCTCCTCGCCGTGGCTGGAGGCGTCGCCTACGCGATGCTCAGCAAGCCGTCCACGCTGACCCTGACCGGCATCGTGACCACCAACGACGTCATCGTCAGCTCGCAGATTGACGGACGCCTCGCGACGCTCTCCGTCGTCGAAGGCGACCAGGTGAAGAAGGACGAGGTCATCGCGACCATCGATCCGCGCGAGCTGGCCGCCGACTCGGCGTACTACTCGTCGGCCGAGCAGGGCGCGACCGCGCAGGTCCACGAGGCGCAGGCCGCCCTGAGCTACCAGGAGAAGCAGACGGTGGACGCGATCGCGCAGGCGGAGTCCAATCTCGCCGCCGCGAAATCGCAGCAGGCCGAGGCTGCCGCAGCACTCCAGAACGCGACGACGGAGCTCGATCGGACGCAGAGACTCACCGACGCGGGCGTCGCGCCGTCGCAGCAGCTCGACATCGCGAAGACGACGAAGGCCGCCGCGGTGGCGCACTTCGCGGCGCTCGGAAAATTGGTCGAGGCGCAGCAGTCCGCGCTCGCGCTTGCGCAAGCCAACGCGCAGCAGGTCGCGATGAAGGCGAGTCAGCTGCAGGCGAGCGAGCACCAGCAGCAGGCCGCGTCCGCGTCGCGCACGAAGGCCGACGTACGCCTGACCTACACCGACGTCCGTTCCCCCATCGACGGCATTGTCGACGTTCGCGCGGCAAGGCCGGGAGAATATGTGAACCACGCGCAGCCGATCGTGACCGTCATCAACCAGGACGATCTCTGGATCCGCGCCGACGTCGAGGAGACCTACATCGATCGCGTGCGCGTCGGCGACCACATCCAGGTGCGGTTGCCCTCTGGCGAGGAGCGTGACGGCGTCGTCTTTTTCCGCGGCGTCGACGCGGCGTATGCGACGCAGCGCGACGTCAGCCGCACCAAGCGCGACATCAAGACCTTCGAGATCCGCCTGCGCGTGGACAACAAGGATCGCCGTCTGGCGGTAGGCATGACGGCGTACGTGCTGCTGCCGGTTTCGTAAGTCTTCCGTGGGGCAGGCCTGAAGGCCTGCGCTACAAACGGCTGGAAGCGTAAGTCTTCTGTAGCGCAGACCTTCAGGTCTGGCATCCGTCGGCGCAAAGTTCGGCGGCACCGCACGAGGCACATGGCACAAGGCACCGCACCAGGCACCGAGCACCAGGCACCCGGCACGGGTACGGGTGTATCAGCGCCCGCCATCGCCGTCGACAACATCGTCAAGAAGTTCGGCGACTTCACCGCCGTCAACGGCGTCAGCTTCAGCGTCGCCGACGGCGAGATCTTCGGCCTGCTCGGCCCGAACGGCGCCGGCAAGTCCACGCTGATCCGCATGCTGACGACGCTGCTGCCGCCGACCTCGGGCAGCGCGCGGATTTTCGGCCACGACGTCGCGACCGACGCCGACGCCGTGCGCCGCTCGATTGGCGTCATCCCTCAGGCGATGACGAGCGATCTGGAGCTGAGCGTCGAGGAGAACCTGCTTATTTACGCGAAGCTCTATGGCGTGCCGCGCGAGAAGCGGCAGCGGCTCATTCCCGAGCCTGTCTCTTATACACATCTGACGCTGCCGACGAC
>JBKPSY010000331.1:0-14940 GCA_046735235.1 Acidobacteriota bacterium | reverse complement strand
GTTCACCGTGAAGGACCTCGACTCGCCCGTCGCGCGCGTGGAGTACTCGCTCGACGCCGAGCGCTGGCGTCCGATCTATCCGATGGACGGGATCGCGGATTCACGCTCCGAAGAGTACGAGCTGGTGCTCGATCAGGAGCTGACCGCGGACAAACAGGTCATCCTGCGCGCGTTCGACGCGATGAACAACGTGACGACGGCGCGGGCCGACCTGCCGGCGCCGGCCGGCAGCCGGAAGTAGCTTCGCGCTAGACGACGGCGGGGACGATAGGCTGCGACGGCACCGCGGCCTGCGGCGGCGTCGGTCGTGGCACGGCGCGCACCCGGGTCATCGCCGTCGCCGGTGCCGCCACTGGCGCGCGGACTTTCGTCTGCGCAAGCAGCCACACCATGTTGACCGCGACCGGCGCGCCACCGCCACCTCTGGCAGGCTCGAACCGCGTCTGTGCCGCCGCCCCCAGCAAGTGATGAATCGCCCGGGTGCCGATCGGGGCCTGGCCGGAGTCCTGCAGCAGCAACTCGAGGTTCTGGACGCGGCCCTCGCGCGTCACGACGGCCTGCAGCGCGAAGAGCGCCTCTTCCCGATCCACGACCGGACTGCTCACGAACTCGGCGGGCACCTGCTGCGGCAGCAGCATGCGTCCGTCGACCGACACGGGGTTCTCGTTGCAGCCTGGGTCCGCCAGCGCCGAGATGAGCGCCGCCATTGAGGCGGGCTGCTCGCGAATCACCAGCCGCATGAACCCCAGCCCAGACGCCAGACACGCGATGGTCGCGATGGTGGCGCCAAGCGCGGGCCACACCAGCCGCATGTCGTCGAACGATGCCCGGATGCGGCGGCCGAAGGCGCGCTGCCGCTCGACGGGGATCCGCGCGAACAGGTTGCGCCCGACGGCTTCCGGATCAGAGGAGGCGTGCGCCACGGCCGCGTCTCGGAGGATCGAGCCGGCGTCTCGCAGCCACCGACGTTCCGCGGCGCAGGTCTCGCAATGGCGCAGGTGGCTCTGGATGGCGACCTGCTCCTCGACCGGCAACTCGCCGTCGTGGTAGGCCTCGAGCACACGTCGCGTGGCGCGGCAGGTCCGAGTGGTCACGCCGCGGGCTCCTGGAGAACGGCGCGGAGCGCCTGACGGGCGCGCGTGAGACGCGACTTGACGGTGCCGAGCGTGACGTTCAGGGAGTACGCGATGTCCTCGTAGCTCAAGCCGTCGATCTCGCGCAGCACGACCGCCGTCCGCTGATCGAACGGCAGCCGATCCAGCGCCCGCCAGAGCCGGTCGGCCAGCTCCTTCTGCGCGAGCACGCGGTCGGGCGAGCCGCTCTCGGTGCCCGCCACTTCGCCGTGCGCAGCGATGTGGTCATCGAGCGAGACCTGCTGCGACACGTGGCGCCGGCGCCACCACCGCTGCCTGTTGCGCGCCTGATTGACGACGATCCGGTAGATCCAGGTGCGGAGCTGCGACTGGCCGCGGAAGCGGCCGAGCGTGCGGAAGACCAGGAGGAAGACGTCCTGCGAGACGTCGAGCGCCTCTTCGCGATTGCCGAGGAGGTGATAGGCCAGCTGGAACACCATGCGCTGGTGCTCGTTCACCAGCTCGGCGCAGGCGGCTTCGTCGCCGCTGGCGCACCGCGCCACCAGCGTGGCTTCCTGCCCCCCGATACCCTGCCAGGGTGCTGATCGAGCCGATTTGGCGACCAGTTCTTCAGCCACGGGCGTCGCTCCGACTATAGCAAGTCCCTGCTGGTGCGGCCAGTCAGAGGCCTCGGTTGACTGATTGGACACCGGATTTCTCAAGAAGTTCCCGCTGGGCCGGCCCCTTGTGATTGGGACGTCCGGACAGGCCTTCTGGCTGGCCCCTTCGACAGGAGCGTCCAACCGCTCAGGGCTGGTAGGATCGCGCTACCGGATGCGCCCTACCCTGTTCGCGGCGGTGTTCGTCCTGGCCCTCGGGGCGGCGACGGCGGTCACGTGGACGGTCGCCGAACGCGACCGCGAGTACCGACGCCTGCTCGCGGCCGGCGAATCGAGCATTGCCTCGGACCAGGGGGGCGTCGCCGTCGAGGCTTTCAGCGGCGCAATCGCCCTCAAGCCCGATTCGATGGTCGCCTACCTTCGACGTGGCGAAACCTATCAGCGGATCGGTGACCTCAGGGCCGCACTCCGCGACCTGAAGCAGGCAGCGGACCTCGACCCGACCGCGACGCGACCACTCGAACGCCTGGGCGACGTGCACCGCGCGCTTGGCCATTACGAGCGCGCGGTTACCCGCTACGCCGCGTACGTGGCCCTCGACGATCAATCGCCGCTGGTGCTCTACAAGCTCGGGCTTTCCTACTATCTCGATCAGCGTCCCGAGTCGGCGATCGCCCCGCTTCAGCGCGCGATCGCGCTCAACGACAGCTACGCTGACGCGCACTACGTGCTGGGCCTCTGCTATGACGCGGTGCAGCAGCCGCGTGAGGCCCAGACCAGTCTCGAGCGCGCGGTACGCATGGCGCCGGCCCTCGTCCCGGCCCGTGAAGCCCTCGCCCGGCGATACGCGGCCAGCGGCCTAGCGGATCGCGCGATTGACCAGCTCGAAGCCTTGGCGGCGCTCGATCCGGCTCGCCTGGAACGGCGGCTTGCCCTCGCGCGCGCGTACACCAGCGCCGGGCGCACGGACCTGGCGGTGACCACGCTGTCGCGCGCGCTCGAGCGCTTTCCGGAGAGTGTGTCGGTCTACTCGATGCTCGGGGAAGTCTGGCTCAGGGCAGCTGAGGTGAGAGACGACGGAGTGGCCCTGAACAAGGCGCTGCAGGCGCTCAACATGGCGGTGCTGCGCGGCGGATCGACCAGCCGCGACCTGGCGCTGTACGGCCGCGCCCAGCTTCGTGCCGGCGACAGGAAAGGCGCGGTGAAGTCGCTGTCCGAGGCGGCCACGAAACTGCCGGTCGCACCAGAGACCTTCCGCGCGCTGGCCAGCGCCTGTGCGGCCAGCGGCGAAGTACGGCCAGCCCGCGACGCGCTCGTTCGGTACACCGTGCTGCTCGCTGGTGCCCCGCCGCCCCCGGACGTCGCACGACAGATCGGCGAATGGTCCCTTTCTCTGCGCGATCCGGGCACGGCCGCCAAGTGGCTCGCCCGCGCGGTCGATCCCGAGCGTCCGGATCCCGCGATCTTCGCCGACCTGGCCGAAGCGGAACTTGGCGCTGGCCGCACCGACGCCGCGCGCTCGGCGGTGGACCGGGGTCTGGCGATCTTTCCGGCGAACCCGCGACTCAGGTCGCTCCGCACACGCATCGGCGCCTGACGCGCGTCACGCGCCGATCGTGTCTCGCGGCGTCGCGATGCCGAGGCGTTCCATCAGCTTCGCCAGTCCCTGGCGGCTCAGGCCCAGCTCGCTGGCCGCGCGCGACCGGCTGCCGCCGGCGCGCGCCAGTGCGCCGCGCACAAACCCTGCATCGAATTGACGCCGAGCCTCGTCCAGCGTGAGACCGTCACCGTCGACGCGACCGATTCCGGCCGGAAGGGCCGCCACGCCGAGGGTGCCGCGCCGCGGCGCCGAGACCGCCACCGCCGCCATCGCGTTCTGTAGTTCGCGGACGTTCCCCGGCCACTCGTAGCGCGACAGCGCGGCGAGCACCTCGCGGCCTAGCGTGGCTCGGCTCCCGACACGCGCCGCGGCCTGTTGCCAGAAATGCGCCGCGAGCTCGGCTATGTCCTCTGGCCGGCCGCGCAGCGGCGGGACGTCAATCCGGATGACGTCGATCCGGAAGCGCAGGTCCGTACGGAAGTGTCCGGCCGCCGCAGCGGCTTCGAGCGATCGATTCGTGGCCGCGACGATTCGCGCGTCGACCTTGCGAGGGCGCGTCTCACCCACTCGTCGAATCTCGCCTTCCTGGATGGCCCGCAGCAGCTTCGCCTGCGCCCGCGGGCTCAGCTCGCCGACTTCGTCGAGGAACAGAGTGCCGCCGTCCGCCTCCTCGAAGAGTCCTGCGCGCTCGGCAATCGCGCCGGTGAACGCCCCCCTCGCATGACCGAACAGCTCCGCTTCGATGAGATCGTCGGCGAGCGCGGCGCAGTTGAGCGCCGCAAACCGACGGGCCCTGCGATCGCTCCTCGCGTGAATGGCGCGCGCGACGAGCTCCTTGCCGGCGCCGCTTTCCCCTTCGATCAGCACCGGGAAGGGCGACGGCGCGGCGCGATCGATCGCTGCACGCACTCGCGCCATGGCTCCGCTCGATCCGATCAGGTCCTCGTCGGCCTTCCGCTGCGCGGCCGCAACCGCCGACAGTCGTGCCACTCTGGCGAGACCGACGACGGTCGCCATCGCCGCTGCGGCTGCCTGCATCAGCGCGGCAGCCTCATCGGTCGGGGGCAGTTCGCTCCACCTGGCGGCCAGCACGCCCGTCACCTCGTCGCCATGCCGAATGGGCCACGCTCCGGCGATGCCGTCGGGCAGGCGCTCGGGACCGACGGTCGCGCGCAGGGCCTGGGCGCGCGCCGCAAGCGAGACGTCCGGGGGACGGCCAGCGCGCCCGAGGGTCACGAGTGACCCATGGAGCGACGTCAGCACGACGGTCCCGGCCGCGGCGGTCTTCTCGGAAAGGAGCGCGCACAGCCGCTGCAGTGCCGCCTCCGGATCCGCGTCGTGCTGGCAAACCTCGAGAACGGCGACGATGTCGTGGACCATGGGAGACCTCTGAGCACCTGGCGACGCGGGCCACGGCCAGGGGAACGCGCCCGCGTCGTGCGCGAGCGCGCCAGCGCCGGTCGCCAGCGCGACGCGTTGTACGTCCGCTTCGATGGCTGCGCGCGGGTGTCGGGAATCGAGTGACAGCGCGAGCCGCGCGCGGGCCCGCGCGAGGCGAGGCCCCCGGCCGCGCGCCCATCGGCGGAGCGCCGGAACCAGCGCCGTCGGAATCGGTTCGCCGGCAGCCACGTGTGCTTCAGCGAGCGTAAGCACGCGCTCGAGCTCTAACGTCTGACAGCCGAACGTCAGCTGTTCCAGTGACTTCATCGTGAAGGCACGATGCGGTGCGTCCGCTGACGCGACGTCCACCCACAGTCTTGTGACTGCAGCGAGCAGCTGCGCCGCCTCGTTGCCTTCCCGATTGGCGGCGTTGGTTGCGGCGGCGGCTTCAGGAAGCGCCCAGGCGAGCTCGCCGAGCGCCAGATAGGCACGCGTACGAACCGAGGCCGCGTGACAGCCCGCGACGTCGGCGAGGGCAGCCAGCGCGTCGCGCCAGCGCCCCTGCCACGAGAGCGCCTCGCCCAGGAGCGAGCGCGCCCGACGCGTGAGATCCGCCTGAGGGGCGCCGGCGGCCAGCACGCTTCGGAGAAGCGCCTCGGCTCGGACCGGGGCCAGATCCGCGATCCATGCCGCAGCCAGATCCGGTGCGACTTCGACGACCGGGCCCGGCTCACCGCGTTGCACGGCGCGGCGCCATGCGGCGTTCCAGGTTCGCCCGGCCTCGTCCTGACGGCCTGACGCCGCCAACGACACCGCCAATCTCGCCCAGACGCGCAGGCCCGCGCTTTCGTTTCCGCGGCGCAGCAGGGCGCTCCCCTCGCGGCGCAGCAGGAGCCGCGCTGCCCCCGGGCGGCCGTCGGCGGCCAGGCGTTGCGCGCGGACGACGATCGACGGCTCGGACACGTCACCGGACAGCGACGGCAAAGGGGCTCCTCCGTCGTGGACATCCGATGGCCAGCCGTGGCGTGATGCGGCGGTCACAAGCGCGGCTGCGAAGTCGCCCGGACGTCCTCCTGCCCGAATCGCCAGCGCCCGCAGCCGTCGCCGCGGAAGGGACGGCTCCGCGCAGATGACCGCTGCCTCCAGTTGATCGGACGTCAACGGCTCCAGACGATCCACAGCGCCAGAGCTCTCGCCGGCACGTGCCACGCGAATGAGGATCGTCTGCCCGACGCGAGCGCCAAGCGCCAGCAGCAGCGCGTCCATGTCCTGGGGATCTTCAGATTCGATCGCCGTGACCACCGTGGCTCCGTCGAAATATGCGAGCCAGGGGCGTGCGCCGCCGGTGCCGAATCGCGCCACGCGGTCAAGAAGTGTCGCGGCCAGGGGGATGTAGCCGGCTTGGCGCAGCTCCCGCGCCAGGAGTCGCCAGCACGTGCGCCAGCCAAAGCCCGGCGCCGCGGCGACCTGCCAGACGGTGACTCCCGGGGATCGGCGATCGTCGAGTCTCTCGGCCAGCCGGTTACAAAGCGGGCGATCGATCAGTCGCAGCCCGGGGCATCGGATGTCGCCTCGCAGCCCTTCCGGCATCTCTGTCGGCGTGGCCTCCGCGGGCAGCACTCCGGCAACCAGGCGTGTGCACCCGCGCACTCTCGAGAGCGCCGCGCCGGGCGCGTCGACCAGCGGCAGCAGCGCCGCGGCGTCCGCCAGCGCAGAGCCCGGCACAGCAGCGATCGCGTCATCCGATCCGTCGTCGAGCGCGCTGGCCTCGAACCAGCGATCGGTCCCCAGTGGACCGTAGTCGAGGTACTGGGCAAGGCCGGGATGCCACACGTGCATGAGCGCACGGCCCGCTGCGTCGAACGCGAGCCGCTCCTCCGGCGGAACTTGTCCGGCGCGGAGCGCGACACGTGCCCCTGTGGCGAGGTCGAAGTGCCCGCCGTCGGCCAGTCGAACGAACCGCAGCGCGATGAGCGGCAGGTCCATCGCGCGCGCTATGGTGCAAGACGCGTGGCATCGCGTCTCTGATGCGACGACCGCGTGCGTGCAATGACCGCAGGTCGCGATGGATGAGTGACTTTCGGGATTTTGAGCGCCAGACCTGAGACGTGGGGACCATGCGCGATCGCCGGAAGTGCGCAGAAATTCGTATAGAATCGGATTGACCATGCTTAGATTTCTCACCGCTGGCGAGTCGCACGGCGAGGCGCTCGTGGCGGTGCTGGACGGCATGCCCGCCGGCCTGTCCATCGATCTCGACGCCATCACCGCACAGCTCCGCCGCCGTCAGGGCGGCTACGGCCGTGGCCGGCGCATGGCGATTGAGTCGGACCGCGCGCAGATTCTTTCCGGCGTCCGTCGCGGCGTCACGATGGGAGGTCCCATCAGCCTGCTGATCCCGAACAGGGACTGGCAGAACTGGCAGAAGACGATGCACGTCGCGCCGGAGACGCCGGCGGACGCAACCGGCGCCAATCGCGCGCCGGTCACGCGGCCGCGTCCGGGTCATGCGGACCTCGCGGGCGTTCTCAAGTACGGTCTCGACGACATCCGCGACGTCCTCGAACGCGCCAGCGCGCGCGAGACCGCCGCTCGCGTCGCGGTGGGGTCCATCGCCCGACAACTGCTGCGTCGGTTTGGCGTCGACGTCCTCAGCCACGTGACGATGATTGGCGGCGTGGGCGTGGACGAATCGCTCGCAATCACGGCCGCGCACATCCGCACGATTCCCGACGACTCGCCCCTGCACTGCGCGGATCCCGCCGTCGAGCAGCGGATGATTGCCGCGATTGACCGCGCGAAGGAGGCCGGCGACACACTGGGTGGTGCCTTCGAAGTGGTCGTCACGGGCCTGCCCCTCGGTCTCGGCAGCTACGTACAGTGGGACCGAAAGCTCGACGGGCGGCTCGCTCAAGCCTTGATGTCGATTCACGCGATCAAGGCGGTGGGCGTCGGCAAGGGCCCAGACGTGGCGACGCTGCCCGGATCGCGCATTCACGACGAGATCGTCCCGGCGGGCGGCGCGCCGAGCGGCGACCCGTCAGTGGCGCTCTCGCGCCTGACGAACAACGCCGGGGGGCTCGAAGGCGGTGTGACCAACGGCGAAGAACTGCGCATCACGGCCTACATGAAGCCGATTGCCACGCTGATGCAGCCGCTGCGGTCGGTCGATCTCGCCACGCTCAAGGAATCGCCCGCAGCCATTGAACGCAGCGACGTCTGCGCCGTCACGGCCGCTGCCGTCGTCGGCGAGGCGATGGCCAGTATCGTGCTGGCGGATGCCTTCCTCGAGAAGTTCGGCGCCGACAACATCCCCGACATCGCGCGTGCCGTCGACGCATCGGCCGCGGCCATCCGGGCGCGCTTCGTCCGCGCCCACACGTCGGACCCTGAGCCCGCGCAGCCCTGAGCGGGCCGCCGACTTCAAGCCTGATGATTCGGCCGATCGTCAAGTACGGCGATGCCACCGTGCACCGCCCCGCCGCTCCCGTCTCCGAAGTCACGCCGGAGATACGTCAGCTGATCGACGACATGATCCTGACGATGTACGCGGCGCCTGGCGTGGGCCTCGCCGCGCCGCAAGTCGGCGCGCCGCTGCGCATCTTCGTCGTCGATGTCTCCCTCGGCCGCCGCGCCGAGGATCTGCGGGTCGTGATCAACCCGAAAGTGGAGGCGCGCGAGGGGACGCAGCTCGAAGAGGAAGGCTGCCTGAGCGTGCCGGGATTCACGGCGACCGTCGTCCGCCCTTCGAGCATCACGGTGTCGGGGCTCGATCGCGACGGACACCCGCAGGTCATTGAGGGCCGTGAACTGCTGGCGCGTGCGCTGCAGCACGAGATCGATCACCTCGACGGCGTCCTCTTCGTCGATCGGCTGCGCGGCATCAAGCGGCAGCAGATCGTCCGACGGATCCACAAGCTGCAACGGCTCCATCAATGGTGACGCACGCGCCCCTGCGGGTCGTCTTCTTCGGGACCCCGGAGTTCGCCCTGCCGACGCTCACGGCTCTCCTTGGATCCCGGCACCTCGTCGTCGGCGTGGTGACGCAACCGGATCGGCCGCGCGGTCGGGGACACCAGCTCAGTCCGAGTCCAGTGAAGGCTCTGGCAACGTCCCGGAACCTCCCGGTGCTGCAGCCGGAGAAGATGCGCGACGAGGCGTTCCTCGAGGCGCTGCGACTTCTCGATGCCGATCTTGGCGTGGTCGCAGCCTACGGCCGGATCCTGACGGACACGATCCTCGCGACGCCCCGGCTGGGCCTCATCAACGTGCATGCGTCGCTGCTGCCGCGGTGGCGGGGGGCCGCGCCGGTCCATCGCGCGATCATGGCCGGCGACGTGGAAACGGGCGTCACGATGATGCGAGTCGTTCGCGAGCTCGACGCCGGGCCGATCCTGGCGATGGAGCGTCGAGCGATCGGCGCCGACGAGACGAGCGCCGACGTCGAGCAGGCGCTCGCGGACCTCGGTGGTCCGCTGGCGGCGACCACCGTCGAGAAGCTGTCGCAGGGCCCAGTCACCGAAGAGCCGCAGCCGGACGCCGGTGTCAGCTACGCCGATCGCATCACGAAAGAGGACTCGCCGGTCTTCTGGTGGCGCGCGGCGCACGAGGTGCACAATCAGGTCCGCGGGCTGCAGCCCTGGCCACTGGCGTCCACCTCGATCGGCGGACATCGCCTGCTCCTCCTGAAGACGCGGATGTCCGAGGGCCCGGCGCCAGCGTCAGCGGTGCCCGGCACCGTCCTGGAGGCCGAAGGCGATCGCCTCGTCGTGGCGGCCGGTCACGGCACGATTCAGATCCTGGAGCTTCGTCCGGAGGGCCGCCGCACGATGGCGGCGCGGGATTTCCTGGCCGGGCATCGCCTCGCGGTCGGAGCCCGCATGGAGTGATCGCGCGGGCCAGGCGCGCGGCTTACGAGGCGTTGCGGAGCGTCTCGACTGGCACCAGCGATCTCGCGCACGCGATCGTCGTCCACCGCGACGCGCTCGGGGACGAGCGCGATCGCGCGCTGATGATGACCGTCGTCACCGGGGCGCAGCGCTGGCAGAACCGCCTCGACTGGCTGATTGCGCGAGCCGCGCGGCGCGACCTGCGGAAGCTCGACCCCGAAGTCCTCGACATTCTGCGGCTCGGCCTCTTTCAGCTGCTGTTCCTCACGCGTGTCCCGGCGGCCGCCGTCGTGGACGACTCGGTGAAGCTCGCGCGCGTCGCCGGCAAAACGAGCGCCGCAGGGCTCGTCAACGGCGTCCTGCGAAGCCTCTCGCGCTCGCGATCCGCCCTCGACTTGCCCCCGATTCCGGCCTCGGGCGACGCGCCGCGAGACGAGTGGCTCGACGCGCTCAGCATCACGGGCTCGCATCCGCGCTGGCTCGTCGCGCGGTGGATCGATCGGCTTGGACCGGCCGTCGCCGCGTCATGGGTCGAATTCAACAATCGGGAACCTCGACTGACGATCAGGGCCAACACGATTCGCGTCACCCGGGCTGCGCTGGTCGATCGGCTGGCGAACGAAGGCGTCGTCACGGCACCTCTCCGCTTCGCGCCTGACGGACTGTCGATCGAATCGGGGAACCCGCTGCGGACATCGCTCGCAGACAGCGGGGACTTCGTCGTACAGGACGAGTCGAGTCAGATCGTGCCGCTGATGGCCGGCCCGGCGTCGCGCGCGCGCACGCTCGACGCCTGCGCGTCTCCCGGTGGCAAGACGCTGATTCTCGGCGCCGGCCCCGCGGCGTCCGGGCAGCTCGTCGCGACGGACCGCCGTTGGAGGCGCGTGCGGTTGCTGCGCGACCGGCTGGCTCAGTGCGGCCTGGACCGCGCGCGAATCGTGACTCTCGATCTCGAGCGCGGCGCTCCGTTTGGCGACGTCTTCGATCTCGTCCTCGTGGATGCACCGTGCACGGGGCTCGGGACAATTCGCCGCGACGTGGACATCAGGTGGCGGCGCTCGGAGGCCGACATTCAGCGCGCGGCCACGGCGCAGCAGAGGCTTCTTCGCGAAGCGGCGCGAGTCGTCGCGCCGCGAGGGCGGCTCGTCTACGCCACCTGCTCGGGCGAGCCCGAGGAGAACGAACAGGTGGCGGCGCTGCTGGGCGAACCGGGCTCCGGCTTCGCGCCGGTCGGCCGTGCGACGCTGGTGGCGGAAGGCCTGCCGGAGGCCTTGCTCGACGGGTCAGGCGCCCTGGTTACGCGCCCGGATTTGCACGGCCTGGAGACCTTTTTCGCGGCCGCCTTCGACCGATCCGCCTGACGGCAGGCGGCCCCGACGCCTGTAGTACACTGTTGGGTTGCATGGCATTGACGTCCCGCGTCTGGGGCGCGGGCAAGTTCCTCGTCCTGCTCGCCGCGCTCGGCGCCACGTATCTGCTCTCTGCGTTCCTGTCCGCGCGCATCGCCATGCGCGCGCGTGAAGTGACCGTGCCCGATCTCGCCGGGCGATCAGTGAACCAGGCGTCGGCGACGCTCGACGACCTCGGACTGACGCTGAAGATCGACGAAAACCGCAGGGTCGATCCCAAGGTGCCTGCCGGTGCGATCCTGCAACAGGATCCGGCGCCGGGTCAGCGCGTCCGCCAGCCGCGATCGATCCGCGTGTGGGTGAGCGAAGGCGACGTCGCGACGCCGGTGCCGTCGCTCGTCGGCGACACCGAACGCAGCGCCGCCGTACGGTTGCAGCAGGCCGGGCTTGCCTTGAGCGCCACGGCGGAAGTCCGCACGCACGACTACGCGCCAGACGCTGTCATCGCGCAGGACCCGGCGCCGGGGTCACACAGCGCCTCGGTGGCGTTGCTCGTCAACCGGGCGGATCGCGGCGTGAGCTACGTGATGCCGGATCTCATCGGCGTCGACGGTGATCGCGCCGCGGAGCTGCTTCGGAAGCGTGGCTTTCGCGTCGCCCTCGTCGGCACCGAGCCTTACCCGGGCGCGCCGGCCGGCATCGTGATTCACCAGACACCGGCGGGCGGCTTCCAGGTGGGGCCCGGCGAAGCGATTGCGTTGGAGGTGACCCGGTGAGCGTGCGCCTCGCGCCGTCGATACTCTCGGCCGACTTCGCGATCCTTGGCGCGCAGGTGGCTGCGGTGGAGCGCGGCGGCGCCGATCTGATTCATGTGGACGTGATGGACGGCCATTTCGTGCCGAACCTCACCATGGGCCCCGCCGTTGTCAAGGCGCTGCGCCGGATCACGAAGCTGCCGCTCGATGTCCACCTGATGATCACGGACCCGGATGAGTACATCGAGGCATTTGCCGAGGCGGGCGCCGCCAGCCTCATCGTGCACGCCGAGGTCCTGCCACACCTCCACCGGACGCTGAGCGCCATCAGGTCGCTGAAGTGCCGCGCTGGCGTCGCCATCAACCCCTCCACGCCGCCATCAGCGATTCAGGAGGTCGTTGGTCTCGCGGATCAGGTGCTCGTGATGTCCGTCAATCCGGGCTTCGGCGGTCAGTCCTTTATCCCGGAGAGCGAGTCTAAGATCCAGCGGGTCCGTGAGATGCTGGATCGGGCCGGCAGCCAGGCCGACATCGAGGTCGACGGCGGGGTCGACGCCACCACCCTCCAGCGGGTGGTCTCGGCCGGAGCCACGATCCTCGTGGCCGGCGCAGCGGTCTTCGGCACCCCCGATCCGGAAGCCGCCGCCCGGAGCCTTCGTGCGCTCGCGGTGCAGGCGGCGGGAGTCGCGCCGCGGCGGTGACGACGCGATCAGGCGCCTCGCGCGTGCGGGTGCGCTACGCCGAAACCGATCAGATGCGGGTCGCTTACCACGCGAACTTCTTCGTGTGGTTCGAGGTGGGACGGACCGACCTGCTGCGGCAGATCGGGTGGTCGTATCGCGAGATGGAACAGGCCGGGTTCCAGTTGCCGGTCATCGAGGCGCACTGCCGGTTTCTGAAGCCGGCGCGCTACGACGATGAGATCGAGATCCGGACGGTGGGACGGCTGGTGTCGGCCGTGCGGGTGCAGTTCGAGTACGAGGCGGTACGCGTGGGCGACGAGGTCGTCGCCGCAACCGGGCAGACGCTGCACGCAGCGGTCACCCCGGCCGGCCGGCCTTGCCGGCTGCCAGACCGTGTGAGGGACCTGTTCGCATGAAGGCGTTGATCACGGGCGTGGCCGGATTCATCGGGTCGAACCTTGCCGAGGAGTTGCTGCGGCGCGGCGCGACCGTTACCGGGATCGACTGCTTCACCGACTACTATCCGCGGGCGATCAAGGACGCCAACATCGCGGCCCTCTCGCCTCATCGCGGGTTCACGTTCGTCGAGACCTCGATTCAGGCCGCAGACCTGGCGTCGCTGCTCGAGGGCGTCACGCATGTGTTCCACCTGGCCGCGCAGGCCGGCGTCCGCAGGAGCTGGGGCAAGGACTTTCAGGTCTACACGACCAACAACGTCGACGCGACGCAGGTGCTGCTCGAGTCGCTGGTGGGACGTCCGATCGAGAAGCTCGTGTACGCCTCGAGCTCGTCGGTCTACGGCGACGACGCAGTGATTCCGATGCGCGAAGACGCGTTGCCCCATCCGCTCTCGCCGTACGGCGTCACGAAGCTCGCGGCCGAGCACCTCGGCCACCTGTACGCGGCCAACCACAAGGTGCCCGCGACCGCCGTGCGGTACTTCACGGTGTACGGCCCGCGGCAGCGTCCGGACATGGCATTCCATCGATTCCTTCGCGCCGCCGCCGAGGGGGCACCGATCGTCCTCTACGGGGACGGCGAGCAGACGCGAGACTTCACGTTCGTCGGCGACGCCGTCGCGGCGACGATTCTGGCGGCCGAGCGCGGCACGCCCGGCCGCGCCTACAACATCGGCGGTGGCTCGCGCGTCACCGTCAACCAGGTGCTGGAATTGATCGCGCAGATCACCGGCCGTACCCTCGACGTCCGGCGCGAGCCGCCCCAGAAGGGCGACATGCGCGACACCTACGCCGACACATCACTGGCACGCGCCGATCTCGGCTTCGCGCCGGCGACCTCGCTGGCCGACGGGCTCGCGGCGGAATATCGCTGGCTCATGTCCTCTCCCGTACTTGCATAGGCATCTTGTTCCCGTACTCTGCATGAAGACTCCGACTCGCGCGCTTTCGTTCGTCGTGTTCCTCGCGGCTCTGGCGACCGTGGCGGCCTGCGGCCCGAAGAAGGACGTCATCCCGAAGGGCAACCAGCCCGACAAGTTCCTGTTCGATCGCGGCACCGAGCAGCTGCAGGAAAAGCACTGGCTCACGGCGCGCGAGTACTTCCGCCACATCCTCGACTCATATCCGCAGAGCAACCTGCGGCCCGAATCGAAGCTTGGCCTGGCCGACTCGTATCTCGGCGAGGACACCACCGAGTCGATGACGCTCGCGGTCAACGAGTATCGCGAGTTCCTCACGTTCTACCCGACGAACGACCGCGCCGACTACGCGCAGTTCAAGCTCGGGATGACGCACTACAAGCAGATGCGGTCATCGCAGCGAGACCAGACGGAGAGCAGGGCCGCCGTCCAGGAGTTCGAGACCTTCGTCGAGCGGTACCCGAACAGCGCCTTGATGCCTGAAGTGAAGGAGAAGCTGCGCGAGGCCAAGGACCGCCTGAGCCTGCACGAGTACGAAGTCGGCGTCTTCTACTTCAAGCAGCGCTGGTACCCCGGCGCCATCGATCGCCTGAAGGGACTGCTGAAAGCGGACCCCGGCTTCTCGACGCGGGACGGGGCGTACTACTACCTTGCCGAGTCGCTGGTGAAGCTGCGGCTGAACGCGGAAGCGCTGCCCCTCTACGAGAAGCTCATCGCGGAGTTCGAGAGGAGCGAGTTCCTGGAGAAGGCGAAGGTGCGGGTGGACGAGCTGAAGACCGCGTCGAACGCGAAGCCAGACGCCACGCCGGCCGCCAAGTCGCCGCAGGCCGCCAAGGCCAGCGCGGAGCCGGCCGCGCCGAAGAAGTAATCCCTAGCCAGCGCGACGGCTGCGCTGTCGCGCGGCTTCGAAGTCGGAGATCGACGCCGGACCAGGCGGCGCGGTCTGGTAGTTGCGGTAATACTCCACGGCCGACGCCAACGCCGTCAACAGCACCACCCAGAGGCCGATCTGCCCCAGCCACAGGAACGGCTGCGCGCCGTTCTGGCCGAGAATCAGCAGCAGGATGGTGGTGACCTGCGACGCCATCTTGATTTTGCCGAGGGCCGAAGCGCCGAAGCCCACGCCACGCGCCGACGCCAGGCTGCGCAGGCCCGTGATGGCGAGCTCGCGGCCGATGATCACCGCGACGATCCAGGCAGGCGCCAGGCCGAG
>JBKPSY010000330.1:0-10853 GCA_046735235.1 Acidobacteriota bacterium | reverse complement strand
ACCCTCCGCGATCCGCCATAGCCCGTATCTTGCGGTTGTCAACGGGCGCTCAGCCTCCTAGACTGCGCGGCGAGGTCGGCTGTGACTGATGCGGAGTGGTGGGCCAATGTTCGCGCAGAGCGTGACGCGAGACAGCCGGGAAGGCTCGGTGGCGTTCGCGCCACATGGCCGATCTGGACTCTGATAAAGGACGGTCACAAGGCAGCCGCAGAGGCGCGTTCGATTCACGGCGTTGGGTTGGAATTGAGGTTTTTCCTGGACGGCGATCTAAGGATGTCGCAGGTTTACCGAGAGGCGGCTGCACTCCTTGAGCATGCGCAAGCGAAGCATCCGGACTTACTGCAACGTGCCTGGCTTGCCCATCAACATCGTCGCCATGCTTGCGCACACCGAATGAATGCGTTTTTAATCGTGGAGTAACGGTGTGAGCAAGCGCAGGAGGAAAGGTTCACTCGCCCGAACGTCGGCACCGTCAACACCGCCAACTCCATCTTCTCGCCCATGGCGCAGGGGCGAGGCACTTGGCGCGGTGTTGCTGGCGTGCGCCACATTTGTCGCGTATCTCCCAGCGCTCCATTGCGGATACGTCTGGGACGACAATATGCACCTGCTCAACAACCCAGTTCTCAAAGCGGGCGGGTTGGCGAGAACGTGGGTACCCGGGACGTACATCAACTACTGGCCGCTGACCTTCAGCACCTATTGGCTGGAAGACCAGCTCTGGGGCGTACAGCATCCCATGGGCTTCCATCTCGTCAACGTCCTTCTGCATATCGGGTGCGCCCTGCTGGTCTGGCGGGTGCTGTTGTGTGTCCAAATCCCGGAGGCATCGGGGAAAGAGTTGGCGTTCGACAAGACGCGACGTCGAGGCCTTCACACTGAGGTCGGGACGCCGGGTTGGGGTGCTCTGATCGGCGCGGCGATCTTCGCCTTGCACCCAGTCAACGTCGAGAGCGTAGCGTGGGTAGCCCAGCTCAAGAACGTCTTGTCGCTGTTCCTGGTCCTGTTGGCAGTGTGGCTCTTTCTGCGCCACGAGCGCACCGCCCGATGGCGAATGTACGTTCTGGCCATAGCGGCGTTCGGACTATCAACCCTAGCCAAGGGCATCGGAGTGACGCTGCCCGCGGTGCTGCTGGCCCTGGCCTGGTGGCAGCGGGGAGAGATCACCCGGCGCGACGTGTGGCGGACGCTCCCGTTTCTAGCGATCGGCGTCATGATGGCGAGCGTCGAAGTGACGATGCAGGCCCAAGGGGAGCCTTGGGAGGTACCGCGGACCGATAGCCCATTCGCGCGACTGGCGGGAGCCGGGTGGTGCGTGTCGTTTTATCTGTACAAACTGATCTGGCCCTTGAACCTGTGCTTTGTTTACCCACGTTGGTCGATCGATGGCGGAAGGTTACTGTCTTTCGTGCCAGACGTCGTGCTGCTCGGTGCAGTGCTCGTGATGTGGTGGTACCGGCAAAACTGGGGTCGCGGACCTTTCATGGTGCTGTTCTGTTATGTCGCGTTGCTGCTGCCCGTCCTGGGATTTGCGAACATCTATTTCATGCGTTACTCCCTGGTAGCCGACCATTGGCAGTACGCGGCGATGATCGTGCCCGCCGCGGGCTTGGGTGCTTGGCTCGCCGCCCGGGCGCAACGCAGAATGCCGCGGATCGTGGTCACTGCGGTCACGCTAGTGCTGTTGGCGGGCCTGGGAACGTTGACCTACGCGCAAACCCGCATCTACAACGACACGGAGACTCTGTGGCAGGAGGTGCTGAGGTGCGACCCCGACAGCTGGATGCCTCACCACGACCTCGGCAATTGGCTGGCGAACCAGGGACGGGCGGAGGAAGCAGTCGAGCAGTACCAGGCGGTAGTGCGCCTCAAGCCGGACGACTTTCAGGCGTACTACAACATGGGGGTTATGCTCCGCAGGTTAGGTCGGCAGCAGGAAGCTATCACGATGTTCGAGCGGGCGCTCGCAATCAAAGGGGATTACGCACTGGCCCGCCGAGCCTTGGGATTGCCTTAACAGTCGTTTCGACCTTCGGAAGCCATCGCAGTCCGCTCGCTACCGCGCTTCTGCGCCAGTCATCAGGTACGCCGCGGCTCGCTGGCGCTCGCCGCGAGCGGGCACGATTCCTATCGGGCTCACCAGCTCTCAAGGGCCTGCCTTGACTCGCAACGTGCCAGCGGGTATCGAAGCTATTCGCCGCTCGCGGACAATTCACGGCTTCTACTGACGCTGCGCGATCGAGCAACGACGCCAGGCGCGGACCGCGCGGCGATTGTTCGCTGATCTGCTCGATCAACTGCGCGGCTAACGAGTGGCGTACAAGGCAAGGGCCGCATCGCTGCGGCCCTGCTCACGCCACGACCCTGCCGTTCAGGATTTCGGCGGCGCCTGCACGTAGTCGACGAGCTCCCATACCTCGCCTCGCACGAGGTTTCTCGCCTTCCCTGTCCGGTCTCCCAGCTCGTTGACGCTCATGCCGATCCCCGCTTTCTGTACGAGGCCGGGGAAGTCGAGGCCCACGATGTCCTTGAAGTGACCGTACCCGTTGACCGTCGCGTAGCCATATGGATAGTCGCTTCCCCCGGGCAGGATGCGGCCGTAGAGGCCCCAGTTGAGCAGCGTCCCGTCCTTGATTCGCACGTCGTGCAGCCTCTTCCAGACCTTCTCGGTCTCAAGGTAGTTTGCGTCACCGCCAGAGGGCACTTTCATGTACTCGACGATCAGGAAGGGCGCCGGCTTGGCGAGCGGTGTGTCGGGCGTGGCGTCCAGTGTTTCCCACGTCTCGGAGCGCACAAGGTCGCGCGCCGCGAGCGTCTTCCTGTTGAACTCAGGCATGCCCTGCGCGGGCACGACCTTGGCGAACAGTTCGTTCGGGTAGGGATTCTCCATCGCCTCGAAACTGCTGTAGACGGCCACGGTCGCGTAGTTGTGATCGACCTGCGAACCGCTGGGCGACACGACCCGGTAGAGGTACCACGCGACGGCGTTGCCCGCCTTCACCCTGGCCTGGTGGATCGGCTTCCACATCTTCTGCTCGACCTGCAGGTACGCATCGTCCTGCCCGGGAGCGACCTTCATGTAGTCAACTTGCACGAACTGGCTCTGTGCCGCCGCGGGTGTAGCGCCGGCGACTGACAATCCAACCAGGATGGCCGTCAGCAGCCCCGAAGTCCTTCTCATTCGCATTGTTGTTTCTCCAGCTTCAGACTTTCGAACATTGAGCGGCCCGCCTGCGGGTCCTGCCGCTGCGGCTCGTGTACTTATCGAGTGGGATGAAATGCGGCGCGGCGCGGTGCCAGTACCTTGTTACTAATGAGCTTGGCAGAGCTTACGGCTCAGACTACTCGGATGCTGCCCGCCGATCTGTTCACAATTGCACTGCAGCGAAATCGCAAGTCGGCTGCGGCATCTACATCCTGAACGGATCTGAGGTCCCGTGGTCGCCCCGACGACACGCCACAGCGGCTGCGCGGACGTGACCGGCTCAAGGCGCTGCGCTGGCGCGACGTGGCCAAGTTTGAACCAGTCGTCAGTTAACGTGGCCAGCCTCTCCCGATGGGAAGACGATCCCCTGCAGCAGGGTCATCCGCAAGGGACCGAAGCTGCTTGAACGTGGCTGGATATCGGCCACCCGTTCTCTTAATGTGTTGGTGTAGCTTCGATTCCTACCGGGCTCACCACTCCTTCGCGGATTTCCTGAGAAAGCCGGCAGTCTCGCGGCGCGCCGCCACTGGCGTCGCAGCCGATGGCGACGACTGATCCCGTCTTTGAGCCTGTTGGCTCACGGAAACTCATTCTGCCGCCCGGATCCTGCCGATCACGGTGCTCAGCTCCGGTGCTTCACGGAGCGTCAGACCACTCTCGCCCCCACTCGACCAGAAAGCCGGTGTCGTTGCCGGAGTCGGCCAGCTCAATCTGTTGGTTGTGCCGGCTATCTCTCGTGGATGGATGGGCGTGTTGCAGTCGACTCCTGGCGAGGCCGTTACGCAGGACGCGATGAGCAGTTGCCTGACGGGATCACTCGGAACCAGTCGGCGGGACCCGAGCCAGGATGGTGGAGAGAACACGAAATCCGGTCGGAGCCGATAGGACTGCCGGTGTGACACCGGAACACGGCACGTCCACATGCACCCTGGCGGTCAGTGTGTCCTGCCCAAGCAGGGTGACGCAGACGTACGTGCTATCGCGATAGACTTCTCCGACCTTCATCATCCATCGGTCGGTCGTCGTGGCGCGGTCCAGATCGAGCAAGGCGCCTTGGGGATACCCCCAGAGAATCACCCCGTTTGAAGCGTAATCACCGCTGCGGCGCTCCACGTAGAGCGTATGCGTGCTGTCTGCGGTCTGTACCTGCACGCCCTTGATCCCGGGCGTCATCGTGTCCGCAACTTGCAGAGTCACGTCTTGCGAGGTCGTCACGGTGGCTAGCTGAAACGTCGAGGAATACACGGCAAGCTGGATGCGTTCCGGCACGTTCAGCGCGTCGCCATGCGTGCCGTCACCCATGACCGTATACGGCCCCTGTGCCTGGATATTGCAGCCCGTCGATGAGCAGTGATAGGCCGGGTAGTGGGCGAGCCCGAACGCATGGCCGGTTTCATGTTCCAGGTACGCGCCCCCGACGGTGTAGATCGTCGCGCTGCCACCGCGTGGGATCGAACCCGATGCCTGGGAGTTACAGGGCGTGCCGGGAGGCAACACAACCATGCGGATCGTGTTCGATGGCGGCAATCCCCCGTAAGCTGTGATCACATCCTGAGAGATTTGGCCGAGGCTGCACCCGCCAGACATCGACTGTGTTGAGTCGACCCACGTCGGGTAGGTCGTCCCGCTCAGAGAGATCTCGCCCCAACTCGCACGCGCGGTGTTCCAGAAGGCATTGTCGCGAGCGACGAGTGCCGGGCCTTGTGTTGCTGGGTCGGTCCAGTGATTCTGGTTCCCGACATACGTGACGAACACGACCTGCAAGCCAGTAGAGTTCGGTGTTGGGATCGGGCTGGGGGCTGGGGAATACCCCGCGCTTCTCCCGCCGCAGGAAGCTGTCAGCATTAGTCCGAGCACCCACGAAAATCTCATGGCGTCATCCGCTCATCTAGATCGGCATCCTAGGCGACGCATCAGATCCTGTCCAGTCATCGGGCCGACAAATTCCCCAACGGCGCAATTCACGCGAGCGAACGCGGACCTCCCGCCGTCGTGTGGAAACGACACAGTCATATTTCTTGGTTGAAAGGCCGGGACGTCCAGCGCGCCCCCTATAATCTTCTCCACATGTACGTCTTCCGCGGCACTCGCCTCGGCTCCTGCGAGGTGAGCGCCGCGAACAGGTCGTGGGAGGCGTGGAGCCCATGAAGCGTGTCAAGCGGATCGGCATCCTGACCGCAGGCGGCGACTGCCCCGGCCTGAACGCGGCAATTCGAGGGGTAGGCAAAGCGGTGCTGGGGCGCGGCGTGGACGTGGTCGGCATCCGGGACGGTTTTCTCGGGCTCATCGAAAACCGGATGCTCCCGCTCGATCGACACTCGATGGCGGGCATCCTCACGGTCGGCGGCACGGTGCTCGGCACGAGCCGCGTCAAGCCGCATCGCATGGAGGGGGGCGGGCGCGTGCGAGACCTGCGCGACCGGGTACTCGCCAACTGCGCGCGGAACCGCCTCGACGCGATCGTCTGCATCGGCGGAGACGGCACGCAGCGCAACGCCATCCGTCTCGTCGAGAAGGGCCTTCCCGTCATCACCCTGCCGAAGACCATCGACAACGACGTGGTCCTGACCGACGCGAGCGTCGGCTTCAACACCGCCCTCGGAGTCGCCACCGATGCGGTCGATCGGCTGCATAGCACCGCGCACAGCCATCACCGCATCATCATCGTGGAGCTCATGGGCCACCGCGTGGGCTGGCTGACGCTCGGTGCCGGGATCGCGGGGGGCGCCGACGTGATCTTGATCCCCGAGATTCCCTACAGCGTGAAGCAGGTGGCCAAGGCGATCCGACGTCGCAGCCAGGTCGGCCTCAAGTTCAGCATCGTCGCCATCGCCGAGGGCGCGCTCTCGCAGGAATACGCCGATCGGTTTCGTCGCGCGAAGGCACGGAAGGCGCGCGCGCAGAGCGAGGCGACGCTGGAGCGGACGCGCGCGGAGCTGGCCGAGCTCGACCAGCATCACGCGGGGAACACGCTGCGGCTGTCCCACGAGCTGGAGCGGCTGACCGGGCTCGAATGCCGCGTGAGCATCCTCGGCTACGTGCAGCGTGGGGGCACGCCCTCCGCCGTGGATCGGCTGCTGGCCACACGGCTCGGCACGGCCTGCGCCGACCTGATCGAGGAGCGCATTTTCGGCGTCATGGTGGCGGCTCAGGGCGACGGTACCGTGCCCGTTCCACTCGAGCAGGTCGCCGGTCAGCGGAAACCCGTCCCAATCGATCACCCCTGGATCGAAGCGGCACGCGCCGTTGGGACTTGCCTGGGCGATTGAGCGCCCATCGCGCAGGTCTCGCTGTGCGCGCCGCTTCGCCCCGCAAATCGGCGGTCGCCGTCTCTACTTTCTGAACTGGCGTCAATCATTCCGCAGCAGGAACTGCGGATCCAGCCGGAGCACCCGACGAATAGGTGTCACGGCAGCTGCGACCGCAACCATCAGCATGCCCACAGCAATGGCGGCAAGCACGGTCGGCTCCGGCGACGTCATCTCCCAGAACATGCTATTCAGCAGCCGACCTAAACCAACCCCGCCAACCACGCCAATCGCAACGCCGAGCAGAACCGGCCACAGCGACTGAATGAGCAGCATGCGCGCCACTTGATCCGAGCGCGCACCGATCGCCACTCGAATGCCCACTTCGAGCGTGCGCTGGCCGACCACCCATGCGACGACTCCGTAAATCCCGATCAGCGCCAGCAGAATGGCGAGACCACCGAACACGCCAAACAACGACGACAGGAATCGGCCGTTCGCCACCGACGGGGAGCTGGCGACTTGTGCCTTCATCGTCTTGAAGTCGGTCGCCGTCTGGTCCTTGTCAATCCGTCCGACGGCGTCGCTGATCGGGCGCACGAGCGCCGACGGATCGACGGCCGTCCGCACGACGAGCGTCTTGCCTGTGTGCAACCACTCGTCTTCGCTGCCGTACTCACGCAGGTGCTGCTGGAAAGGGACGTACATCACGGCTGGCGTCTCGGGGAAGTAACCTGGATACGCCACGTCGGCGACCACTCCGACAATCTGTCTCGGCTGTGGCTCTTCTATCGTCCCCGGCTGGCCTCCCCAACCGATCCACACTTGCACGGCCTGGCCGAGAGGATTCTGCCCAGCGAAATGGCGGTCCGCGAAGCTCTTGTTGACCACGGCGACCCAGGGCGCCGACGCTACGTCCTGTGTTTCGATTCCGCGGCCACGCATCACCCGGATCCCGAGCGTCTCCAGGGCTTGCGGGTCCACCTCCGTGAAATCGGCCATCAGTCGATGGCCATCGGACGGTTGAGGCTTTCCGACGATCGTGAACCCGTGCATCCAGACGTTCATCGGAAGCCGGCTGATGATGCCGGCCCGTGTGACGCCGGGCATCGCCCGCACGCGCTCCACGAGCTGGTCGTAGAACACTTCGACCTGAGGAGTGACGAGGTTCGTGTCGTGCGGCGTTTTGCTGAAGTACCTGGGTCCGGCCAGCAGAACGTGACTGGTGAGGAGTCGTTCTGGATCAAACCCTGGCAGCTTCCGCTCCTCTGCCATCAGTCCGCGCAGGAGCAGGCCCGCGCCCACGAGCAGGACCATCGCCAACGACACTTCCGCGACCAGGAGCGCGTTGCGACCACCTCGCCGGACGCTGCCGGCCGTCCGGCCGCCCTCCTTCATGGCGTCGATCAGGTTCACGCGCGATGCCCGCAGCGCTGGCACCAGCCCGAAGACCAGGCTCGAGAGAGTCGAGATCCCAACCGCGAACGCGAGCACACGGGCGTCGATCGAAAGATTGCGCAGCAGATGCGGAAACTCCGCCGGCACGATCAGAGGAAACAGCTGCGTCCCGCCCAGCGCGAGCAGGACGCCGAACACGCCACCAAGGAGCGCCAGCAGAAGATTCTCCGTGAGCAGCTGCTGCACCAGCCGCCCCCGGCCTGCGCCAGTTGCGGCTCGCAATGCGAACTCCTTCTGCCTGGCGGCGCCAGAGGCCAACAGCAAATTTGCGACGTTGGCGCAGCCGATGAGCAGCACGAAGCTGACGGTGCCGAGCAGGAAGGCCAGAGTGTTCCTGGTGTCGCCAAACATCCAGTCGCGGACCGGCACCACGCGGGCACCGACGTCGTCGACTTTCTGGCCTTGCGCCTGCAGCACCTGTCGGCTCACGGCGACGGCCTCCGCTTCTGCCGCCTTGGCTGATACTCCTGGCTTCAACCGCCCGATCGCGGTCAGCCACCGCGCCTCCGGGATTGGCCGGAGATCGGTGGCGGCCCAGAACGCGATGTCGTCCAGCCAGGGCGACAGCTGAAATCCCTTCGGCATGACGCCGATCACCGTGCGCGGCTCGGCGTCGACCCGGAGCGTCCGACCGATCACGTCTGGCGCACCGTTGAACTGCCGCTGCCAGGTGGCGTAGCTGATGACCACCCCCCGGGCTTCCTTCTGCTTCACGACGTCATTGAAGTCATCGAGACGGTAGGTGCGCCCGAGAATCGGCGCGACGCCCCCGATAGACAACCCGTTGACGTCGACGGGACTCTGCTCGACCCGCCTCGTTTCGCCAGCACCAGAGATGGTGACCGGAATTCCGGCCGGTTGATGCAGCCCGAACGCCTCGAACGACTTTCCACTTTTCAACAGGGCCTGGACGATGGGGTAGGTCGGAGGTTGTTCGCCGGATTCCCGGCTGGTGTTTGAGAAGACAACAAGGCGATCCTCGTTGGCGAAGCCGACCTCGTAGTGCGTCACCCGGCTCAGCAGGCTGTACATCACCGTGGTAGCGCCGACGCCGAGACCCAGTGACAGCGTTGTCACGGCCAAGGTCATCGGATGCCGCCTCCAGAGCCGCCAGGCAAACCGGACGTCGGAGAGATCCATGAGGTCCTCTCAGTCTGTGCGATGGATCAAATCGATTCAATCCGGAACGGTGTCAGAGACGGCCCCCACAGGCTCGCCATCGTGCGGGTGGCCATCCGCGCAAGCAAACGGCGGTAGCATAGCAGCCGAGGTGGTCATGTTGAACACGCTTTGCGCCGCACTGGTGGTTACCCTTCCATTGCAGGCCGCTGTTGTTTTTACGCAAGCTCCAAACGTCGTGACCCGCGAATCCACGACCAGGGCGACGGTTGAGAAAGTCGAGAAGTCCATTCGCGTCGTGACGCTGCGGGGCGACGGCAATACGATCCTCAGCGTCTATGTCGACCCCTCGATCAAGGCGTTCGATACTCTGAAGGTCCGGGATGTCGTCACGGTTCGCTACCTCGAATCGGTGGTCGTGCAGGTTCGTCGCGACGCCAAACTCGAGGACGTCCGCGACTCGACCGACGAGGCGAAACAAACCAACAGCGACGTCATCCACCAGTTGCGGGCGCTGGTGAGGATCGAGGAGATCGACTCGCAGGGCCTCACCGTCACCTACCGCACGAGCGACGGGCGAAAGATGATGCACGTCGTGCAGGACAAGAAACTCCTCGACGGCCTGCATGTAGGCGATCGCATCGAGGTGACGCTGACGCGCGAGCGAGCGCTGAGCATCAATCCCGCTCGCTGAGCGCTCACGGGTTGACCGCCTTCGTGCGCGGTGACGTGCCGACGGCGTTGACGAGCAACCATCTGTCTTCGCTGCACCCCGACCGGGTCGTGGATGCGGCGGGCACCATCGTGAACCTGATTCATCAAGCCGTCTCCTGCAAGTTGACTGGCGATCTCCGCTGTGCCGAATGGTACAGCGCGCAACCGTTCCGACCGCCTACGCTCAGGTACTCGGAGACCTCTGTCTCCGACGTATCCAGGAGCAGACATGAAATCAGCAATCAGAACTATCGGAATGACGCTGGCGCTCTCTCTCATCGGCGGTGCGGCAGCGCTCGCCGCGGACGCCACTATGGGCACGTGGAAGCTGAACGACGCGAAGTCGAAGTTCGCTCAGGGCTCGGCAAAGAACACGACTGTGATGTACGAGGTGGCCGGTGACGCCGTGAAGGTGACCATCGACGGCCTCGACAGCAAAGGCGCCGCGACGCACAGCGAGTGGACCGGCAAGTTCGACGGCAAGGACTACGCGGTCACCGGCGACCCGAACTCCGACATGCGGTCGTACACGCGGGTCAACGGCAACCTGATGAACTTCACCGTCAAGAACGCCGGCAAGGTCGACATCACCGGCCGCATCGCCGTCACCGCCGATGGCATGCACCGCACTGTCACGTCTCACTCGACCGATGCGAAGGGCAAGAAGTCCACCAGCACGGCCGTGTTCGACAAGCAGTAGTTTCCAGTCCCACCCTTCCGCCCACCCGGGCGGAAGGGGCGCCGTGGGCCGATTCCGAGCCCGTCCCCGCGCCTTGCCTCACTCCTGTCCTCGTCTTGCACGAGCCGCGGTAGGGTGACGTCGCGGGGCTGAGCGCGATCGAGACAGCGTGGACCTCGACGCCCCGCCGAAGGGTCTCCGACTCGGCCTTTACATCACTGTCACACCTCCCTCCTAGAATGTGCCGCCTACGGAGAGGGAGGATTCTTGATGAAGCGTATTGGAATGGTGACTGCGATAGCGATGACAATGCTGGTGTCCGCCGGCAGCACGCGCGCAGCCGCGCAGGAATCGGTGTCGCCGGCTCCAGCCTCGCCAGTGGATGGCGGCAAGGTCATCAAGGAAAAGCCGAAGACGACGATGACCGCCG
>JBKPSY010000329.1:0-12585 GCA_046735235.1 Acidobacteriota bacterium | reverse complement strand
CTTCCAACAGCGCCTTACAGGCCAGACGAGCTTGTGGGACAGCCGCCGTGTCGTGCCACTCCATCACCAGAACACCGACTCGCAACGTGCGAAACCGGTCGTCTGCCAGCAGTGGATGCTCACTGCCTTCGATGTCAATCTTGAGAACGTCAATCGGCACGCCAGCCAATTCATCGAGCAGGTCAACCACGGGGACCCGGATCCCATCTCCAGCGCTGCGAAGTACTGATCGAGCGCCCGAAGGAATCAGGATTGCCTCACCAGAGCGGACGCCCACGGCTGCCGCGTGGATCGTCACGCGAGAGGCGAGGCCGTTCAGTCGCACGTGGACCGCTATCAGGTCCGCCTGCTCGGGCATCGGTTCGTACACCGCGATACGTGCGTCGGGGTACTGCTTCGACCACCAGAGCATGCTGTATCCGACGTTGCCGCCAAGGTCGACGATCGTCGTCGCCGTCGCGGGCAGCCACGGATGCTCATAGACGCGATGGTAGAAGATCTCGTACGCGACGCCGTAGTCCGTCGTTCTCGGGAATCGCCGCATGGTGATCCGCAACCCGTCACGCAAGCGAACGACGACAGCGGCGGGCCAGCCCACGAGCCGCCACAGGATGTAGCGAACGCGACTGGCGGCCGTCAGGAGGTCCGCGAACCGACGTGGCGCCGTTGCCGTGGTCGAGAGGCTCATCGCGGTCCTGCTCCCCGGCGTTTCAGCGCTTCATACGTCCGCATGCCGTCCCGCACGAATTCCTGAGGGTTCTCCGTCACTGCCGCGATGTACGGACCGTCGTAGATTTCCAGGTCATCGAAGAAGGCCGGATCGTCCCAGCGATGCGGAAACAGGTCGAACACGAAGCTCGGAATGGGCAGCGAGATCCCACTGGTTCGATAGATCGCGTTCTGACTGCGCCACTTCTCCCGGAGCCGCGACGCGTGCCTGACATAGCCAAAATGGTGGCAGGAGAAATCGTACGGCCGCTCGGGCCACACCAGGTTCTCGCCGCGCACGCGGACGTTCGACGCGTCGCCCCAGAACTCGATGTCCGGCCGATTGCGATGGATGGCAAGCTTCCGAGAGGCCCAGTGGATCTTCTCCGGATGGGCGAGGAAGACGCGGTAGTTCGCGTAGAAGTTGATGACGTCGATCGCGATCAGATCCTCGGAAGTGTCCGCCAGTCTCTGGCGCAGCGGATCGAACTGCCATTCCGGAATGAACTCATCGCAATCGAGGTACACGCACCAGTCGCCGGTACATCGCTTGCGCGCTTCGTTCTTGAACTGGCAGTACCATTCCATGCTCCTCTGCTCGCCCCACTGGCTCCGGAACACCTGAATCTTCGGATCGATGTTCGAGATCCGCTCGAAGGTGCCGTCGGTGGAGTAGCCCTCGTTGACGATCAGCTCATCGACGAGCGGCAGGTGGTGCTTCAGCATCTCGACCACGTGGAAGTCGTACTTCAGGCCGTTCCGGACGAAGGTGTAGAGGGACAACTTCATGCGGGGACCTCCGCGGCGCGACGGAGGATGCCGGCCAGCGGTTGCAGGCACGTCTCCCAGGTGAGGGCAGCGAGGCAAGCGCGCGATGCCATGGCCCCCCGCTCCTCGGCCGAGAGCGCCAGCAATCGCGCAACCGCTTCGGCATACCCGGCCGCGTCGGACGCCACGAGACAGGCCGGCCGCACGGTGTCTGGCAGGCCCTCGTGCACGGCGGGCGTCACGACCGCGGGCAGCCCCGCCGCCACGGCCTCGAGCACCTTGTTCTGCACGCCGTGCGCGGTGTCCAGCGGCGCGACGGCAACGGCGGCGCGCCAGAGGTACGGCCGTACGTCAGGCACGGTACCGGTCACCTCGACGCCCGCCTGCGCGGCCCGACGCTCGAGCGCGGCGCCCGGGCCGGTGCCGACCAGCGTCAGATGGGCGTCGGGCTGACGCTCCCGCACGAGCGGCCACACCTGCTCGATCAGCCACAGCGCGCCCGCTTCGTTGGGACCGTAACTGAACACCCCGGTGAACACCACCTCGGGGCGCGTGGAAGGCGGCTCGGCATTCCTGAAGGCCTCGACGTCCACCCCATTCGGCAGTACCAGCGGCTCGAATGCGCGGTCGAGGCTTTCCAGCGCCTCGGCCTCACGTGTGCTCACCACAAGGGTTGCACGAGCCTCCCGAGTGGCGTTCGCTTCGAAACGTCGCAGCACGCGTGCTTCTCGCCGATACAGCCACGCCCGCGGGCCCGGGCTGGCTTTCGCCAGTCCCTCCCACTTGAAGGAGTCCACGTCCACCATGTCCAGGACGAAGGGCAGCGCGTCGAGCGGAGGTTCCATGGCGAATCGCGCCATCCCGGAACAGTAGGCCAGCACCGCATCGGGCTGCCACTGGCGGACTTGCTCGAGCACGGGGCGCATCTTTCCGCTGTCGAGCAGCGCGTGTGTCAACGGCCGCTCGGTCGGCAGCGCCAGCACCGCCTTCAGGAGGTTGCGCACGCGCGTCACGCGCACCACGTGCAGCGCTTCTACCAGGCCGGTCAACCCCGCAGCGTGTGCCACCTCTTCGTCGTCGTGGGCGAGCGCGACCAGGCAGACGGGAATCCCCTGTGCCTTGAAATAGCGCAGCATCTGGTACGCGCGAATCCGGTCGCCGCGATTCGGCGCGTAAGGGACGCGGTGCGTCAGGAAGGCGAGTCTCACGCGTGCGGCCCGTCTGCCGGCCCTCGTTCCCGGACCACGCGAGCAGGAGCGCCGACGGCCATCACCAGCGGAGGCACGGGTCGCGTGACGACCGACCCTGCGCCGACGACGCTGTCGTGCCCGACGTCGGCCATGACGATGGCGCCGCTGCCAATCCACGCGCCGGCTCCCACGGTCACGAGCGACTTCGGCCGCACCTGCTCTCGAATGGGCCTGGACGATTCCTCGGTGCCGTGTGTGGCCGCACCGCTGGGAATGTGCACGCCGGCGCCGACCAGGACATCGCGCTCGAGGTGGACCAGCCCGAGGTGACAGCGCGGGCCCACGTACACGTTCTCGTCGAGGCGCGCGGCGGCAGACGAGAACAGCGTCCCGAACTCGACGGTCACGGTCCAGTGGCACGAGGCGAGCGTGCGCGACAGGAAGGCGCGGCGCAGGTACTGGCCCATGAGGCCCGGCACAAGGCCGAGGGCCTGAGTCGAGCCTTCGATCGCGCGATCGCGCCCGATCACCTGCGCTCGAAGGAAGAACGAGAGCAGCGACGGGACCACGCCGACCGTGGCTGCGCCAAACGCCACGCGCTTCAGCAACTCCTTCATGATGGACGGCGGGCTGCGGCGAGCTCGCGGTAGATGCCTTCGAGCGCGCGCAGCCGGCCCTCGAACGACAGGTCGGTTTCGACGCGGCGGCGCGCGGCGGCCACCCGAACGGCTGCCGCGGCCGTGTCGGAGCACACACGCTCGATCGCCACGACGAGCGCATCGACGTCCTTCGGAGGAACGACGAGGCCCTCGCGGCCGTCGGTCACCAGTTCCGTCGTGCCGCCAACCGCTGTGGCCACGAGAGGCGTGCCGAGCGCCATCGCCTCCAGCACCGCGTTTGGCGTCCCTTCGTAGCTGGACGACTGAACAAAGAGGTCGATCGCATGATGGAACATCGGCACATCGTCGAGATGGCCCAACAACCGGCATGTCGATCCCAGACCGCGCGCATCAATGTTGGCTTGAAGCGCCTGCCGTAAGCTGCCGTCGCCGGCGATGAGGAGCTGCAGCGACGGATGCGTCTTCCGGAGCCGATCGACGGCGGCGATCAGCAGGTCGAATCGCTTCTGGGGCTCGACGCGTCCCACGGCGCCGATCGTGAAGTGTCCTTCAGCAACGCCGAACCGTGCACGGGCCTCCGGCACGCGGGCCGGATCACGACGGAAAGCGCGGTGATCGATTCCGTTCAGCAGGACGCGCACCCGCTCGGGTCGGCAGCCGTGTGAGACCAGTTCGGCTTTCACCTCGCTCGAGACGGCCACCACTGCAGGAAAGCGGCCCAGCACGCGTTTGTCGGCAGGGTAGTACACCAGGCGCTCGCGCCGGCTGTGCCCGGTCCAGCCGTGTGCCGTCGCCAGCGGCGTGGCGCCAGTCGAGCGCGACAAGAGCAACGCCAGCAGGTCGGTCTTGTACTCGTGCGCGTGCACGACGTCGATGGCGCGTGAGCGGACGAGCGCCTTCAGCGGGGCCCAGATTGACGTGTCGAAGGAGTGCCGCTCCCGCACTTCCACGTAGTCCACTCCGGCGTCCGACGCGCGGCGGTCTATGCCGAAGACCGGATCGCGCACGTCGCGCAGGTAGCAGACGGTGACTGCTACGCCCGGGCCTGCCTCGGCAGCGCCGCGAAGGATCGTCTTCTCCGGACCGCCGCCGGTGCCATTGACCGAGCGGAGTTCGAGGACGCGCACGGGCCGGTCGATCGCCGCGGTCTCAGGCATGTCGCGCAAGCCGCAGCCTGGTCCGGTGGGTGGCCGTGCTGATCAGTGACAGCGCTCGCGCCGTCTCGTACGTCGCCGCGACGAGAAACCCCTGCGCCCATTGACCCGGGCTCGTCAGCGGCCCGCGCGCAATCATGACGAGTGCCTTGAGCGTCGCAATCGTCAACAGGCCCGCGACGCCGACGGTGGCCGGCACGCCGCCCAGCCATGGCCATGCGACGAGACCCAGCGCCACCAGCGCGAGGCAGCCCAGCCCCGCGACGGGCATCAGCATGCTCGGCACCGTTCGAAGCGTCCAGGGGCCGCGGAGGCTGACACGCAGATTGTCGCGGCCGCGCCACAGCTCGCCGAAGAAGAGCGCCGCGAGCGTGGCAGGATCGCCGTGGTGCACGCTGTCCATTCCCGGCTCACTCACGACCCGGTAACCCGCCTGTCGCACCGACTGGCAGAGCTGTACGTCTTCGCAGGCTTCCAGCTGCTCGTCGAACCCACCGATGTGATCGAACACCGTGCGTCGGACCGCAAGATTGCCCGCTGCCAGCCATTCGACGTCACGGCGCTCGGTCGTCCTCGCGCGCAGCGTGTCGTAAATCCTCTGTACCCAGGTGGCACCGTCCGGCGTTCGGTACTGGCAGCCCGCCGCCCCGAGCTGCTGGTCCTGAAATGCGCTGACGCACGTCTGCAGCCAGCCCGGCGCGATCTCGTTGTCCGCGTCGATGAACGCCAGAATGCCGCCTCCAGCAGCGGCGGCGCCCGCGTTCCTGCACGCGCCGACCTTCAGATCGGGCAGGCTGATCACGCGGGCTCCAAAGCCTCGCGCAATCTCCGCCGACTCATCGGACGAGCCGTTGTCGACGACCACGATCTCGACCCGATCCGCTGGCGGGACGTTCGCCTTGATGCTCGACATGCACCGGCGAAGATGGGCGGCCCCGTTGCGCACCGGGATCACGACGCTGATCACTTTCCGACCGTCCAGAGCGGGCTCGTGCCCGCCGACTCCACGTTGAACCACTGGTAGAGCACCGGCACGCTCGTGAACATCAGCACCACGAAGACGGTGAAGCACACGACCAGATACGCCACGAAGCCATGCTCGCGGTACAGCTTCTCCGGGTTCTGCGTCGGGCTGTCGGGCTTCATGCCCAGGTGCAGGTAGTACGCGAAGAGCCCCGCCGCAAACGGCACGAACAGCAGCAACTCGAGGTGGTAGCGGACGATGAAGATGCCGGCAAAGAGGGCACACGTGGTGGCGTAGAACAGCAGCGATACCAGGAGCCGCTCCTCGTTGTAGTACTTGAACGAGTGCCGGTACGCCGCCGCGACCTCCGGGTTGCCGATGTGGCGGTACTCGGCGTATCGCTTCATCGCCATGAAAAAGGCGCCGATCATCCAGTAGGACAGGGCGAGCGACAACGGCGGCACGCGATCGTTGATGAGCGCGAACCAGCCGAGGAACAGCCGGATCGGGTTGTTGATCGACTCGCTCAACACGTCCACGTAAGGCCATTCCTTCGTGCGCACTGGCGGGACGTTGTAGAGCACTCCCATCACCCACAGCCAGAGCGCCGACGCGAAGAACGCGACGTTGAGCGACCAGGCCAGCCCGAGGCCAACGATGGCCAGCGCGATCCACTCCGCGTAGCCAATCGACAGCCGCACCTGACCCGACGGCACGGGCCGATGCCGTTTGACGGGGTGCATCCGGTCGCGGGGGCCGTCGAGCAGCTCGTTGAGCACGTAATTGCTCGACGCCACCAGGCAGGTAGACAACAGCGCCAGGCCCAACGGAAACACGCTGGCCCAGCCGAACAGCGACGGCTGGTAGAAAAACGCCAGCACCACGCCGAGGAGCATGAACGAGTTCTTGAACCAGTGGTCCACGCGCGCGATGCGCACGTACGGAACTACGGTCGCGAACACACCAGCCATCAGTGCACGTCCTCGTGGTTCTCGACGAGCGCCAGGAGATCGCGCATGTGTCGCAGGTGCCGGTGAGGCCACTGTGAGGTCCCCTCGGTGTGCGAGCCTCCGACAATCGCACAGGGCATTCCAAGAGCGGCGGCGCCTCGAGCGTCGACTTCCGCGCGGTCGCCGACGTAGAGCACGTCACCGGGGGCCACGCCCCACTGCTGGCAGGCCACCTCGAGTCCACGGGGGTGCGGCTTGAACGCGTTGACCGTCTCGGAAGTGGCGTCTATTTCGAGCGACATCATCGAGCGCAGGCCCATCGCCTGCAGTTTCTCGGCGACGGGGTAGTCGGAGAAAGCGCCCACCCGAAGACCGCGCGCGTCCAAGGCAGAGAGCACGTCCGCCATTCCGCCTCGGACCACACGAGGCAAATACTTGAGCGGGCGCTTGTAGATCCATTCCCCGACCGCATCCTCCATGTCGCCGACTGGAACCTCCGCGCGCTCGGCCGCCTTCGTGTACTGCAACCGAGCCAGCGGCTCATCGGACCGGCCGAGCGCGCGCAGCTCCTCGCGCACGTCCCGAAAGACCGACAGCATCCGCCATAGACGGGGAACGTTCCACGGGGCATGGCGCACCCACGGCGCGGTGCCAAGCTCGCCAGCCATCAACACTCTGAGCGGCGGCTGATGGTAGAGCGTGCCGTCGACGTCGAAGAGCACCGCGCGGATCACGAAAACGCTCCGCCAAGCAGCTGTTTCACGAGCGGCCAGTCACGCACGACGAACTGCGCGGCCCAGATCGTCGCCAGCGTCACTGTCAAAGCCGCCGGCACGAACGCCACTCGCCACCCTTCCCGCAGCCTGACCCACGCGTGTGAAGCCACCGCGGCGCCGGCATAAATGGCCAGCACCGGCATGAGCGGCAGGCGATATCGCGGGTGGCCGAACACCACGCTATGCAGCGCCGTGACGAACAGGATCAGGACGATCAGTAGCAGGTGAGTGCGCCAGTCGGCCGGCGGGCGCAGGCACGCCCCGAGGATGGCCAGGCCGATCACGATCGGAAACCCCATGGTCATCGCCGCGGTCGCCACAACCGCGGCCCAGGTCGGCGGATGAAACAACCCGCGTTGGATTCCCGCGGCGTAATCGCGATCGAGTGCCCAGAAGTCGGAGAACTTGATCACGGCACGCCAGAGCGTCAGGGCCGGGTGCTCACGCATGAACGCGACGGCCTCCTGCCGGGCCCAGCGCTCCTTCAATCCCTCGGTCCACTCTCCGCCGCCCGGAGGATGGGCAGGAATCCCGACGATCCAACTTTTTGCGCCCTGCAGCGACACGGCATCCCAGATTCGATCGTGCGGCGTGAACTCGTAGTTGCCCATCCGCAGATTCATGCCGCCCATCGTATCGACGACGACCGTGGTGCCCTGCAACCGTGTGTTCCGTATTGCCCACGGGGCGACAACTGCCGCGAACCCCCCCACCAGCAGCACGCAGCACGCCGCTCGCCGCGCCAGCGTTGTCGGCGCCATCCACGCCACCATCGGCACCAGCACCAGTGGGAAGGGCCAGACGACGCTGCGAGTGAGGGCGGCGAGGCCGAGCAACACGCCGGCCGCGGCGGCGACGGCTGCACGGGGCCGTTGCAGCAGCGACACCGTCGCTGCCACGAAGGAGGTCAGCAGAAATGCGAACAGCGTCTCGGTCAGGAATTCCGAGTTCGCCAGCACGAGCGCCGGGTAGAACGCGGTGATCGCGGCCGCAATCAGGCCGGTGCGCTCATCGTAGAGACGCGCGCCAATCCAGTACACGAGCGCTGCAGTGGCCAGCCCCAACAGGCCCTGAAACGCGCGCACGACTTGCAGACTTCTGGAATCCGTGATCGTCCAGAGTCCCGCGACGAGCGCCGGATACGCAGGAGGGCGCAGCGAGGTTGGACCGCTGGCCGACGCGAATCCCCGGCCCTCGACGAGGTTCGTGGCGAGCACGTGGTAGTGCTGCTCGTCCACAATCTGGAGTCCCAGGTGCGTCGTCATCAGGAGAATGATCAGACGCAGACAGAGGGCGGCAAGGAGGATCGTGCCGAGGTTCTGGCGGGAGTTGAGAGCCGTTTTGGCTGGACCGGGCATTCAGGGGCTATGAATCAGAGCAAGAGCGTCGCCAGCGGACGGGCCCCATCAGGCAGCCCCGAAACCGAAATTGTAGCCCGCGGGCCCGTCGCGTCGCTTGTTTGCAGAAGCGTGCAACCTCAAGTGGCAGGCGCAAATGTCTTCCAGCCGAAGGACTTAGGTCCTCCTGCCGCAGGTCTGAGCGCAGTAACCTGGTGGACTAGAATCTCCTCGTGAAGCCCGGCATCCTGGTGGTTTCCGAGGTCTTCCCGCCCACCATCGGTGGCAGCGGCGCTCTCCTGGAGAACGTGTACCGCCGGCTGACAGGCCGGCGGGTACGCGTACTGGCACAAGCCGGCCCGCCTGCGCTGCCGCCGTACGACGGTCCCCTTGAAGTTTCACGGGTGTCCATGAGCGCCCCCGATTGGGGCATCGTCCGGCCTTCCTCGCTTGGGCGCCACGTACGAGTCGCGCGCGCCATCAAGCGGGAGCTCCGCCAGGAGCCGGCAGTCGTGCACTGTGCTCGTGCGCTGCCTGAAGGACTAAGCGCGGCGATGGCTCTTGCGGGCGGCAGCGGCACGTACGTCTGCTGGCTCCACGGTGAGGAGCTGGGCTTCGCGTCGACGTCCCGGGAACTGAGCTGGCTGGCCCGGCGCGTCTATCACGGTGCGACGGCGGTGATCGCCAACTCGCGGAACTCGGCAGGCCTGCTGACCCGCGAATGGGGCGTGCCCAACGAAAAGATTCACGTCGTGTATCCCGGCGTCGACGCCGAGCGATTTCGACCCGAGAACGACGGCGCGGTCATGCGGTCGCTGGTCGCCGGGCCGGATGACGTCGTGTTCCTCTCCGTCGGGCGTCTGCAGCGGCGGAAGGGGCACGACATGGTGCTCAAGGCGCTGGCGCGACTCCGTTCCCGCGTGCCCGGCGCGCGCTACGTCATCGTGGGGGACGGCCCGCATCAAGGCCAGCTCGACGCCGAGGTCCACGCGCTCGGCCTGACCGACATCGTGCATTTCGCCGGCCCCGCGCGCGACGGGGAGATGGCGGCCTGGTATGCGGCGGCCGATGTCTTCGTGATGCCCAACAGGTCGGACGGCGTCGATTTCGAAGGCTTCGGGATGGTCTTTCTCGAAGCGGCTGCCGCCGGGAAACCAACGATCGGGGGACGGAGCGGGGGCGTGCCAGAGGCCGTCGAGGATGGCGTCACGGGCCTGTTGGTGGATGGCGCGGACGTCGACGAACTGGAGAAGGCGATGGCGGCGCTTGCCGAATCGCGTGAACTGCGCGCGCAGTACGGCGCCGCTGGCCGCGAGCGCGCTGTACGCCGCTTCAGTTGGGATCGTGCTGCTCGCGACGTTGACGCCGTCGCTGGCGACTGAGGCAGAAGCAGCCGGGTGCCTTCGAACCTGGTCCTGCAAGTCAGCTCATTTCAGGTGCGTCAGTAAGGCGAAGCTGCGTGCGCCTTTCGCAACGTTGGGACTTCCCGTGCCCTCCTCTGCGGCGTTTCCCTACGCGCCTTGTCGGCTGCCGGTGGCGACCTTTGAAAGGACGCCTCGAAACCAGAATCTGGCTGAGGTCGGTGTGACCATGAGCCCCCTCTTGATGAGCTCACTACGAGAGCCTCTGAATGCGCCGTCAGTGGGTAGGCGCCATTGGTGCGTCTGCAAGTAGTCGAGATACGCGGCGGACTCGTGGCGCCAGGTGTGTTGGCTCGATGCCCGCTTCCGCAGTCGATCCACAACGTAAGAGCGCCATTTGAAATGGTGTGTCACGCCGCGCGTCCAGTCGAGCACCCGGCCTCCCACGTTGGGAGGAATGTGATTTCCACCATCGAGTCTCGTCTTGCGGTCGACGAACAGAAGGGGATACTTCCACACCGCCGCTGCAGGCGCACCGAGCCGCTTGTAGAGGTCGGTCATACACAGGGGAAACGCGCTGAAGGGATCTCGAATTGTCGGTTCGCCCCACAGCGAGCCGTCCTCCCGTAGGCGCTGAACCATTGGCGCCGCAAGGGCGGTTGCACCCCTCCATTCCAGCCAACGGATGGTAAATGACGGGCGCTTCATAGGGAACTCCACGAACTCATCGCTGTCGGCGACGACTACCCACTCACCCATGAAGCGCGCCACCAGCGCGTTCATCCGACGACATTTCTCTTCAATACCAAACTCGCCCTCGTACTCGTCCTCGATGTGAATCGGAAGGGAGTCTCGAAGGGCGTACAGCCGCGGATTGCACCTCCACCGTCCGTGCGCGATTACGTGGATGGAACCAATGCCGAGATCGAGGTAGTGCTTGCACCAGGCCTCGATGATGTCGTCGTCACCACTTATATGTGACAAGAGACGAATCATCGGCTCAACGACCTCGCCTCTCCTGAAACGTTTGAAGCGAAACCTGGACGTTCATCTGCGATCAGCGCTCCACGGGCGCCGCTCTCGGTACAGTTGAAGTTGATCCAGCATCGATCGGAGAAACGGCCGTAGTCGAAATGTCTGGCGCAAGGCACGTTCGACGGTCAATACGGCAATGCCTCTCGCGAACGTGGTGTCGTGCACCTGGCACTCCAGGCCACCGAGTAGCACGCCCCATTTTTTGACCGCTGCGATTTCGCCGCTCCGGGCCGCGTCGTCCAGCACGATGACCGCACCGGGCGCAAGGTGCCGCTTGACGCTGAACACGGTGCCGTAGCGCCCGTAGACCCCTGGCGGGGCATCGATGAACAGGAAATCGAACGGCCCTCGTCGCGCCGCGACTTGAGCAATCGCCGAGTACCCATAAGACAATCCCTCGAGACCGACGCGGAGTCGAAGATCGGAGATCGACAGCACGGGATCAACGTTCGGGACGGTGCGAACCACCTTCCAGGGTGCTTCACAGAAGCGATCGGTGCTATCGAGGGACGTCAAGCGGCCGCCCTGGTTCACCTTCGATAGCGCGCGCGCGATGACGATAGACGACCAACCGGCGCCGAATTCGAGAACGGAGCGCGGCTTCAGCGCAAGTATCAAGCGGAACAGATACTGAGCCATTCCCTCGGAGACCGGCCACGCGTCCTTGCCTCGGACGAGAGCCGTCACTTCGGGATCAGCGGGGCCACTGAAGGCCTGATGCACTATCTCTTTCTGCATGGCGCTGCCCATCCGATTGCCTTCGCGGTACGCAGAGGGGGCGAGTTCGGTTGTCGCGTTCAGCGGGCGCCAGACAGCCACAACAGACCAAACGACCGTGGCTGGGGGAGACTTGTTACGAGGTTGCTGGGGGGTACTGGTCCGGGAAGATAACACATTCCGCCTGAAGGCGTGTGTGTTCTTCTAGACGTTCTCGATGAGGTAGTTGGGCGCCCGGCTCACCGGGCTGTCGGCCGCATCTGCGCGGCTACTTTCGATCGTACGCCTCGCAGCCAGAATCTCGCGGATGTCGGAGTGGCGATCAGTCCTCGCCTGATGAGCTCTGCGCGCGACCCGCTGAACGCGCCGTCGGTAGGCAGCCGCCACTGATGCCTCTCCAAATAGTCAAGATACGCGACGGACTCGTGCCTCCACGTGTGCTGACTCGATGCTCGGCTTCGCAGCCGCTCTACCACGTGAGAGCGCCATTTGAAGTGGTGCGTGACGCCACGTGTTCCCTCGAGAACGCGGCCTCCTGGATTCGGCGGGTTGTGATTTCCACCATCGGTCAACCTCGTCGTCTCGTCCACGAACATCAGGGGAAACTTCCGGATCGACGCGGCAGGAACGCCCAATCGATTGTAGAGGTCGGTCATGCACAGCGGAAAGGCGCTGAAGGGATCTCCGACAGTCGGCTGGGCCGGCAGCGTGCCGTCTTCGCGCAGCCGTTGAACCATCGGCGCTTCCAGGGCGGTTGCGCCTCTCCACTCGAGCCAACGAACGGTGGATGACGGACGCTTGATAGGGAACTCCACGAACTCATCGCTGTCAGCGAGGACCAGCCACTCGCCCCTGAAGCGCGCCAGCAGTGCGTTCGTCCGAGCGCATTTCTCTTCTATCCCGAACTCGCCGTCGTACTCGTCCTCGATGTGAATCGGCAGCGAGCCTCGAAGGTCGTACAGCCGTTGATTACACGGTTCACGTCCGTGGGCGATTACGTGGATC
>JBKPSY010000328.1:0-6378 GCA_046735235.1 Acidobacteriota bacterium | reverse complement strand
GGTACGGCCGCGATTGTAGCAGGGCAGCCGGTACTCAGTAGCCCGCAGGCCGAGGTCTGTAGTCCGAAGTCTGAAGTCTGTATTTTGGGGTGGGTGACGGGCTTCGAACCCGCGACCTCCTGAGCCACAGTCAGGCGTTCTACCCCTGAACTACACCCACCACGTCAGCGCGACCGTCTCGGTCTGTGACGGAACCTCCGAGTGTAGCATCGCCCGGCGAGTCGCGGCAACAGAACGGGGATTGGTGCCGGGTGCCTGGTGCGTGCTGCCAGGTGCGGTGCCTGGTGCCTCGTGCCTCGTGCGACTCAGGCCGCAGCCGGGACGTCAGTCGTCGCCGGCGCGTCGGCCGTCGTTGCCGCGTTGTTGGCTCGAGAGCTCTTGCCCTCCTCGCCGCCCTTGCCCTCCTCGCCCCCCCTTGCCTGCCACCGGCGCGCGATCGGCAGGGCTGAAACCCTGCCTTACACGTGCGTGAGTTACGCGATCGGGAACAGGCGGTCGAAGTTGCCGCCGGCGATCAGCGCCAGGTCCTGATCGGAGAGCGACAGGCGCCTCAAGGCCTCGAGCTGCGCGTCCCAGACGGGACGATTCCAACCACGCGGAAAGAACGACGAATCCGTCCCGAAGAGGAGCCGCGACGGACCCGCCACGAGCAGCGTCTGGCGGAAGACGTCGGTCAGCGTCAGCCCGGGGTGGTACGCCATCCAGTGATTGCTGCTCGACGTATCGAGATAGAGGTTGGGGCAGAGGTCCGCGAGCATCAGCGCTTCGCGCAGCATGCCCGCGCCGAAGTGCGGGACGATGATCGGCAGCGCCGGATATTCGACGGCGATCTGATGCAAGTCGAGCGGGTTGCCGAAGCGGACGTCGAAGCGGCTGCGCAGGCCGAGCTTCTTGCGGATCCCGACCGTCAACGCGCCGCAGTGCACGAAGAGCGCGGCGCCCGGGTAGGACGCGACGCGCGCGACGACCGCGAGCGCCCGCGTGTCGTACAGGTGATACCGGTGCATGGCGGGGAAGAGGCACACCGCCCGCAGGCCGAGCGTGCCGAGGCCGCGCTCCACGCGCGCAGGCGCGTCTTCGGCCAGCGGGTTCACCATGAAGAAGCCGACGAACCGATCGGGCGCGCGGGCGACGGCGGCTGCGACGGAGTCTTCGTCGCCCGGCACGCTGGCGATGAGCGCGGCGCGCGAGACCTTCTGAAAATCGAGCGCGGCGACCCACTGAGACGCGAGGACCGCGGCGTCGCCGGGTACGTCCCAGCCGAGCTCGGCGCACATCGCGTCCGCAGGCGATGGCTGAAATCGTCCGCGCGGATCGTCTCGCGCAAGCACCTCGAAGAAGTGCCGCGAGAAGAAGTGACAATGCGCGTCGTTCAGGCGCATGGGGGTGGACTGCCGGCTGCCGACTACAGACTCCGGACTACGCCGCCGGAAGCACCAGCACCAGCTTGCAGCCGCTGCGATCGCCGGCCACGATCTCGAGGCCGCCGTGATGCAGTTCCGCCACGCGGCGCGCGGCGGCGAGTTCGACGGCCGCCTGGAACCCGCCCGGACGGTCTGTCCATTCCGTGTCGAAGAAGCGGCCGATTGCCCATGCGGGAACCGTGACGCCGCTTTGTTCGATCTGCAGCACCACCGACGAGCCGGACGCCGAGGCCGAAATCTTCACCGTGAGCGACGCGCTCCGCGCCGTCTGCACCAGCGCCAGCATGCCGCCGAGCGCGCCCGACAGGCCCGCCGCGAGCCACTCGGGGTCGGCGTGCACGCGAGGCACGCCGTCGGCCGGCTCAATCGTCATCGAGACACCAGACAGCCGCCGCTCGGGAAGGAATCCTTCGGCGACCTGATCGAACGCGGAAACGAGCGACACGCCCGTTTCGGACAGCGTGGGATCCTGCTCGAGCAGGCGCAGGCCCTGCACGAGCCTGCCGGCGCGATGCACTTCCGTGCGTACCAGATCGAGAGCCACGCGATCGCGCAGCGCCGTGTCGCGCTCGGCGAGCAGGTGCAGGCACGACCCGATCGCGCCGAAACTTTGACCCAGTTCCTGAAGTCCTGCCGCGGACTGCGATGGCCTGGCTGGCGCAGCCGTTGGCGCGATCGCCAGCGGCACGGCCGGCGTCTGGGGCTCCTCGCCGCCGCGGACGTTCTCGCCTTCCGCCAGCGCGCGCGCCCTGAGATCGTCCACCTGGTGGACCATGCATGGCACTTCGGTCAGCGCCGCGGCGGCAGCCGCCGCCAGGCGACGTGCGCCGGCGATGAGGTCGAAGCGGCCCGCGCGCGGCCGCACCAGCAGCGGCTGCAGCACGCCGAGCTTCTGAATCGACTTCACGAGCGCCGCAAGATCGCGCGCGTCTCCAGGCCTGGCAACGTCGATGTCGCCGATTGGAATGAGCCGCACTTGCGGTCCGATCGTCCGGCTCGTCAGTTGATCCACGTAGTGCGCGTCGTGCCGCATGCGGAATCCGGCAGGAAGGCCCTCACGTGTGAACGCGGGCGCCTCAAGGTCTTCATCCGGGACGAATGCATCTGGCCGCGCGGGAGGAACGAAGGGAGGCACTGCTGAACGCGTACGCTCGAACTCGGACACCGGACACCCTCGGGAGCGAAGAGAACGACGTTCGAGGTGTTATAGCACACTCGATCGCATTGTGAGGCGGGCTGGAGCCCGCCCTCCTGCTCTCACGTCAGAAGTGCAGCGGCTCCGGGAAGAACTCGGCGATGAGATCGTCGTAGAACGGACGCAGCGTCGCGAGATCCGGCTTCGCGTCGCTCTTCGAGTACAGGTCGTATCGGTTGAACGCCTTCACCCACGTGAGCATCTGGCGATCGCGATCGTTGGCGAGATGCTGGTAGGCGCCTTCCTTGTGCCACGGGTAGAACGAGTGGTAGCGCAGCGCGTACAGCGCCTCGATCGGCAGGCAGTCCTTCACGACGTGGAAGATGTACTCGTCGTGTCCCCACGACATGTGGACGTGGTCGAGCCCGCACTGCGGCTCGTAGATGCCGTTCTCGGTGGAGTAGATCGGATGCGCCGCATCGGGGTTCAGCGCGAAGTACTCCGGATACACGGCGCGATCCGAAAATGCGCAGCCGACCGGGAACGTGTCGCCGACGACGGCCCACTGCGGTTCGCCGAAGAGGCAGAGCACCTTGCCGAGATCATGGATGAGGCCCGCGGCAATCAGCCAGCGCGGCTGTCCGGCGTTTCGAACGGCCTCCGCGGTCTGCAGCGCGTGATCGATCTGGGTGAAGTCGACGTCGGGATCGCTGTCGTCGACGAGCGTGTTCAGGTAGTCGAGCGCTTCCCAGACGGTCATCTTCTTTCGCGCGAGGCGCAGATAGTCCGCCTTCTTCTGGAGCACGAAGTCCAGCGTCTGGTGCGCGTGGTTCTGGCGGTAGAACTCGCGCACCGTATCGCGCGCCGGTTCGTCGTAGTTCCGGAAGGTGGCTGCTGGCTTCATAATGGCGGCCTCTCCAGAGAAATGTAACACGAGAAACAGCGCGTGTAACAGATGTAAACGTAATCATTGCAATAGGAAGGTCGTTCAGACCGGGAGTTCTTGCCAATGTCCGAGAGATTGCAGGGTCCGACGATCCCTCCGGTGCTGCCCACAATCGCCACGCCGCGAGTGCTCGCCGGGCAGAAGGCGCTCGTCACCGGCGCCAACTCCGGCATCGGCCAGGCCATCGCTCTCGCACTCGGCCGGGCTGGCGCGGACGTCATGGTCAATTACGTCGTGGGTGACGAAGCCGCGGAGGCGGTGGCGCAGGAGATCCGCAACTCCGGCGTGCACGCGATCGCGCACAAGGCCGACGTGTCGAAGGAAGCCGACGTCATCGCGATGTTCGACCGCGCGCGCGCCGAGCTCGGCACGGTGGACATCCTGATCAACAACGCCGGGTTGCAGCGCGACGCGCCATTCGATCAGATGACGCTCGATCAGTGGAACCTGGTGATTGGCGTGAACCTGACCGGGCAGTTCCTCTGCGCGCGAGAGGCCGTCAGGGAGTTCAAGCGGCGCGGCCTCGTCCCGGAGATCTCGGTCGCCGCCGGCAAGATCATCTGCATCAGCTCGGTCCACGAGGTCATCCCGTGGGCGGGTCACGTGAACTACGCCGCGTCGAAAGGCGGCGTGATGCTGATGATGAAGAGCATCGCGCAGGAAGTCGCGCACTTGCGGATTCGGGTGAACAGCATTTGTCCTGGCGCCGTGCGAACGCCGATCAACACCGCGGCGTGGAGCACGCCCGAGGCGTACGCGTCGCTCATGAGGCTCGTGCCCTACAAGCGCATCGGCGAGCCGCAGGACATCGGCTGGGCGGCGGTCTTCCTGGCTTCGGATCTGGCCGACTACATCAACGGCACCAGCATCTTCATCGACGGCGGCATGACGCTCTATCCGGGGTTCGAAGAAGGCGGATAACGCCCACAGACCCATGGACCCATGGACCCATGGACCCACGGACGGGACTATAGTGATCTCCGGAGGTCGTCCCGTGCCGCAGCCGTCTGATTCGCGCAAGTTCGATGTGATTGTGGTCGGGTCAGGGGCCTCGGGCGGATGGGCGGCCAAGCGCTTGTCGGAGGCGGGCGTGAGAGTGGCGCTCGTCGACTGCGGCAAGCCGCACGGCGACGCGGACTTCACCGAGCACAAGCCCGCGTGGGAGCTGAAATATCGCGACCGCGCCGACGAGCTGATGCGCAAGACGCGTCCGGTCCAGAAGGACTGCTACGCGTGCATGGAATACAACCAGCACTGGTTCGCCAACGATCTCGAAGAGCCGTACACAACGCCCGAGGACAAGCCGTTCAGCTGGCAGGGGAGGCTGCGCGTGATCGGCGGCCGCACCAACGTCTGGGGACGGCAGAGCTATCGCCTGAGCGACCTCGACTTCAAGGCGAGGTCGCACGACGGATACGGCGAGGACTGGCCGCTCTCCTACGCCGACCTGGCCCCGTACTACGACATCGTCGAGCGCTATGTCGGGATCTCGGGAGACGCCGAGGGCGTGAGCGAGCTGCCCGACGGCCAGTTCCTGCCGGGCATGCCGATGACGTGCGGGGAGACGCGCCTGAAGACGCGCGTCAAGGCAAAGCTCGGCTACACCGTCACGATCGGCCGCACCGCCAATCTCACCAAGCCAATCAACGGCCGCGCCGCGTGTCATTACTGCGGGCCCTGCGAGCGCGGATGCACGACGCACTCGTATTTCAACTCCGCGTTCACGACCGTCGCGGACGCCTTGAAGTCGGGCCACTGCACCCTGATCCCGAACGCGATGGTCTGGAAGGTGCTGACGGACCCGAAGACCAGCAAGGCCACCGGCGTCATGTACGTCGATCGCAACACCCACGACGTCCGGGAAATCCACGCGCGCGTCGTCGTGCTGTGCGCGCAGGCGCTCGAGTCCACGCGCATCCTGCTCAACTCGTCGACGCGCGACGCCGCCAATGGCCTGGCGAACTCGAGCGGCGCGCTCGGGCACTACCTGATGGATCACCACTCGGTCGCGGGCGCGTTCGGCGCGTTCTTCGACATGCCGAAAGAGCCTGCGCGCGAAGGCGGACCAAGCCGGCCGAACGGCATCTACGTGATCCGCTTCCGCAATACCCTGACGAGCCCGCAGCAGAAGGACTTCATCCGCGGCTACGGCTTTCAGGGCGGCGGCCACAGCCGCTTCAACTACGACGCGCCGGGATATGGCGCCGCCTACAAGAAAGCGGTCGTCACGTCGTCGCAGGGCGGCGTGTATCTCGGAGGGTTCGGCGAGACGCTCGGGCGGTTCGACAACTACGTCGAGATCGATCCGAAGGGCACCGTCGACAAGTTCGGGATCCCGGTCCTGAAGGTCAGCATGAAGTTCGGCGACAACGAGTTCGCCATGATGAAGGACATGGCGACGACGGCCGCCGAGATGCTGCATGCGGCGGGCGCGGGCTTCGTGCAGGAGTTCAACCGGCCCAATCCCGTGCCGGGCTGGGGCATCCACGAAGTCGGCATCGCGCGCATGGGCCACGATCCGAAGACGTCGGTGCTCAACCAATTCTGCCGCACGCACGACATCGAGAACCTGTACGTCATGGACGGCTCGTGCTTCGTCTCGATCGCCTGCCAGAACCCGACGCTCACCATCATGGCCATCACGGTGCGGTCGACGGACCAGCTGATGGACGAGATGAAGAAGGGGAACGTGTAAGTGCTAAGTGCGGAGTGCGAAATGCTGAGTGGAGTGGGTAGCGGAGAGTGGGAAGTGAGGGCCGGAGTGAATGGCCAACCAATTGGTTCGAAAACGCGGCTCGTCGTGCACTGCCCACTCCGCACTCCTCACTCCACTTTGCACTTTGCATTTCGCACTTAGCACTTCGCATTTCGAG
>JBKPSY010000327.1:0-4789 GCA_046735235.1 Acidobacteriota bacterium | reverse complement strand
GGCTGCACGGCCCACGGCTGGGGATCGCCGTAAACGTTCAGAGCGCGGACGAGGACGAACGCTGCCGTCAGCGCGAGCCCGAGGCCGACCAGGAACCGCCGGCGCTCGTCATCCGACCAGCCGTACACGCGCGCCAGGCAGAACCCGACCCCCATGACGCCAATCCACGGGACGAGCGGATAGGCCACGACGACAAGCACGACGCCGGCGTTGATGAGCGACTGCTGGTGGAGGATTTGCCAGAGCCATGCGAACGATCCGAAGGCCGCCGCCGGCACCGCGTCCGTCAGGTTGTGGAGCGCGATCATCGCGACGCTGACGCCGAGCAGGACGCGAAACGGCAGCCGGATCAGCAGCGCGAGCACGACCATGCTCATGCCGAGGGCCCAGAACACGATCAGCAAGAGCGGGCCGGTCGTCAGGCTGAAGAAGAAGCCGAAGCGCACCAGGGTGAACTCCAGCAGGACGAGCCACAGGCCTCGCGTCCAGAGGAATCGCGCGAGCTCGGCTACCGTGCCGCCGCGCTGAAGGCGCAGGCCGGCGCCGAGGCCCGCGCACAGCATGAACGTCGGCGCGCAGATGTGCGTGATCCATCGCGTCAGGAAGATCGCCGTGGTCGTCTGGGTGAGGTCTTCGGGGCGGAAGGCAAACGCGGCGGTATTGATGAAGTCGCGCGTGTGATCGATCGCCATGATCACCATGACGATCCCGCGGAGCAGGTCAATCGATGCGATTCGTCGAGAAGTCATTCAGTGCTCGGAAAGAACGAATCCACAGATTGCGCCGATTCTCACAGATCCGCTTTCTTCTTTGTGCCGGGGCTGAAGCCCCGGCCTACGTACGTCCCGGGAAGCAGTAGGGCGGGGCATCAGCCCCGCCGAGCTGGACACCAACAAATCTGTGGAATCTGTGGATTCTTTCTTTCAGGCAGTCCGCTATGAACTCGGCGTGGGCTTCGGCTTCGCGCTGGGGTCGCCGGTCGGGGGCGGAGCGGCGTCGGTCGTCGCGGGGGGGCCGAGCAGCTCCGTGAGAATCGGCTTCAGACCGTCGGCCCAGACCTGATACCCCTTCAACGTCGGGTGCAGCTTGTCGTGCGCGTTCATCATGCCGTCGAAGAGCACGCCGTCCTTGTCGGCGAGGCTCGCGTTCACGTCAAGAAATCTCGTCGCCTTGCCGTCCGCCATGGCTGCGAGGTTCCTGTTGATCGCGACGATCTCGGGCATGACCGCCATGTTGTCGTTTCGCGGGAAGATCGCCGTGAGCACGACCGTGGCGTGCGGCGCCTTGTCGCGGCACCGCTGCACCAGCGCGCGCAGACCGCGCGTGATGTCGTCGACCTTGGCGTCGCCGCCCGGCGTGCCGCCGACGTTGTTCGTGCCGGCGAGCACCACGATGACCTTCGGGTTGATGCCGTCGAGCTCGCCGTGGTCGATTCGCCAGATCATGTTCTCAATCCGATCGGCGCCCCAGCCGAAATCTCCAGCGTTCCACCCGTAGAAGTTCTGCGTCCAGTTCGCAAGCAGCTCCGGATAGTCCGTCGCGCCCCAGCGGCGCGCGATCGAGTCTCCGACAAAGTAGACGTCGATCCTCCCCCGCTTCGCCTTCTCGACGAGCTGCTCGTGCGCGGTCATCGAGTTCGCGTCGGTGCGCGGCGCGGGCTGATCCGCCGGCCCGTGCTCGGTCGCCTCGGCCGTGGACTTCGGCGGCGCCTGGTGGCCGATGTTCTTGTCGGCCCAGGCGATGAACGTCTTCCAGTTCGGGCCGTCGGTGTGCCCGCCGTCGTGCTGGCGCCAGGCGAGCTGTCCGTCCAGCAGCCCTTCGGTCACCGGCGGCATCTTCGCGTTCCTGTAGTCGTCGCCGACGCCGAGGTCCTTCACGCCGAGCAGCCGGAACACGCGGCCCGCCGCGACCGTCGCCATGAAGCTGCCCTGCTGATCGAGCCACTTCGCGTCGCCCTTCTCCGGGACGCCGTAGCTGATGAACGTCAGCCGCGGCGCGCACATCGCGATCAGCTCGTGCGCGTCCACCGGGAGATCCCCGGGCGTCTTGCTGCCGAAGGTCGCTTCGGACGCGCCGTACTTCAGGAAGTTGCCGGCCATCCAGTGATACTCGCCGCTGCCGGTGAGACTTTCGACCGCCTCGCCGAAGTTCCTGCGATGCAGCTTCGCGCCGCCCTCGCCCGACGAGCCGACGAGCACCATCGCAAACCGTGGGTCGAACGCCATCGTCACCAGCGCCGCCTTGCCGTAGCGAGAGACGCCGTCGATGCCGACGTGCTTCGCGTCCACGCCGGGATCGGTCTCGAAGTAGTCGAGGGCGCGGCTGGCGCCCCACGCCCAGGCGCGCAGCGCGCCCCAGTCGTCGGGCTTCCTGAACTGGCCCTTGTTCACGAGGCCGATGATGCCCTTCGTGAGACCCGCGCCGTTGTCGGCCTGCACGAGGCCCGGATTCAGGAAGGCGAAGCCCCACCCGTCGGCGATGAGCTGCTCGGTGCCCGGCGGGTCGCCGCCCGGAGGAGGCGGCGGGCCGAATCTCGGCATCGGTGCCGCGCCGATGGCCTGCTGCAGGTTCCCCCAGCTGAACATGATCATCAACGGCACGGGCGTCTTCGCGGCCGTCGGCGTGACGACGATGAGCGGGATGTCGACGGTGATGTCGGGATACGCCGAGTTGTCCACGTGACCGGTCACGACACGGCCGGTCACCGGAATGCCGCCGAGCACGCCGTCGGCTTTCTCGGTGACGTCCCACGTCACCTTCGGCACGTTCTTCGGAATGCGCCCGATGACTTCCCTCTCGAAGTCCTCGGCGATCTCCGGACGCCGTTTCTCCCACCACTGCTTCGGCGTCGTCACCTTCTTCCCGCTCTTCAGGGTGAGGACGTCGGGGATGCTCGGAAACGGATTCGCGAGCGACTCGTCGTAGTTCGCGTGGTTCGGCGCCGACTCGTTGCCGCTCGGCCCTGGGCGCAGCGCCCTGATGCCGAGCTGGCCCATCATGTTCTTATGATCCGCCTCGGTTGCCGCCTGCTGCTCGGGCGTCGGCGGACCGAATCCCGGGGGCGGCTTCGGCGCCGGCGGCTGTTGCGCGAGCGCGGTGAGGCCGAGTCCCAGAACCAACAGAAGGCTGCCGGCCATCCGATCGAAGAATGAAATCCGACGCTGCGACATAGTCCCGTATCGTAGCCCTGCTGCTCGGGGCCGCGCCAGCCGCGGGCCAGCCGGTATTCGCGCCGTTTCACGCGGACGGCATCGACGCCGTCGGCGAGCGCGTGGCGACCGCGGCCTATTTCGACCCGGTCAACTTCGCGCCGCGTATTACGGCGCCGGCGCAACCTGCACGGACGAAAGGCCGGCTACCCGAACTGGCCGTCGAACAATCCGAAGGCCCGGCGCGGACTCGAACGGGGTGGGCTTCATCGACGTGGTGACGCCGCCTGTGGGGATCTGGATCGCCTTCACCAGATCGCCGGCCCCAAGGAAGTCGTGCCGCTGATCGAGTCGAAACCACCCGAGCCTGACGCCCGATAAGCAGGCCGCGTATGATGCGCGAGCAGCCGAGGTGCTGACGGCACTCCTGCACGGCGGCGCCTTCGTCCCGAACGGAATGACGCGATCCTCACGATGAGACCCCATCGCTCGTCGGCGCTCAGATCCACAGGGCGGCTTGCCGCGACGGCCCTCGGCATGGCAGGCGCGGCATACGCGACGTATGCCGCCGTGACGTGGCTTCGTTATGGGCGGTCGCGGCCGCCTCGGCACTGGGATCGTGAAGACCTCCTCGATCACTTCATGCCCGTCTACGAAGTCGTGGAGCGCCATCGGCTGTACGTCCGCGCGCCGGCCGGTATTACCTTTCAGGCCGCGGCCGACATGGACCTCGAGCGGTCTCCCGTCATTCGCGCGATCTTCAGGACGCGAGAGTTCATCCTCCGGGCCGGGCCCGAGGCCCGCAGCGAGGCTCGGGGACTGCTCTCGCAAGTCCTGTCGATGGGCTGGGGCGTCCTCGCTGAGATCCCGGATCGCGAGATCGTCCTCGGCGCGGTGACTCGGCCGTGGGAGGGCAACGTCGCGTTCCGCGCGTTGCCTCCGGACGAGTTCGCCATCTTCGACGAACCGGACTACGTCAAGATCGTCTGGACGCTCAGGGCAGATCCGATTGGCGATAGCCACTCGGTCTTCCGCACCGAAACCCGGGCGACAGCGACCGACGCCCAGGCCAGGCGCAAGTTCAGATTGTACTGGTCGGCGTTTTCGCCGGGCATCTGGCTCATACGCTGGCTCTCGCTGGGACCCTTGCGACGGGACGCCGAGGCCCGGGCCCAGAGGGCCTTCCCGCGTCCGGTGACGGACGTGTCGCGTTAGGTGTCACTGCCATCGCGCTCAGAACAAAAGAATCCACAGATTGCGCAGATTACGCAGATTCGCGTACCAACTGCTCAGGGCGGGTCGGCGGCAAAGCCGCCGCGTGAAGACAACACGAACCGTGGGTGAGAGTCTCGAGGGATCCGGGCAGGACTCTCCCCACGATTCGTGTTGTCTTTCACAGCCGGCCGCGTTCGCGGCCGGCCCCGCCCTGAGAAATCTCTTGAATCCCAGAATCCAGGTGTCTTGTCTTGAAGTCTGATCGCAGTGTGATCCGCAAGAAATCTGTGTCATCTCTGGAATCTGTGGATTCTTTTGGGGGGCCAGGTCCAGCGTGACGGCGAACGCGGTCGACGCTGAGCGGTGCGATAGCGGACGCGCGGCGTCCCATGGGCGGACACCCCAATCGCAATTTCCCTGAGAAA
>JBKPSY010000326.1:0-5521 GCA_046735235.1 Acidobacteriota bacterium | reverse complement strand
CCGTCGCACGTGCGCCGGCCAGATTCATCCGCGGCTGGAGCGGCGCCAGCAGTCCCGCGACGTCGGTGTTCGTCCCCGACCAGCGCTGCCCGTCGCGGCGCACGGTGTTGACGGCGCCGACGCGGCGCGACAACTCGTCGGCCTCGACGCGGTGAAGCAAGTCGATCTTGAACGGCAGCGTCACGCTGGCGCCGCGCACGCCCATGGCGCCGGCGAACGTGAGGAAGTCGTCGGCGGTCTCCGCTTCAAACGGCACGTACAGCGCGTCGAGCCCGGCCGCCGCGAACGCGTGGTTGTGCATGGCCGGCGACACCGAGTGCCCCGAGGGACGCGCTACCACACCATAGAGACCGGCGCGTGGCGAGATGCTGCCGAACCGGAATTCGCGGCGGACCCGATTGGCCGGAATCTGTCCCGGCGCCCACCCATCCCCGGCATACGTCCAGGCGGACCCGAAGCGATCGGGGGCCAGCCGCGTGACCAGACCGGGCGCGCCCATGGCGAGGAGCACTTGTCGGCGATTGGACGGCGGCTTGAGGCCAAGGAGCGCCAGCGTGTCGGTGAGCCGCGCCGCCGTGACGGCCAGCTTGACCACTCCAGGCTCAGCGGCGTGCATCGCGGCGTAGCGTGCCGCCATGTCGTAGGGAACACCGTGAAAGTCGTGCGACGAGAGCACGAGTCGTTCGCCGCGCGCCCACGGCGCGTCGGCGAGCGAGGCCCACTCCACGTCCACGAACTCCGCGCCCAGATCCCAGGCCTGCTTCAGCAGGCGCAGCCGCGTCTCCTCGCTCCCAGCGAAATGCCCGCCCTCCCACGTGGGACGGCATGTCACGACGACCGGCCCCGTGCGCCCCTGAAGCGCACCTGCAGGATCCGGATCAGACAGCGTGTCGAGGCGCAGCTCGACCAGGTCGCCGTAGCGTGTCGCCGCATCGCGGCGCTCGCGAAGGGCTGCGAGCGTGGGGGCGCCGATGGTCACACAGAGCTGGGCCATAAAACTGAAAAAGCCTCGTCCACCGTCTGGTGGAGAGGCTTCGTGTCGTCACTCGCTGGGGTCCTGAAACGCGGTGCTAGGCCTCTCCTCGATGGATGCCGTAAAACCACCACCAGCCCCGGTACGCACCCGTGCCGCCGGCAACAGCCGGGAACACGACCGAGGGCGCGACGTGGGATTGCATGAGAGAACTCCCGAGACCGTAGCAAACCGCTGCCATGACTGTCAAATTTCACACGGTTTCACGGTCGTCCCACCGCCGGTCGGCTTATAATCGATCAACGGAGCCGACCGGCTTCGTCCCCACGAACGTCAAAAGGACAGGTCGAACGCCCCGATGTCTGTACGTCGCGCGCTCGTCGCGCTGCTTCTCGCCTCTGCCACTGTATGGCCCGCGCGCGCCGTCGCGCCGGTCATGCCCATCCACGAAATCACGGCCGGCATGGAAGGCGTCGGCCGGACCGTGTTCGAAGGCAACCGTGTCGAGCCGTTCAAGGTCCATATCCTGGGCGTCCTTCGCAACATCATGGGCCCCAGCCGGAACCTGATCCTCGCGCGGCTCGAGGGCGGTCCCCTGGCGACCACCGGCGTCATCGCCGGGATGAGCGGCAGCCCCGTCTACGTCGACGGCCGGCTGATCGGCGCCGTGTCGTATTCGCTCGGCCAGTTCCAGCGCGAGCCGATTGCAGGGATCACGCCGTTCGACGAGATGGTGGACGCGACGGCCGCTCAGGCGCATCGGCCGGCAACGGCCTCCGCACGTCTCGGGCTTCCGGTCACCACAGCCTCCCTGGCCGCGACCCTGCAGCACGTCTTCGCGCGCACGTCGCCCTTCGCGCGATCCGAGTACGACGTGCGATTCAGCGGCGAGCAGGTCGAGGGCTGGAGCGGACCGCAGCTCGGCGCGATGCTCAAGCCGATCGCGACCCCGCTGGTGATCGGCGGTTTCGCCGGCGACACGGCCGACCTGCTCTCGCGTTCCTTTGCCGGGAGCGGCTTCCAGCCTGTCTCTGGCGCGGGCGCCACAGGCGCTGCCGAAACGACGGCAGGAAAGCTCGGCCCTGGCGATGCCCTCGGTGTCGGCCTCATCGACGGCGATCTGGCGCTCGGCGCCACAGGCACGGTCACCAATGTCGTTGGCGACCGCGTCTACGCCTTCGGCCACCCCTTCTATAACCTGGGCCCGACGACGTTCCCGATGACCCGGGCACTTGTGCATGTCGTGCTGCCGAGCCTCCTGTCGTCCTCGAAGATTGCCTCGCTCGGCGAAGTCATCGGCACGATCGATCAGGATCGCGCGACGGCGATCGCGGGCACGCTCGGACACGGCCCATCGATGCTGCCGATCCATATCGCGCTCGAGACGGATCGCGGGCCCCGTCGCGAGTTCACCTTCCGCGTGGTCCGCGACCAGTTGTTCACGCCGCTGCTCACCTACCTCGGGGTGGTGGACACGCTGAAGTCGTACGAGCGCGAGTTCGGTGCGTCCAGCTTCACGGTCAAAGGCAAGGCGCTGGTCGCGCAGCACGGGGAGATCGCCTTCGAGGACATGTTCACGGGCGACTCGCCGTCGGTCGGCGCCGCGGCGTACGTGGCCGGTCCCCTCGCCTTCCTGCTGACGAACGACTACGAGCCGGTAGAGATCGACGGGCTCGACCTGACGATTGTCTCGTCGGAGTCGCCGCGCACGGCGGAGCTCGAGCGGGTGTGGGTCGACACGACGGTGGTGCGTCCCGGCGCGACGGTGCCCGTGAAGGTGCTCGTCCGCAACTATCGCGGCGACGAAGTCACGCACACTGTGCAGGTCGCGATTCCCGTGAACGCCACCGGCGACCTCACGCTGCTCGTCGCGGACGGATCGCGCCTGGCCCAGTGGGAACAGCGCGAGACTCGCCAGCCGATGCAGGCGCGCGGCGTCGCCCAGATGGTCAAGGCCTTCAACAAGGCACGCAAGAACAACCGCCTCTACATTCGCCTGCTTGCCGACGATGCCGGCGCGGTCGTGGACGGCGAGCCGCTGGGCGGCCTGCCGCCGTCGATCCTTGCCGTGCTCGACGGCGATCGCACCAGCAGCGGCCTCTCGTTCCTCCGCACCGCCGCCATCGGCGAGTGGGACATCCCCGTGGATTACGCCGTCAGCGGCGCTCGCACCTTAACGCTTTCGCTCGACGGGAACTGACGCCCCGTTCCCGTCCCGTCGTCCGTTCCCCATGTCCAGACGATTCGGTCTCCTGTTGCCCGTTCTTGCGTGCCTCGTGCTGGTCGGCGGCCGCGGAGTATTCGCCGCTGCGGCTCGCTTCTGGGAGGTCGCCACACTGGCCGACTTCCTGAAAGGCGACGCCACGAGCCTGTCGATCGACTTGCACGGCCGGCTGCTGCTCGGTCCCGCGCTGACACCAGTCGCCGATCCTGAATCGCCGGTCCTCTGGGCCGGCGTGCTCGCGCCCGATGGCACCGTGTATCTGGGCTCGGGCAACGACGGCCGAGTGCTGAAGATCGTGAAGGGCGCGTCGAGTGTGTTCTTCGACGCGAACGAACTCGAGGCGCATGCGCTGGCGCTCGCGCCCAACGGCGGCCTGTATGTCGGCACGTCGCCCGACGGGCGGGTTTACAAGGTCGATGCCGACGGCAAGGCCGCACCGTTCTTCGACCCGGAGGACAAGTACATCTGGGCGATGGCAAGCCTACCGGACGGGACGCTCTTCGTCGGCACCGGCGACAAGGGCGTCATCTACAAGGTCACTCCCGACGGCAAGGGCGCAGTGTTCTTCCGGAGCAAGTCGACGCACGTTCGCAGCCTGCTGCTCCTCGCCTCGGGTGACGTGATGGCCGGGACCGAATCGCCGGGACGTGTCTTCCGCGTCAACAAGAGCGGCGCCGGCTTCCTGATCCTCGACTCGAACCTGCAGGAAGTCAGCGCGCTGAGGCCCGGCCCCAACGGAGCGGTCTATGCCGCGGCGCTGACCGGAAAGTCCTCAGACGAGCGGCCGTCAATCACGCCGCCGATGCCGGCGACGAGCTCACCCCCTATCGCGTCGGTGACCGCAGAGATCACGTCCATGGCGATCGTCGACGTCCCGGCAAACGTGAGTGGCAGCGGCGGGCGAGACTCCGGGCGCGCGTCAGGCAAGGGCGCGGTCTATCGCATCCTGCCCGACGGCGTGTGGGATCAGGTGTGGACGTCCGCGGACGACACGCCCTATGACGTCAGCGTGGATCGCGATGGCAGTCTGCTGGTCGCCACGGGCGGCAAGGGCAAGATCTACCGCGTCAGCGGAGAGCCGAGCGAAACCTCGCTGGTGGCGCGCGCGCCCGTCCAGCAGATCACGGCGCTGCTTCCGGAGCCCTCGGGCGGGCTGCTCATCGCGACGGCGAATCCCGGCAAGCTGTTTCGTCTGGGCGCGACAACCGCCACGAGCGGAAGCTACGAATCCGACGTGCGCGATGCGGAATCAATCGCCACCTGGGGCACGATCAGCTGGAAGGGCGCCGTGCCGAACGGCGGCGACGTCCGCCTTTACACGCGTACCGGCAACACGGCAGCGCCCGATGAGACCTGGAGCCCCTGGTCGGCGGCGTACCGCAAGGGCGAGGGCGAACAGATCACCAGCCCGAAGGCGCGCTACATCCAGTGGAAGGCGGATCTGACCGCCGACGGACCGAGTCCGATGATCACGTCGGTGACCGTCGCCTTTCAGCAGCGCAATCAGCGGCCCGAGATCGCGTCGATCACGATCCAGGCTCCGGGCGCCGTCTTTCAGAAGCCGTTCTCGACGGGAGAAGCCGAGATCGCCGGCTACGACGGCCCGCCGCTCCCTCAGCGCTCCGGCACCATTGGTCCGACGCCGGTGCTCGGCCGACGCGGCTACCAGAAAGGGCTTCAGACGTTCCTCTGGAAAGCCACGGATCCGAACGACGACGACCTCAGCTACGACGTGCTCTATCGCCGCGAGGGCGAGACGACCTGGAAGGTGCTGAAGCGCAACCTGTCGGATGCGCTGCTGGTGTGGGACACGACGTCGGTGCCGAACGGCACATACGTGATCAAGGTCATCGCATCGGATGCGTCCGCGAACTCTCCCGGATCGGCGCTCGTCGCGGAACGCGAGAGCGACACGTTCGACATCGACAACTCTCCGCCCACCATCACGATCGCCAGCGTGGCGAACGTCGGCGGGAAGACCGCCGTGCGGTTCTCCGTGAAGGACGCCGACTCGCCCGTGGCGCGCGTGGAGTACTCGCTTGACGCCGAGCGCTGGCGTCCGATCTATCCGATGGACGGAATCGCCGACTCACGCGCCGAGGAGTACGAGCTGGTGCTCGATCAGGAGTTGACCGCGGACAAGCAGGTCATCCTGCGCGCGTTCGACGCGATGAACAACGTGACGACGGCGCGGGCCGACGTGCCGGCGCCGGCGGGCAACCGAAGGTAAGCGCCGCGCTAGACGACGGCGGGGACGATCGGCTGCGACGGGACGGCAGCCTGCGGCGGCGTCGGACGCGGCACGGGGCGAACGCGGGTCATCG
>JBKPSY010000325.1:0-8131 GCA_046735235.1 Acidobacteriota bacterium | reverse complement strand
GTCGAGCTCGATTGCTCGATCATGGACGGCCCGACCAACGGGGCCGGCGCGGTCGCCGCGCTGAAGCGCATCAAGTTCCCGTCGCGTGTCGCGCGGCTGGTGATGGAGCGTACTTCGCGCGTGCTGATCGTCGGCGAGGGCGCGCTCAAGTTCGCGGTCGCGCACGGCTTCCGGGAAGAGAACCTGCTCACGGAGGCCTCGCGCGAGAAGTGGCTCCGCTGGAAAGAGCAGATGAGCGACATCGACGACTGGGGCCCGCCGAAACGCGATGACGTCCCGGCCTATGCGCCGCCGCCGAAGGCGTCCTCCAACAGCCGAGAAGACCTGTGGCGCGAGCTCGGGATCAACCCCGAGAAGGCCTGGGGCACGATCAACTGCCTGGCGCTCGACGCGAAGGGCGACCTCTCGGGCATCACGACGACCAGCGGCCTGGCGTTCAAGATTGCGGGCCGCGTCGGCGACTCGCCGCTCATCGGCTGCGGACTCTACGTCGACAACGAGATCGGCGCGGCCGGCTCCACCGGCGTCGGCGAAGAGTGCATCAAGGTCGTGGGCGCCCACATGGTCGTCGAGCACATGCGGCAAGGCATGCACCCGCGCGAGGCGACGCTGGCGGCGATCAAGCGCGTGCTGTCGAAGCACGGCCCGAACGTCACGTGGAACCTGAACTTCTACGCGATGAACAAGCAGGGCCAGCACGGCGGAGCGGCCATCCAGAGCGGCAGCACGTACGCGGTGCACGACGGCACCTCCGCGAAGATCGTCGACTCGGCGTACGTGATCGAGCGCAAGAAGTCCTGAGGCCAGGCCGTGGCGGAGACGCCGGAGGACGCCGCATCCGCCAATCGGCTCGACGCGCGATCGGCCAGTCTGGTGGACGCGTATCTGGACCATCTGCGCATCGAGCGCCGGCTCTCGGCCAACACGCTCGAGAGCTACGCACGAGACCTGACGCAGCTCGCGCGTTTTGCGGCGGGCACCGAACGTCCCCTGACGAGCCTCGATCGTGTGGCCCTCGAGGAATTCGTCCGTGACCTCATGGCGAGCGGTCTCGCCGCGCGCTCGGTGGCGCGCACCGTCGCGGCGACGCGCGGCTTCTACAGGTTTCTTGCCCTGGGCCGACACATCGCGGCGAATCCAGCCGACGACCTGCAGCCGCCGCGGACCTTTGCGGCGCTTCCGAACTACCTGTCCATCGAGGACGTGGATCGCCTGCTCGCCGCGCCGGACACCGCGACGCCGCGTGGTCTTCGCGATCGCGCGTTCATCGAGTTGCTCTACGCGACCGGACTTCGCGTGTCAGAGCTCGTCGCGCTCAAAGTCACGGACGTGAACCTCGAAGCCGGCTTCTTGACGACGAAAGGGAAGGGCGGTAAGGAGCGCCTCGTGCCCGTCGGCGACGAAGCCGTCGCGTGGTTGATGCGATACCTGCGCGAGGGTCGGCCGGCGCTGCTGCACAAGCGGTCGTCGCCGAGGGTGTTCGTCAACGCCCGCGGCGGCACCGCGATGACCCGGATGGGTCTCTGGAAGACGCTGAAGGGGTACGGCAGGACGATCGGAATCGCCCAACGCCTGAGCCCGCACGTCTTGAGGCACTCGTTCGCGACGCACCTGCTCGAGCGCGGCGCCGACCTGCGCGCGATCCAGGTGATGCTCGGCCACGCCGACTTGTCCACGACACAGATCTACACGCACGTGCTCGAAGCTCGCTTGCGCGCCGTGTACGATCGCTTCCATCCGCGGCCCTAGTGACCGGCCACGGGATGCCACGCGGGCGCCTGCTCGCGATCCTCGTCGCCGTTGCGATGGTCAGCACGATCTGGATGCTGTTGCCGCGCCGTGCGCGCGAGTTGACGCTGGCGCCAGACCCGCGGATCGTGCGCGGCGCCATTCACATCCATACGACTCGGTCCGACGGAGCCGGTACGCCTGACGACGTGGCGCGAGCCGCGCGGCGCGCCGGCCTGGACTTCGTCATCCTGACCGACCACGGCGATGGCCTGCGGGTCCCCGATCCGCCGCGGTACGTCGACGGCGTCCTTGTCATCGACGGGGTCGAAATCAGCACGTCGGACGGGCACTACGTCGCGCTCGGCATCGGGCCGGCGCCATATCGTCTCGCGGGCGACGCCCGCGATGTCATCGACGACGTGCACCGACTGGGTGGGTTCGGGTTCGAGGCGCATCCCGATTCGCCAAAGCCCGAGTTGCGTTGGAAGGACGCGGCAGTCGGGCCGGACGGGTTCGAGTGGATCAACGCCGACAGCGAGTGGCGCGACGAGTCGCGCATGACACTGGCGCGGGCCTTCCTGACGTACTGGCTTCGCGGGCCGGAATCGATCGTCGCGATGTTCGATCGACCTGACGCCTCGTTGGCCGGCTGGGACGTTCGCTCCGCGACTGCCCGCATGGTCGCGATTGGAGCGGCGGATGCGCATGCACGGGTGCCCCTGGGGGCGGGGGCTGAACCCGGCGAAGGTCCTTCGCTGCAGATCCCGTCGTACGAGAACACCTTCCGGGTCCTGTCCGTCAGCGTGGAACTGGGGACACCCATCCGACGCACGAGCACCTCGGCATCCGCCGATGCCTCCCTCGTCCTTGCCGGGCTGCGCGCGGGCCACACGTTCACGACAATCGACGGGATCGCGGGTCCGGCTCGCCTGACATTTTCTGCGTCGTCGTCTCTCGGGCGCGCCTCGATGGGCGACGCCGTCATCGCAGACGGCCCCGTGACCCTGAGCGCGTCGCTGGCGCCGGCGATGAGCGACGCGTCCATGGTGGTCGTCAAGAACGGCCACGAAATCATTGCGGAATCGGGTTCCCGTCCGGTCACCGTCGAGCACGGAGCTCTCGAGGGTGCGGCCGCCTACCGCGTGGAAGTTCGGATACCCGGAGCGCCGGGCACGCCACCGGTGCCTTGGATCGTGAGCAATCCCATCTACGTGCGCCCCCGGTGGTCCGTACCCACTCCGGAGGTCCGTGAGGAAGCGCGGGTGCTGGCCGATTCGCCAGGCGGACGTTCCTGGACGATCGAGAAGGCGCCGACTTCGCAGGCCTCGCTCGCGGCTGGCGTCTCAACCGCCGGCGCCAGCGCGATGAAGTTCACGTGGCGCCTGGGTGATGGCGTGCCGCATGGCCAATACGCTGCGCTGGCCCTCCCGGTGTCTGGCGCGGACTTCGACGGCGTTGACGCGCTTGAGCTCAGGCTGCAGGCAGCCCGCCCGATGCGGCTGTCTGTGCAGCTTCGCGTGCCACAGGGCGGCGGCCTGCGCTGGGAGCGCTCCGTCTATCTGGACGCGACACCGCGAAGCATCGTCGTTCCGCTCCGCGAGATGCGCGCGGTTGACGGCACGAGGCAGCAGGCTGTCGATCTCACCCGGGTGGACACGCTGCTGCTCGTTGTCGACACCGTGAACGCGACGCCGGGATCGGCGGGGGAGTGCTGGGTGGGAAAAGTGGCTACGGCCCGACCCGCGGGCAGATTGACGGCTACGTCCGCGCGGTAAGCAGCAGGTACGCGGCGCCAGCGCCGAAGAGCAGGTTCGGCGCCCACGCGGCAAGCAGCGGCGGCAACATCCCAGCGGATCCAACCGCGCTGAACCCGTTAATCGTGATCCAGTAGACGACCGCCAGGACGATGCCGACGGAAATCCCGTACAGCGCGCCACGACGGCCCGTCATGACTGCGAACGGCACGGCGATGAGCGTCATGATCAGCGTCACGAGGGGGAACGAGACCTTCTTGTAGAGTGCGACGCTCTGCGGCACCACGTTGACCCCGCTCCGCGCGAGGTAGGTGATGTACTGCCGCAGCTGCCCGTAGGTCATGCGATCGGCGTCCGGCGACTCGGTCGCGAAGTAGTCGGGCGCCTCGAGCTTCAGCTCGCGCGAAGGGAACGTCACGAACGCCTTCAAGTCGATGCTGTTCGTGAACTCGCGCACCCAACCGCCGCTCGACCTCCACACCTGACCCGATCCCGGCTCGTAGGTCGCATTGGCGACGTAGACGCGTCGCTTGAGTCCGCCGTGATTCGCATTGAACTCAAAGACCGACAGCCCGTTCAACTCGCGCAGGCGCGGGTCGTAGTAGGTGTAGTTGTAGATGCTGCCGTCGCGTGCGATCAGCCACTTGCGATTGACGACGTCGAATGTGCGCGGTGAGCCGCCGCGAATGACGTGCCGCAGCGCTGCCGCCCGCCGGTTCGAATAGGGCAGCACGCGCTCCTGCAGCCCGAACATCGTCCCGCTGGCAAGCGCGGCCAGCGTGACCAGCGGCACCGCGGCGCGATACAGGCTGATTCCGCAGGCCTGCATGACGACGAGCTCGCTGTTCTTGGTCAGGATGCCGATCGTCACCATCGAGCCGATCAGCACCGTCAGCGGGATGATGAGAAAGACGAACTGCGGAGTCTGGTAGTAGAAGTACTCGACTATCATCGAGCCGGTCGTCTGTCCCTTGAACAGCTTGTCCGACATGTCGATGAAGGTCGAGATGTAGAAGATGCCGAGCAGACCAATGAAGGTCAGCGACGCGATCTTGATTCCGAGCTTGGTCACGTAGCCGTCGAGCAGCCGGAACGACGGGAGCGCGACCCGCGGGACGCGGACGACCAGAACCACGCGTCTGGCTGTCGGAGGCGACGGCTTTGCGGCGACTGCCAGACTGGCCGGCGTTTCCGCGGCGTCGGCGGCCGATGTCGTGAACCGCCGCCACACCTGCCACGATTCGGGAATCGAGAAGCGAATCGGCTTGTCGGCCGACCGCGCGCGCCAGAAGAGCAGCGCGACGCCGCCGGCGCCCAGCACGATATCGGGCGCCCACACGGCCATGGCGGGCGAGACCAGCTGGCCCTTCGCCATCTGGCGCCCCATGTACTCGATCACGTAGTAGATGAAGACCACCGCGATGCCTGGCACGAACGCCGCCAGCTTGCCGCCGCGGCCGTGCTGCAGTCCCAGCCCGAGGCCAATGGCGCCGAACACCAGGCAGGCGACCGGGATCGAGAACTTGCGATGCAGCGCCATGATCGGCGAGTGCGCCGGCAGCTTCTGCTGCTTCAACTCGACGACCCGCTGATTGAGCTCGGCGATCGTCATCTCGTTGTCGCCCTTCGAGATCTCGCCCGAGTTGAAGACCGTGTTGGGATCGAGGCCGATGATGAGCTGCGCGAAGCGGGCGACTTCGTACTTCGACGGGTCCTTGAGGTTGGCGGTGTGCTTCGAGCCGTCGTTCAGCACGAGATCGACGGTGCGTTTCTCCTTGTTGATGGCCAGCCGGCCGGCTGCTGCGGTGAAGACGGTCGGCTCCTCGGACTTCGACGTGTCCGCGAGGAACACGTCGCGCCAGCCGCCGGTGGTCGGCGCGTCGCCGATGTACAGAATCTGGTTGGGGAAGTCCTCGAAGAACACGCGCGGCTTGATCTCGTTCTCCGCGCGCGCGGTGATGACGCCGTACACGATCTCGCGAAACGACTGGTTCGCGTCGGGCAGCGCGTCGATCATGATCCACGACGTCGCGGCCCATGCGACGGCCGCCACGAACAGCACCGGCCGCAGCAGGCGGTAGATGCTGATGCCGCACGCCATGAACGCCACCGACTCGCGATCCGCTGAGAGGCGGCCGAACGCGATCAGCAGGCCGATGAGGAGCGCGATGGGGATCGTGATCGCCAGCGCCTGCGGGATGAGCGTGACGAGGACGCGGACGACGATCGTCCACGAGACGCCCTTCGAGATCAGCTGCTCGCTGTAGTCCGCGAGCGGCTGGATCATCAGCAGGAACGTGAAGACGACCAGCCCCAGGAGGAAGGGCAGGATGAGTTCCCGGATAATATAGCGATCGATAATCCGGAACATTCGGCGCCGGCGGGATTCCTAGCAGAAAGCCTATCACACGCCTCCTGATGACGAAGGTCGCCCTCCTCTGGCACATGCACCAGCCGTTCTATCAGGACCTGGTGACTGGCGAGCACATCCTCCCGTGGGTCCGCATGCACGCGCTCAAGGACTACTACGGCATGGTGGCGCTGCTGCGCGAGTTCCCGGACGTCCGCATGACGTTCAATCTCGTGCCCTCCCTGATGGTGCAGCTCGATGAGTTCGCCGAGGACCGCGCGCGCGACCGCACGCTGGATCTCGGCCTCAAGGCCGCCGCTGCGCTGACCGACGACGACAAGCGGTTCGTGCTGGCGAACTTCTTCCACGCGCAGCGCGCGCGGATGATCGACCCCTATCCGCGATACGCGGAGCTGCTGCGCAGGCGCGATCAGTCCAACGGCGGCGCGTGGCGTCAGTTCACCGACGCCGACTTTCGCGACCTGCAGATCTGGTCGAAGCTCGTATGGGTCGACCCGTTCTTCGAGACGGATCCGCGCATCGTCGCCCTGCACGAAAAGGGGAGCGGCTTCAGCGAAGAGGACAAGGCGTCGCTCCGGGCCGTGGAGCTCGACGTGCTGCGCGCGGTCGTGCCCGAGTACCGGGCGGCGGCGGCCCGCGGTCAGGTGGAACTGGCCGCGTCGCCCTTCTACCATCCGATCCTGCCGCTGCTGTGCGACACCGACGTCTACCTCCGCACCCACCCGCAGTCTCGGATGCCGCGACACCGGTTTCGGCATCCCGAGGACGCGCGCGCGCAGCTCGAACGCGCGGCCGCGGACCATGAACGGCGGTTCGGTGTCCGTCCGACTGGCCTCTGGCCGTCCGAAGGGTCGGTCTCAGAGGCGATGGTGCCGCTGGCGGCCGGCGCGGGCTTTTCCTGGATGGCGACTGATGAACTGATCCTCGCCCGCACGCTCGGCGTCGGACTACCGCGTGACGGATCGGGGCATCTCGAGCAGCCGGAAGTCCTGTACCGGCCGTACACCGTGAAGTCCGGCGGTGCAGAAATTGCGTGCCTGTTCCGGGACCACGTGCTGTCGGATTTGATCGGGTTCACCTATGCGTCCTGGAGCCCCGACGCCGCGGCACGGGACTTCGTGGGGCGTCTCGTCGAAGGCGGACGACGCTATTCGGCGCGGACCGGCGGCGGGGAAGCCGTGATTCCGATCATCCTCGATGGCGAAAATGCCTGGGAGCACTACGAGGGCCAGGGCCGTCCCTTCCTTCGGGCGCTCTACCAGGCGCTCGGGAGCCACTCCGAGATTCGGACGGTCACCCTGGCGGACGCGTGCAAGGGGCCGACAGCTTCGCTCAGCACGATCTTCCCCGGCTCGTGGATCAACGCCGACTTCTACATCTGGATCGGCCACCCCGACGATCATCGCGGATGGGGGCAACTGGCCGACGCGCGGCAGGCCCTCGAGTCGCCGGGCGCCGGCGTCTCCAGGGAATCGCTCGACCGGGCCTGGAACGAGCTCTACATCGCCGAGGGCTCCGACTGGTTCTGGTGGTACGGCGACGACCACTCGTCCGAGCACGATCTCGAGTTCGATGACCTGTTCCGGCGGCACCTCAGAAACGTCTACCGGCTGATCGATAAGCCGGTTCCTGAAGAGCTCTTCGTGACGAACATCACGACCGAGCCGCCGCAGGCCATCACGCATGCGCCCACCGGGATGCTGACGCCGACGCTGGACGGCGAGGTCACCAGCTACTTCGAATGGGTCGAGGCGGGGGAGATCGAGGTGTCGTCCGCGGCGGGGGCAATGCACCAGGTGGCGCCGACCTCGCGGCAGGAAGTCACAGGCGTGCGCTTCGGGTACGACCGGGACCATTTGTACCTGCGCGTCGACCTGGCCCGGCGAGCCCAGGACGTCCTGGCTGACAAGGGGGAGGTCCGGCTCACATTCTTCTCGCCCGCCGGAGTGCGGCTGACCGTCGAGCGGGACGGCGCCGACATCAAGGTGCGGATGCTCGACCAGACCAGCCCCGGCAACTGGCGTCCGCGGGCCGCCCATCTGGCGCGCGCCGCGGCGGCCACCATCGTCGAGCTGGGCGTTCCGTTTGCCGACCTGGGCCTCAGGGCCGGCGAGGCTCTCAGCTTCTCGGTCGGGCTCTACCGAGACGGCCACGCGCTGGAGCAATACCCGCCTCATCGTCCGCTCGACGTGATCGTCCCTGGTGCCGATTTCGCGGCCCGGCACTGGTCGGTGTGAGTCCGGGACTTCAGACGACAGACTTCAGACATCGGACC
>JBKPSY010000324.1:0-11256 GCA_046735235.1 Acidobacteriota bacterium | reverse complement strand
TCCTTGATCTCGCCGAGCGCCCACACCGCCGCGTACCGCACCTCGGGATGCTCGTCGTCGAGGCGCTTGACGAGCGCGTCGACGGCCTCGTTCGCGTGCAGCTCGCCAAGCGCGTGGACGACCTCGCGGCGGACGCTCCACTCGGAATCGCCCAGTGCGTCGACGAGCGCGGAGACCGCGCGGCGATCCTCCATCTCCATCTCGCCCAGCCCGTGGGCCGCCATGCGCCGCACGCTCGCGTTGTCGTCCTTCAGGCGTCCCGCGATTGGCGTCATCAGGCTGGCGTCGCGCACTTCGCCGAGCGCCCAGACGGCGCTGCGCCGCACCTGCCAGTCCGTATCTCGAAGCGTCGTCTGCAGGCTGACGAGCGCGGGGCGCACGACGGCCTTGTCGTCGGCGAGCCCGATGGCAATCGCGGCGTACCGGCGCACGGTCGCGCTGACGTCGGTCAAGGCGTCGACCAGCGGCTTCATCGCCGCCAGGCCGATGCGCGCCAGCGCACGAGACGCTTCGCGTGCCGGAGACGTCGCGCAGTCGAAGATCTCGCTGTTCTCTCCGCAGCGCTTCCAGCCATCCCCGTCGTCGCCGCACGGCAGCGACGAGACGAGGGCTTCGTCGCCGAGCAGGGCCACGAGCGAGGGAATCGCGGAGACCGCGTCGGTGCCCCGCAGCCCGAGCTCACGCGCGGCCGATGCGCGTTCGTCGGCCTTGGCGGACTTCAGGCCATCGGCGAGGGACAGCAGGACCCGCGACGTCGGTTGCACGGCGGCGATGGCCGCTCCAGCCGTGGCGTGCGGATGCGGGTCGAGGATTGGCGGCAGCGCTGCGGCCAGGCTCAGGGTCAACAACCAGGTGCCAGTTCGGCGTGCGACAGGTGGTACCACGGGCGTGTTCCTCCGGTGTGCTAAGAAACTAGCACGGTCCGGATCTCGTGTCGACAATAAAATGCTAAAACCTTAGCATCAACGACCACTGCCCTGTTGCAAGGCCTGCGCTACAGATGGACGGGGACCCGTCTCTGACCGCCCTGAGAGACCCGACGGACGCGACCGACCCGACAGACCTGACAGACCTGACAGACCTGACCGATCTGACCGACCCGCTCCCGGAACCTTGCGTTTGCCTACAACGTAGACATACCATGACTGCATTGTAGACATGGCTGCACACCTGGGTGACTTCGAATACGCCGTCCTCCTCGCCGTCCTCCAATTGAAAGAGGACGCCTATGCCGTGCCCGTCCGCGGCCTCATTGAGGAGCGCACCGGACGCACCATCGCGCGGGGCGCGCTCTACACCGCCCTCGAACGCCTCGAAGGCAAGGGCTGCCTCCGCTCGGACATGAAGGATCCGTCCGACGAGCGTGGTGGCCGGGCGAAGCGGATCTTCGCCGTCACGCCCAAAGGGCTCGAGGCCCTGCGCGCGACGCACGTGGCGCTCCAGCGTCTCTCGACCGGTCTGGAAACGATTCTGGAACGGCCATGACGCCGCCGCGGATCGCCGCTCGCCTGCTCGCGTTCGCATTTGGTGACCCCGAATGGCGCGACAGCGTGCTCGGCGATTTGCAGGAAGAATTCTCGTCGGCATGCGCCCGTTTCGGCCCGTCGCGCGCCCGGTGGTGGTACCGGCGTCAGGCATTGGGCCTCACGCTGCACCGGGTCGCCGCTCATCTGCCAGGGAGATCCCACATGCCTCAGCGTCTTCCCGAGCCCGCGCCCGACCGCGCGGGGATGCTCGGCCTCCTCCACTACGACCTGCGGCAGGCCTGGCGCAGCGTCCGGCATCATCCCGCCCTGTCGCTCACGGTCGTCATCGTCCTCGCCGTGGCGCTCGCGGCGAACGCGACCATCTTCGCGCTGGCCGACGCGATGGTCCTGCGGCCGTTCCGGTATCCCGGAGTGTCGCGGGCCGTCATGATCGCGTCCGACGGCCACACGCCTATCTTCAATCGAACCTCGGTCGCGCAAGGTGACTTCATCGAGTGGCGCGAACAGACCCGCGACGTGATGGATCGCCTCGCGGCGGCATCCTGGTGGGATCCGAACTACACGAAGGACGGTCCGCCGCAGCAGATTCCGGGATTTCGGGTCTCGCCTGCGTTCTTCGAGATCCTTGGAGCGCAGCCGGAGCTCGGGCGCACGCTGGTCGACGCTGACGAGCGGGCCAGTGAGCCTGTCGCCGTCCTGAGCCACGCCTTCTGGATGCGGCAGTTTGGCGGCTCGCGTGACGTCATCGGCCGTCTCGTCTGGCTCGACGGCATCCCTCATCGCGTCGTCGGCGTGATGACTCCGGACTTCAGAGTGCCGTTCGGCCCTGACGTCTGGGCGCCGCTGGCCTTCACGCCGGACGCGCGATCGGAGCGGAAGAACGGCGGCTTGATGGTGTTCGGGCGTCTCGCGCCCGGCGCAACGGCGCAGTCCGCGGAGAATCAGCTGCAGATCCTGCTGGCCGCCCAGAAGCGTTTGTCCCCCGAACTCTATGCGACACGACAGGTCAGCGTCCGTCCGTTCACCGAAGGCCTCGGCGACCCTGTCACCCCGCCATTCATCGCCGTCTTCCAGGTCGCGGCATTCCTGCTGCTGATGGTGGCGTGCGCGAACGTCGCGAACCTGCTGCTCGCGCGAAACACAGAACGATCGCGCGAGCTGGCGGTGCGCCTCGCCCTCGGAGCCGGGCGTGGCCGCCTGATGTGGCAGCTCGTGCTCGAAGCGCTGGTCCTGTCGTCGCTGGCCGTCGTGCTCGCGATGCCCCTGGTGTGGGCGGCGCTCCATGCGGCGCGTGCGGCGCTGCCGCAGGCCGCGCTCCGGTTCATTCCCGGCATCGTGTACATGTCGGTGGAACCGCGGACGTTCGCGGTGACGGCACTGATCGGCCTCGTCGCCACGCTCGGCGCGGCCGTGATTCCAGCGTGGCGCGCTGCGCGCGGCAGCGTGAGCGAGACGCTACGCCCGGGCACGCGCGTCAGCGACGGCGCGAGCCGTCAACGTGGACGCGCGGTGCTGGCGACGGCGCAGATCGCGTTGACGCTGGCCCTGCTCGCCACGGCCGGGCTCATGCTCTCAGCCCTCTATCGCGCCACGGACGGGCCGATCGGGTTCGATGCGACGTCGGTGCTGACGGGCAGCGTGCCGCTGCCCGAGGCACGCTATGGCGATCCGGTCAAGCGACGCCAGTTCGTCGAGACCGTGCTCGCGCAGCTCAAGACCTCGCCCGCAGTCCTCGATGCCGCCATCATCCAGGACCTTCCATACAGCGGGCAGTATCACCTGACGCGCTTCTGGACCGAAGGCGTGCCCCCCACCGAATCGAATGCCGTCAGGGTCGTCCCGAGGCCGATCACACCAAACGCGCTCGCCGTCCTTCGCGTGCCGCTCGTGGCCGGACGCGCGCTCACGCCCGCGGACGACGAGCGGGCGCCGCTGGTGGCGGTGGTGAGTCAGGCGCTCGTCCGCAAGTTCTGGCCCAACAGCTCCCCGCTCGGGCGGCGGTTCCGGTTGGCGTCCGACGGTCCCCTCATTGCCGTGGTGGGCGTGGTCGGCGACGTGAAGCAGGATTGGATTCCGATGTTCGCGCCCGATCAGGTTGTCTACGTGCCCTTCGCTCAGAGTCCGCCGACGAGTTTCGCGTTCGTGATTCGAACCGTCGGTGATCCTGCCGAGCTCGGCGCGAATCTCCGCGCCGCAGTGCAGGCGGCCGATCCGGATCAGCCCGTGGTCGAACTCAGGACCTACGAGGGTGTCGTGGCCGACAAGGTGGCGGGCCTGCGATTCGTCGGCAACACGCTCGCCATCATCGCCGGCGTGTCGGCGCTGCTGTCGTCGGTCGGCCTCTACAGCCTGATGTCGTTCCTCACGCTGCGCCGGACGCGCGAGATTGGCGTTCGCGTCGCCCTCGGGGCCACGTCGTGGGATGTGATCAAGATGACGGGCTCGACGGCCGTGCGGCTCACCGCCGTCGGCGTCGCGATCGGGCTGGCGCTTTCCTACCTGGCTGGACGCGCCCTCGAACAGGCGGCGTTCGGGATCGTGACCGGCAACCTGCCGCTCGCGATCGGACTCGGCGCGATGCTCGCCGTCATCAGCATGGCCGCCAGCTACGTCCCCGCGCGACGCGCGGCGGCCATCGAGCCGACGGAAGCGCTACGCAGCGAATAAGTTTCGACCGAGTGAATCCTCAGCCCATTTTCTGCATCGCCGACAGGAAGTCGGCGTTGCTCTTGGTCTTGCCCATCTTGTCGAGCAAGAGCTCCATCGCCTCGACGGGCGATAGCGGCGTGAGCACCTTGCGGAGGACGTAGACCCGGTTCAGGTCGTCCTTCGCCAGCAGCAGCTCTTCCTTGCGGGTGCCGCTTTTCTGGATGTCGATCGCGGGGAACACACGCTTGTCCACCAGCTTGCGGTCCAGGTGGATCTCCATGTTGCCCGTGCCCTTGAACTCCTCGAAGATCACGTCGTCCATGCGCGAGCCGGTGTCAATCAGCGCGGTCGCCATGATGGTGAGCGATCCGCCTTCCTCGATGTTGCGCGCCGCACCGAAGAACCGCTTCGGCTTCTGCAGTGCGTTGCTGTCGAGGCCGCCGGAGAGCACCTTGCCAGACGGCGGAATGACGGTGTTGTAGGCGCGCGCCAGGCGCGTGATCGAGTCGAGCAGGATGACGACGTCCTTGCGGTGCTCGACGAGGCGCTTGGCCTTCTCGATCACCATCTCTGCGACCTGGACGTGACGCTGCGCCGGCTCGTCGAACGTCGACGAGATCACTTCGCCCTGCACCGACCGCTGCATGTCGGTGACTTCTTCCGGACGCTCGTCGATCAGCAGGACGATGAGGTACACCTCAGGGTGATTCGCGGTGATCGACTGCGCGATGTTCTGCAGCAGCATCGTCTTGCCCGTGCGCGGCGGCGCGACGATCAGCCCGCGCTGGCCCTTGCCGATCGGCGTCATGAGGTCCATCACGCGCCCCGACAGGTTCTCCGCCGTCGTCTCCAGGCGGAGGCGCTCCTGCGGATACAGCGGCGTGAGGTTCTCGAAGAACAGCTTGTCGCGCGCGGCGTCGGGCGCCTCGAAGTTGACGGCCTCGACCTTGATGAGCGCGAAGTAGCGCTCCCCTTCCTTCGGCGGCCGGATCTGGCCCGACACGGTGTCGCCCGTCTGCAGATCGAACTTGCGAATCTGTGACGGCGACACGTAGATGTCGTCGGGACCGGGCAGGTAGTTGTAGTCGGGCGCGCGCAGGAAGCCGAAGCCGTCCGGCAGCACTTCGAGGACGCCTTCCGAGAAGATGAACCCGCTCTGCTCGGTCTGCGCCTTGAGGATCTGGAAGATCAGATCCTGCTTGCGCATGCCGGTGGCGCCGGCGACGTTGAGGTCCTTGGCGATCTGGGTGAGCTTCTGAATGCTCATGTCCTTCAGATCGGTGATGTTCAACCGGCTCTCAGGTTGAGTGGTCGGCGCCTCCGCGACGGGAGCGTCAGGGGCGTCGGTGGTGTCGCTGCCGCCGCGGGGGGCGGACGGATTCCGCTTCTGGTTGTTCGGTGCCATGTGTTGTGGTGCGGGAAGTGAGCCGCTCGGGCTCCAGACGGGTGGGAATGATCGACGTCGGCGCCGGGGACGCGCGACGAAAACTACAACCGAGTATAGGAACCACTCGACCGGCTGTCAAGAATATGGTTGTCAGTATCGCGACGGGGAGTCTCCGATACCGACGACGCTGCAGGCCTCGATGATGTTGAGGCCGAGCGCCCGTGCGCGGGCGACCAGCGCGTCGGATTCACTTCCGGGGTTCAGCCACACCTCGGCGACTCCCTTCCGCGCGAGCTCGTCCAGGATTCCCACGCCAATCTCGGGCGGCACGTACATCGTCGCCATGTCGATTGTCCCGGGGATGGCCAGGACGGACGGGTAGACCACGAGCCCCTCGATCAGGCGCTCGTGCGGGTTTACCGGGATGACCGTGTCTCCGTGAGCGTGGAAGGCCCGGACAGCCTTGTTCCCGAACTTGCGATGGTCGCTGGACGCGCCGATAACGGCGACGGTGCGTGGCATCTGACGGCTTGCTCCCTTTCGCACTATACAATCGAGGGCCGTGCGTCGTTCGGTTCTGCTGCTGATCCTGCTGGCCAGCGTCACCTTCTTTGCCGGCCTCGGCCGTCCGGCCATCGGGGATTCGGACGAGGGCTTCTATGCCGAAGCCGGCCGTGAAATGGTGGAGAGCGGCGACTGGCTGACGCCGCACTACAACTACGAATTCCGGTTCCAGAAGCCCATCTTGTTCTACTGGCTCGTCAGCTCGAGCTATGCCGCAGGCGGGGTCGGCGAAGCGCAGGCACGCGCGTGGGCGGCGCTGGCCGGCATCGGCCTGGCGCTGGTCACGCTGGTCGCCGGCCGCCGGCTGTTCGACGAAGCGACGGGACTGCTGGCGGGCGCGATCGTCGCGACCGCGTTCGGCTACTTTTCCATCGGACGGCTCGCGCTGCCCGATCTTCCGCTCGCCTTCTTCATCACGCTGTCGATCCTGGCCGCGTTCGCCGGCACCGTGGACGACGATCCGCGCGCGAGCCGATGGCAGTTGCTCGCAGGCGTCGCCGCGGGGCTTGGCTTCCTGACGAAGGGGCCGGTGGCCCTGGTGGTCGCGGCGCTGGTGCTGATTCCGGTCTGGTTCCTGGAGCGTGCCCGGTTCCGGCTGACGGCGTCGCAGGCGCTCCTCGTCGCCGTCGTGGCGCTCGCCATTGGCGCGCCGTGGTACGTCGCGATGACGCTCGTGCACGGCAAGGCGTATCTCGACAGCTTCTTCATCGGCGACAACGTCGAGCGGTTCGCGACGAGCCGCTACAACGACCCCCGCCCGCTCTGGTTCTACCTGCCGATCGTGGCCGGCGGCATGCTGCCATGGACGCCCGTCGCCGCGGCGGCAATCCCCCGGCTCTGGAGTTGGGGCCGCACGCGGCGTGGCCCGTCGCGAGAGACGGCGCGGCTGCTGATCTGGGCATTCCTGCCGCTGCTGTTCTTCACCGCGTCGGTCGGCAAGCAGCCGCGCTACATCCTGCCCATCTTGCCGCCGCTGGCACTGCTGCTCGCGCGCGAGGTGCGCGAACGGCTTCGCGTGCGCAGCGGACGTGACTGGTGGCTGCAGGGCCCGGCGATCGTGCTCGGGCTGCTCCTGGCGACGATGGCGGTGCTGCTCTATCGCGCGCGGGGCATCGTCGTGATGGTGCCGTCGGTGTTCGTCCTGTCGTCGATCGTGGGGATTGGAGTGAGCGCGGCCATTGCGATGGCGGTCGGCGTGGCGAACACGGCGCGCGCGGTGCCGCTGGGGATCACGCTGGCGGGCGCGCTCACGCTGGCCGGTCTGCAGTACGGATTGTCGCCGGCGGGCCGCGACCCCGTCCAGGACATGGCGACGATTGTCCTAAGGCATCGCACGGGACAGGAACCCGTGGCGACGTATCGCGTCTTCGTGCGCAACCTGGTGTTCTACACAGGCGTGAAGAACATCGACCTGCTGAACGACCAGCATGTCGTCGACTACCTGCGCTCGCCGGAGCGAGTGCTGTGCGTCATCGACGCCGAACAGCTCGATCGGTTGTCGCAGATGGGATCGCTGAAGCCGCGCGTGCTGGGAGAGGTTCTCTACTTCAACGCGTCGGCGGTGAAGCTCAGGACGTTCCTCCGACCCGAGCCCCACCGCGATCTCGAACGCGTGCTTCTGGTCACGAATCAGTAGACGGTAGGCAGTGCGCGACAGTAGGCAGTAGGCAGTGTGCGGACAGTAGGGCGGGCTTCAGCCCCGCCGTCCTGCGGCCTGTCGGCCTACTTCTTTGCCAGCTGCTGCACCGCCTCGAGCGACTTCTCCACGTGCTGCGCAGGCGTGATCTGGTCGTCTGCCGACGAGAACGTCGCCGCGATCGTGTGGTCCTGCTTGATCACGAACGTCGTCCGCTCCGTGAAGTCGTGGTCGATGTCCTCGCCACGCGAGTCCTTCAGGCCCGGCTTGCCGGGATTGCTCTTGAGATCGAACGCCTTCGCAATCGACCCGTCGGCGTCGGACGCCACCGGGATCTTGCCCGCGCAGTATTGCGGATCCGCGGAGAACGCGTTCAGCCGCGCGATGCTGTCGCGCGAGACGCCGATGACCGTCGCGCCGGCGGCGTCGAACTTGTCCTTCGTCTCCGCGAACGTGTGCGCCTCGATGTTGCACCCGCCGGTGAACGCCGACGGGTAGAAATAGACCACCACCGGGCCCTTGGCGAGCGCGGCCTTCAAGGAGTAGTCGAACTCCTTGCCCGCCAGCGAGGCCTTCGTCGAGAAATCTGGCGCCGCGCCGCCGGCCTTCAGCGCCGCGTAGGCCGGCACGCCAATCACGAGCGCGAGAAACATTCCGCCGAGCAATCGCTTCATGGTCGAGCTGCTCCTTAGTGTGAAAAGCCCATCATACCCGGCCGAACTGAAGTTCGGCCCTACGGCGGTCGGTCGCGCGGCCGACCTGAGGTTCTGCCCCGGGGCGTTGCCATCGGTAGCGCAGGCCTTCAGGCCTGCAGAGGTTTACGGAAAGATCTTTCCTGGATTCAAGATGCCATGGGGATCGAACGCGGCCTTCACGCGCTTCATCAGCGCAATTACGTCTTCCGAAAGTTCGAGGCCGATATATGCCTTCTTCGCGAAGCCGATGCCGTGCTCGCCGCTGATGGAGCCTTGGAGCGCCACAACACCCTCCATCAGCGCCCCGACCGCCCTCGTCGCGCGCGCCATGGCATCGGCGTCCGCTGGATCCACCATCACGTTGACGTGGATATTGCCATCGCCGGCGTGGCCGAAGCTTGGGATGCGCAGGCCGTATTCGGCACGCAGCCGTTCGACCAAATCGATCAGCTCCGGGACGCGCCCGTGCGGCACGACGACGTCGTTGTTCAATTTGAGCGGCGCGATGGTGCGCAGCGCATAGGACGTCTCGCGGCGCACGCGCCACAGCGCCTCACGTTCCTGTTCGCTGCGCGCGCGCAGTACCTCGAGCGCGCCGACGTCGCGGCAGGCCGCGGCGACCGCGTCGGCCTCCGCCTCCACTGCAGCGGGGACGCCGTCCACTTCAATCAGCAGCAGTGCCCCGGTACCCTCGGGCGGGAGACGCTCGCCGACGTACGCCGCCACGGTATCGAGCGAGTCGCGATCCATCAGTTCGAGCGTCGAGGGAACGACACGCCGACCCACCAGGGCGCCAACTGCCCGCGCCGCGGCGCGCACGTCTGCAAAGCACGCGCGCAGCGTGGCAACGGCCGGCGGCTTCGGCACCAGCCGAAGCGTGATTTCCGTGATGACCGCGAGGGTCCCCTCCGATCCCACCAGCAGCTGGGTGAGGTCGTAGCCGACGACGTTCTTCACGGTACGGCCGCCAGTGCGAATGATCTCGCCGGTCGGCAGTACCGCCTCGAGGCCGAGCACGTAGCGCTTCGTGACGCCGTACTTGAACGCGCGCGGACCGCCGGCGCACTCGGCGACGTTGCCGCCGATCGACGACTCTTTCAGGCTCTGAGGATCCGGCGGATAGAAGAGGCCCTGCGCCTCGACGGCTGCCTGCAAGTCGCCGGTGATAACGGCCGGCTGGACGACGGCCAGAAGGCTCTCGACATCGATCTCGACGATGCGATTGAGGCGTTCAACGCTGAGGACGATGCCGCCTTGAGTCGGGACGGCGCCTCCTGAATAGCCCGTCCCCGCGCCGCGCACCACCAGCGGCACGCGCAGGTCGTGGCAAAGCCGCGCGATGGCGCTGATGTCAGCGGCCGAGCCCGGCAGGACGACGAGATCGGCTGGATGGCCCCGCTTCAGCGCGTCGGTGCCGTATTCGATCAGCGAGGGTGGGTCGGAACGCACGTGCGCCGCGCCGACGATGCGCTCGATCTCTGTAATGAAATTGGGAGGGATCATCTCGCGGCGTCAGCAACGGGCGACGAGTGACGGGTGACGAACTGAACACCGGGCGACGAACGATCAGCTCACGGCAACGAACTCCGAGCACGGAACGGCGTGGAGCGCGGGAGATCCATGTTTCGTCGTTCCCCGCTCGTCGGCGTGAGATCCTCGCTCCCCGTTCGTCGCTTCAGCTCGTCACTCTTCGCTCGTCGTTCGTCGCTAGGCGCGCTGCACCGCAGGAATCTTGCCCTCGTGCTCCAGCTTCTGGATGAAGTTCTGGATCCGCTTCGTGCCTTCCTTCAACTGCTCCACCGACGTCGCGTAGGAAATGCGCAGGAAGCCGGGCGCGTCGAAGCCTTCGCCGGCCGTCAGCGCGACATGGCCCTCATGCAGCAGGCGCTCGGCGAACTCGGCCGATGTCCGAATGCCGTCCGGCGACAGCAGCGCCGAGATGTCGATGAACAGATAGAACGCGCCGTCCGGCTTCACGCACTTGATGCGCGGGTCGGCGGTCAGCCATGCATGCAGGGCGTCGCGCCGCTTCTTGTACTCGGCCACCATCTCGCCGACGAAGCCCTGCGGGCCAGTCACGGCCGCGAACGCCGCCTTCTGCGAGATCGATGAGGCGTTCGACGTCGAGTGGCTCTGAAGCGCGTTGCACGCCGAGATCACTTCCGCCGGACCCACGGCCCAGCCGCAGCGCCACCCGGTCATCGAGTACGACTTCGAGGCCGACCCGCAGAGGATCGTGCGTTCGCGCATGCGATCGAACAGGATCTTCGGCAGGTTGTGGGGCACCGGTTCGTAGATCAGCTGCTCGTAGCAGAGGTCGACGATCACCCAGATGTTCGTCTCCTTGAGGCCGTCGGCCAGGCGCGTCATCTCTTCTTCGTTCATCAGCGCGCCGGTGGGATTGCACGGCGAGTTGACGATCACCGCGCGCGTGTTCGGCGTCACGGCGTCGAGGATCGGCTGCGCGGTGATCTTGAAGCCCTCTTCCGCGTAGGTGTGGACGAGCACCGGAGTCGCGTCGGCGAGCTTCACCTGCTCGGTGAGCGTCGGCCAGTACGGCGCGTGCGTGATCACCTCGTCGCCGGCGCCGAAGAGCACGATCGCGATGTCGTAGAGCGCCTGCTTGCCGCCGGCGCTGACGATGACCTCGTTGGCCTTGCAGTCGATGCCGTAGAGGTTCTTGTAGCGGGTGGCGATTGCCTGCTTCAGCTCGCTGGTGCCCGCCGCCGGCGTGTACTTGGTGAAGTTGGCGTCGATGGCCGCGTGCGCCGCCGCCTTGACGTGGTCGGGCGTCGGGAAATCGGGCTCGCCCGCACCGAACTCCACGACGTCCACGCC
>JBKPSY010000323.1:0-23311 GCA_046735235.1 Acidobacteriota bacterium | reverse complement strand
CGGGCTCCATCCGCCGGAGACGGCGACCGTGCTGCGGTTGACCGGCGGCGACCTGTTGACGACTGACGGGCCTTACACGGAAGGCAAGGAGCACATCGGCGGCTTCGTCGTGATCAAGGCTCCCGATCTCGACGCCGCGCTCGCATGGGGGCGCAAGCTCGCGCGGGCGCTGCCGCTGCCGATCGAAGTGCGGCCGTTTCAGGGAGAGGCGTAGCCTGACGCCCGAGACAACGCCTTCCGCGACGCCGGACGTCGAGCGTGTCTTCCGCGAGGAGTACGGCCGCGCGGTGTCGGTGCTCGTGCGTCACTTCGGCGACATCCATGTGGCGGAAGAAGCCGTCCAGGACGCCTTCATGATCGCGATTACCCGGTGGCCCCAGTCCGGAGTACCGCCGAGTCCGGCCGGGTGGATCATCACCACCGCGCGCAACCGCGCGATCGATCGCCTGCGGCGCGAGTCTTCGCGAGACGACCGTCACGCGCAGGCGCTGGCGCTACAGGCGCCGCCGGAACCAGCGGAGGACGGACCCGTGGACGATGACCGGCTGCGGCTGATCTTCACGTGCTGCCACCCGGCGCTGGCAACGGCCGCGCAGGTGGCGCTCACGTTACGGCTGCTGGGCGGCCTGACGACGGCCGAGATTGCGCGCGCGTTCCTCGTGCCCGAACCGACGATGGCGCAGCGGCTCGTGCGCGCGAAGGGCAAGATCCGCGACGCGGGGATTCCGTATCGCGTGCCCGACGTCGAGGAGCTCCCCGAACGGCTTCGCGCCGTCCTCGCGGTCGTCTACCTGATTTTCAACGAGGGATACACGGCAAGCTCCGGCGACACACTCGCCCGCCGCGACCTTTGCGCCGAGGCGATTCGGCTCGGTCGCGTGCTGATGCAGTTGATGCCGCACGAGCCAGAGCTCGTCGGGCTGTTGGCGCTGATGCTGCTCATCGACGCACGCCACGCGGCGCGGACGTCAGCCGACGGCGATCTCGTGCGCCTTTCGGATCAGGATCGGTCGCTCTGGGATCGCGGCGCGATCGTGGAAGGCCAGGCGCTCGTCCGTCGGTGCCTGGCGCGCAACGCGCCAGGACCGTATCAGATTCAGGCCGCAATCAACGCGGTGCACAGCGACGCGGAAGCGGCCGAGGACACCGACTGGCGACAGATCCTCCAACTCTACGATCAGCTGATCGCCGTCGCTCCGACACCGGTCGCGGCGTTGAATCGCGCGGTGGCCGTGGCCGAAGTCGAAGGCGCCGGCGCGGCGCTGCCGATCGTCGATCGGTTGAATCTCGACGGCTATTACTTGTTCCACGCGATCCGCGCAGATCTGCTGCGCCGACTGCATCGCCGCGCGGAGGCCGCCGGCGCCTACGACAAAGCGATCGCGCTCACTGGGAACGTCAGAGAACGTAGATATCTTGAGAGGCTGCGCTCTCAGGATTGAGGACTTTGGAGAACGAAAAAGACACCGGGATTACTGGATTCCGGGATTTTCGGGATTGCATCACGCTGCGATCGAGCGAAGAGCTTTGGAACCGCAGATGAAATCCCCAAATCCGAGTGTCGTTTTCGTTCGGGGGCGTCCGACGCGTCGAGAAAATCAGGCGGCGGGCCCGTACGCGAACAATGCGGTCCCGCCCTTGATCGTGTCGATCAAGGTCCGCGCGATCTCGGGGCGCACCGCAGGACATCCCCAGCTGCGCCCCAGCCTGCCAATCTGCCTGGCGACGGCTTCGCTCACGTACGGCGCGCCGTGAATGACGATCGCGCGCGAGAGGGCGTGATCGTTCAACCCGGGATCGAGGCCGTCGAGTCGAAGCGAGTACCCGTTGTGGCCGACGTACACATCTCGCGTGACGAAGAGCCCTACGCTGCTCATGTGACTGTTGTCGTCGTTCGAGAACGCAGTTGCCAGGTTGTCGCCGCTGCCGCGGCCATGCGCAACCAGCTCGTTGAACAGCACGGCTCCTGACCGCAAATCGATTACCCACAGCCGGCGGTCGAGCGACGGCCGCGTGTAGTCAATCAAGGTGAGCAGCCCGGGATTCGCGATCACGCCAGCCTGTTGAGCGCGATCGTAGGCGCGCATCGCGGCTTCCAGCGCGGCTCGGGCAGGTCCGCCAGTCGATTCCACGACGCGATCGACCAGCGCGGACTCCGTCATCCCGCTGGCGCCTGCGGCGGGCGAATGACTCAGGCAAACGGCGAGCGCAAGCCCGGCCGCAAGTGCACGTCTCGACATGGATAACTCCAGAGTAGCCGTATTCATTCGATGCCGACAATCATGCATCGCTGCCGAGCTGGGACGGGTCCGACGGCCAGCGGACCGGCCTCCGGTATTTGGGAGCCGCTCCGACCACCCGGCCGGCGGCCGCGATCGAGGGATCGAAACACCTCTCGATAACCGACAGAGCGGTGGTAACTTACCGGCGTCACGCGGTGCGGTGGCGCTGGGCACGCGGTGTGCGAGTGTCGAGCCGATTGGAGGTGCCGTGTCGGCTGTCAGTGTCGTCGTCGGAATTGTCCTGACCCTCGGGCCGCACTCGAGTGGCGCGGCATGGCTTGTCCAGGCGAAGCCGGCGACTGCCGCGCCGGCACCCACGCCCGCCAAGCCGTCACCGCAGACGCTCGATGCGCTTTTGGCGCCTGTCGCGCTCTACCCGGATCAGCTGCTCACGCAGATGCTGCTGTCGACGAAAGAGCCCGCCAAGATCCAGGAGCTGAGCGGCTGGCTGGTGCGCAACACCGAGCTTACTGGCACCGCCCTGCAGCGCGGCGCGGAGGCGGCGGGCTTCGAGCCGAGCCTCGTCGTCCTGACGATGTTCCCGCAGGTCGTGAACTTCATGGCCGACAACATCGACTGGACGAAGGAGCTGGGCCAGGCCTTCTCGGCCGATCGCGAGGGCGTCCTCAACAGCGTTCAGCGGCTGCGCGCCGAGGCGCAGAAGAGCGGCGCGCTCAAGAGCACGCCGCAGCAAACTGTCGAGACCAAAACGACGACGAAGGGCGAGCAGGTGATCGTCATCGAACCGGCGAACCCGCAGGTCGTCTACGTCCCGCAATACAACCCGCAGGTCGTGTACGCGACGCCGCCGACAACGACGACCCAGACGGTCGTGATCAAGGAAGAAGACAACAGCGCCGAGGCCGCGGCTGCCGGCGCCATCGTCGGGTTCGCCGCCGGCATCGCGATCGGCGCCGCCATGGACAACGACTACTACTACGGTCCGTACGGGTGGCACGGCGGCGGCTACATGTACAACGATTCCTGGAACGACTTCTACGACGACCGCGAAGACGCGCGCGAAGACTTCTACGACCACCGCGAGGACTCGCGCGAAGACTGGCAGGATCACCGGGAAGACATCGCCGACGAGCGCGGGGACCGGGCGTCGGGCACCACCCAGCAGCAGCGCACCGAGGCGCAGCAGAATCGGCAGACGGCGCGCGGCGAAGGCACCGGCACGACGTCCCAGCAGCGGACCGAGGCTCAACAGAATCGACAGGCGACGCGCGGAGAAGGCACCACCGCGACCAGCCAGCGCGCGACAAGCGGTACGAGCGCGACGACGTCCGGCGCGACAAGCGCGTCGACACGAGGCAAGAGCAGCGGCGATCGCCAGGCGGTCTCCCAGCGAAGCGGCGGCGGATCGGATGCCTTCTCGGGCTACTCGAGCGGCGGCTCCGAGCGCTCAGCGAGCTCGCGTGGCCGCAGCAGTCGCAGCAGCAGCGGGAAGAGCCGCTCGGGCGGTGGAGGCCGACGTCGATGAGACCACACTCGATGGTCCTGGCGCTGGCACTGGGCGTCGCGCTCGCGCTGCCGCTGTCGGCCCAGACGAAACCGCCCATGGCATTCCCGACGCCCGAGAGCGCTGCGCGCGCGCTGGCGCACGCCGCCAGGGCGGAGGGCATGGACGAACTGCTCGCCATCTTCGGCGCGGGCGGCGAGAAGGTGCTGGCGTCGTCCGATCCGGTCACCGCGCGGCGGAATCGCGAGACGTTTGCCGTGGCGTTCGCGGAGGAATGGCGGGTTCAGGACCTCGCGGCCGGCCGCAAGGAACTCGTGATAGGCCACGAGTCGTGGCCGTTCCCGGTCCCGCTGGTGAAGACGACTCGCGGCTGGGTGTTCGACGTCGTGGCGGGCAAGGAAGAGATCCTGGATCGGCGCATCGGCCGCAACGAGCTCGCGGCGATCGAGACCTGCCGGACGTACGTCCGCGTCCAGTACGCGTACGCCAGCACCGGACACGACGGCAAGCCGGCCGGCGTCTACGCGCAAAAGTTTGCCAGCGACGCCGGCAGGCACAACGGGTTGTACTGGCCGGCAACGGCCGGGCAGCCGCGCAGTCCGCTCGGCGACCTGCTCGCGAAAGCCGCCGACGATGGGCAGGCGCGCGACACGACGGCGGCGACCAGCGCCAGCCGGACGCCGTTCCACGGGTACTACTTCCGAATCCTGTCCGCGCAGGGCGCGGCCGCGTCGGGCGGCGCGAAGAACTACGTCGACGGCGGGGACATGCGCGGCGGCTTCGCGCTCGTCGCCTGGCCGGCCGAATACGACGCCAGCGGCGTCATGACCTTCGTCGTCAACCAGGACGGCGTTGTCTTCGAGAAGGACCTCGGTCCTGAGACGAACACGAAGGCGTCAACGCTTACGCGGTTCGACCCCGACCTGACCTGGCATGCAGCATTCCACCCAGGTACACGGACGGGAACCCCGTCACCGCGATAGCAATCGGATACCAGCTGGGGCCGAGGCCGCCGATGCGGATCGAGCCGATGGCCGCGACCGTTCCGAGCATGAGGCCGAGGGTTGCGCCGACGAGGACGTGCTTCATCGGATTGCGCGGCGCCAGGCGCGCCGTGACGTAGCCGCTGAACACTGTGATGGCGATACGGTACGAGAGCGCCAGCGCGTTCAGGCCCGGGTCGTACATCGGCTCTCCCCACGGCGGGTAGATCTTCAGCAGGTGCAGCACTTCGTCGATCCCCAGCGAGAGGATCACCACCACCAGGAACCCGGCGACGATCGCAAGAACGCTTCGGCCCATTGATCCCTCCCCTACCTGCTAGTCGGAGCCGCCTCGGCGTTCTCGACACGGGCGACACGGGGCGGCATCTGACAGTTGGAGTACGCTCAGGGGATGTCCAGGCGTCAGGCTGACAGTCCCCTGCGAATCCGGCTTTCTGAAGAGCGGCGCGCGGCGTTGCTGCGCGCGCTCAAAGACTACACAACAGCCGAGTTCGACGAGCCCCTGAGCGACTTCCGCGCCTTGGGCCTGCTCGACTTCTTCATCCGCGAGCTGGGACCCCCGGTCTACAACCAGGGCGTCCGCGACGCGGCGGCCTTCGTGCAATCGAAGCTGGCCGACATCGACGGCGAGATCTACGAGAGGGAACCAGACTAGTGGCGGCATTCGAATTCGGCATCGACACCTTCGGCGACGTCACGCGCGCGGCCGACGGCTCCTTTCACTCTCAGGCCCAGGTCCTCCGCGACGTCGTCGAGGAGGCCGTGCTGGCCGACCAGGTCGGCCTGGACGTCTTTGGCGTCGGCGAGCATCACCGGCGCGACTTTGCGATCTCAGCGCCCGAAGTGATCCTGGCCGCGATCGCCGGGCGCACGACGCGCATCGGGCTGGGCTCGTCGGTGACGGTGCTCAGCACGGACGAACCGATCCGCGTGTTCCAGCGGTTCTCGACGCTGAACGCGATCTCGAACGGCCGCGCCGAAGTCATTCTCGGGCGCGGGTCGTTCACCGAGTCCTACCCCCTCTTCGGCTACGACCTGTCGCAGTACGAGCAGTTGTTCGAGGAGAAGCTGGCGCAGTTTGCCGCGCTCATCGCGCCAGGCGCCGGCAAGATCTTCCCGCCGATCGAGCACGGAACGCTGCGCACATGGGTCGGCGTCGGCGGAAGCCCGGAATCGGTGGTGCGGGCGGCGCGGTACCAGATTCCACTGACGCTTGCGATCATCGGCGGCAACCCGATGCGCTTCAAGCCGTACGTGGACCTCTATGCGCAGAGTCTCGAACGGTTGGGCAAGCCGATGCTGCCCGTGGCGGTCCACTCGCCCGGACACGTGGCCGAGACGGACGAGCAGGCGAAGAACGAGCTCTGGCCGCACTACCAGACCATGATCAACAGGATTGGGGCCGAGCGCGGCTGGCCGCCGACCTCGCGCGAGAACTTCGAGCGCGAGGCGGGTCCCGATGGGGCCCTGTGCGTCGGCTCGCCGGACACTGTGGCCGCCAAGATCGTGGGCACCGTCAAGCGCCTCGGCCTGTCGCGGTTCGACTTGAAGTACAGCGCGGGAACGATGCCTCACGATGTGCTGATGAAGAGCATCGAGCTGATCGGCACGAAGGTGGCGCCGAAGGTCCGCGAGCTGGTGGCGGAAGTCGCCGTCGCGGAAGGCTAGCGAAGCCGCTTCCGCATGACCGTCGCGCTGGCCGGGCAGGCCGATTGAAACTCGACGGAGGCGCGGAGGGAGTCTGGCACCTGTTCGCGTGGGACGACCGCGAAGCCGAATCTGGTGAAGTACTCCTCCGCGGTCGTCGTGAGCAGGTAGACAGCGGGAACGGCTCGGGCGTCGGCTTCGTCGATGGCTCGCTCGGTCAACAGACGGCCGAGGCCGCCTCTTCGTTCTCGCTCGTCCACTGCGACAGACCTCAGCAGCGCGCCGCCTGCGTACAACTCCAGCGCCACGGTTCCCACGACCCGGCCGCCGCGTCTGGCGACATAGGCGGAGCCGAGATGCTCCATCAGGCCCGCCGTCGGGAGGCCCGACGCCGCCAGCAGGGCCAGCATGGAAGGCCCATCGCCGGGGGTCGCGCGTTCAACGACGAGATCGCTCACGCGCGAACCCTCCGCGACTTCTCGGGGGGACAACACGTCAATACCGGCGCGCCGGTCAGCGCAGGAGCGCAGCACCCCGTGCTGCGCTGCAGGCGATCGGCATCCCGCTGCACGGCGGGAACGTGCGAGAGCGCATGGAGCACCGCCAGTCGCATGGCGTCCACGACGGGCTCCGGCGCATCGGCCAGGCGATAGTGCATCCAGAGGCCTTCGCGGCGGGCGACGACCAGCCCCGCGCGGCGGAGATAAGCCAGGTGCCGTGACGCCTTCGGCTGCGAGATCTTCAAGGCGTCATGGATCTCGCACACGCACACCTCGCCGGCGAGGAGCAATCCAAGAATCCGCAGGCGCGTAGCGTCTCCGAGCGCCTGGAACAGCTGTTCGAGCGAGCGAAGCGGCCCGTCCATATATTCGTATTGACAAATATATCAGACCGACGCTAGCTTGTATATATATGGTTCAGCGAATATTTTGTTGGAATTCGATGGAGGCGGCTGAAATGAGCGACACATTGAAGGCGAAGGTGCGCGAGAAGTACGGCCAGGCTGCGACCCGAGCCGCCGCGCGGCAGCCGAATGGCTGCTGCGGGGCGACGCCCGCCAAGGCCTCGTGTTGCGATCCGATCACGACGAACCTGTACGACGGCCTCGAGTCCGCCGAGGTGCCCGCGCAGGCGCTGCAGGCCTCGCTCGGCTGCGGCAACCCGACGGCGCTCGCCGAATTGCGGCCTGGAGAGACGGTGCTCGACCTCGGCTCGGGCGGCGGTATCGACGTGCTGCTCTCAGCGCGTCGCGTCGGACCCGACGGGATGGCGTTCGGCCTCGACATGACGGACGAGATGCTGTCGCTCGCCGAAGACAACCGACGCCGCAGCGGGCTCACCAACGTCCGCTTCCTGAAGGGCAACATCGAGCACATCCCCCTTCCCGCCAACTCGGTGGACGTCATCATCTCGAACTGCGTCATCAACCTGGCCGCCGACAAGGATCTCGTCCTCAAGGAGGCATTCCGCGTCCTCAGGCCGGGCGGACGCTTCGCGGTCTCGGACGTGATCGTGCACGGCGAGGTGCCGGCGTCGCTGCGCGAGAACGCGGACCTCTGGATGGGATGCGTCGCAGGCGCGCTCTCCGATCGCGAGTACCTCGACAAGCTGGCCAGCGCTGGTTTCAGAGACGTGGGCATCGAGGAAACACGCCGCTATTCGGCGGACGACGCGCGAGTGTTCCTGGCGGTGGACGGCCTCGACGCCGACACATTGGCTGCGGAAGTGGACGGCGCCTTCGCCAGCGCGTTCGTCCGGGCGACGAAGCCGGCCGCCTGCTGTGAGCCCGGTTGCTGCGAGGCGCGCGCGTGACTGCCGAGCATGGCGTCCTGTTTCTCTGCACCGGCAACTCGGCCAGGAGCATCTTCGGCGAAGCGCTGCTGCGCCACTGGGGGCGCGGGCGCTTCCGCGCCTACAGCGCCGGCAGCCATCCCAGGGGTGCTGTTCATCCCCTCGCGCTCAAGGTCCTCGAGCGCAACCACCTGCCCGTCGACGGGCTTCGCAGCAAGAGCTGGGATGAGTTCGCGGGGCCCGGTGCCCCTCGCTTCGATTTCGTGTTCACGGTCTGCGACAACGCAGCCAACGAGGTGTGCCCTATCTGGCCGGGTCAGCCGATGACCGCTCACTGGGGCGTCGAGGATCCGGCGGCGGTAGAGGGCACAGACGAGGTCAAGCGGAAGGCGTTCGACCATGCGTTCCGCGAGCTGGATGCCCGGATTAAGATCTTCACCAGCCTCAGGCTCGAGCAACTCGATCGCATGTCGCTGCAGCAGCGCCTCGACGACATCGGGCGCGGGTCAGCCTGAGCGTCCGGAGGATTGTGGGCGTCGCAATCGTCAGGCTGGGTTCACCAAGAGGCGGCAACGAAGGGCTCCGGATCGGCACCGTGCGGCGGCCGCCGCGCGGCGTGCCGAAGTCGCAGTTTGCGAAGCGCGACTACTACGACGTCTGGCTGCCGGATCTGTCGCCGAGCCCGGCGCTCGTCGCGGAAGCGCTCGCGGCAACCGACGTCAAGGCGTGGAAGGCCTTCGAGCGGAAGTTCACGGCCGAGATGAAGAAACCCGAGGCGTCACGGCTGCTCGACCTGCTCGCGGCGATGTCGCATCACACGAACTTCTCGGTGGGTTGCTACTGCGAGGACGAGAGGCACTGCCACCGCTCGGTGCTGCGGAAGCTTCTCGCCGAGCGCGGTGCGGCGATCACTTCTCGTTGACGCTCAGGATCGACACCTTGCCATCTGGCGCGAAGCCTATCGTGTACAGCAGCACCCTCGCGCCGGCGTTCACTTCGTACGTGTAGATTCGATCGTCCCCGATCTCGACTCGTTTCACGAGCACCAGCGTGGGCATCTTTACTGGCTGTAGCCGCGTCTGGATGCCCTTCGCAACGTCGGGGAAAAACCCCGCGCGCGTGTACGCCAGGTCGGCTGGCGTGAGGGTGCCGGCGCGCGTCGACTCGAGGAACTGCAGCGCACGCGAGGTGACCTTCGGCTCGCGATCCTCGATGGGCGTCAGCGGAGGCACGGCCAGCGCCGGGTCGACGAGCGCCGCGACGCCATCGGCAATGCGGGCCGGGTTCGCCTGCGCGAGGTTGGCGAGCACGACGATCGACAGGTCGTCGCCGATGAACCGCGAGAACTGCGTCTTGAATCCCTGCCAGGACCCGCCGTGGTGCTGGAGCGGCTTGCCGGCCCGCTCATCCAGGAACCAGCCAAATCCGTAGGGGTAGGTCTTTCCGCTCGTCAGCTGCACCGGGTGCAGAAGCTGCTCCCAACTCTCGGGCTTCAGGACGGCACGCGACCGCACGCCGGCGTCCCAGGCGATGAGATCGCGCAGCGAGAAATAGAGCGACCCGTCGGCCGTGGTGTTCAACTTCGGAGCGACCCAGTCCTGGTTCTTCACCTCGCCCTTCTCGAGTTGATAGCCCGCCGCGCGGTTCGCGATGATGTCGGCCTCGTTGATCACCCGAGCGGTCGTCATCCCGAGGGGCTTGAAGACGCGCGTGGCGAGCACGTCACCATAAAATAATCCCGACACCTTGTGAACGATGATGCCAAGCAGGACGTACCCGGTGTTGCTGTAGTTCCAGCGCGAGCCGGGGGGAAACTCGAGCGTCAGGCCGAAAGCGAACTTCGTGAGATCGTCCTCGGTGTAGTCCTTCCGCAGGTCGACCATTCCCTCGGTGTAGTCGGGGATGCCTGACGTATGAGTCAGAAGATGCCGGACCGTGATCGTTCGCCAGGTTGCCGGCGCGTCGGGGAAGAACTTCGTCAGCGAATCCGAGAGCGCGAGCTTGCCGTCTTCCACCTGCAGCATCACCGCGGTGGCGGTGAACTGCTTACCCAGCGACCCTGACTGGAACATCGTCTCCGGGGTGACGGCAACGTGGTGCTCGAGATTCGAGACACCGTAGCCCTGCGCTTTCAGCACCTGCCCGTGTTGAATCACCGCGACGCCAACGCCCGGCACGTGCTGGCGCCGCATCTCTTCGTTCACGAAGCGGTCGATCCTGTCGCTCAGGGTGTCCTGGGCACGGGCGGACGGCGCGGCAAGCAGCAGGAGCGCCGCGCACATTAGTACGTAGGGCCGGACTTCGTCGTAGGACCGGACTTCAGTTCGGCTCGTCTGCTGCGTCGTCAGGGGATTCGATGGGCTCATTTCGCGCCAGATGATACACGCCTCGGGCCGGCATCTCGGCGAACCGCTCGCGCACGAGCGCGCGGTTTCCGAGTCCGGCGTCCGGGCGAGAAAGGCCGGTGACGCGCGCCAGTTCGCCCGGGATGGTGAGCCCCGCGCCGGCGAGAAACGCGCGCGCGATCTCGCGTAGCGCCGAGTCGCGACTCACGCGCTTCCGCAACTCCGCCGGGAATCGCGCGACCCCGAGCGTCCAGATGTACGTGAACTTCGGCGCGTAGGCCGCCGCGGAGGGCACCATGATCATCGCCGCCTGCAGTTCGTCCATGGCGCGCATGAAGCGCGCGCGGTCTTTCACACCGGAGTCCTGCCGCAGGTCCGCGGTGGCCATCTCCCACTCGGCGCGCAGCACACGAAGGATCGCCCGCGCATCGCGGCTCAGTCGTTTCGGCTCGTCCGCCTTCCGCACGCCCCAGATTGCATTGAAGCAGGGGATCATCCGTGGCGCCAGAAACATGCTGCGGCCCCGCGCCAGCTTCGCGTAATAGACGCGGCCGCGCTCCATGATTTCGTCCTTCAGCATCCACGTCAGCGACGACTCGGGATCCTTCTGGACGTTGCGCGGCATCACGGCATCGCGGCGACCGCAGACGGCGATGTAGAGCGACGGGCCGGGACGGCGGCTGTCGGTCATGCACGACGCGAAGCCGACCTCTTCGATGAAGCGCTCGGCCTCGACGGCGCTCGCAACCTGCCTGGCGCCCTCGCGCCGCCAGCGCGTGTCGCGGTGATCTTCGTAGTGCTCGGGAATCGGTGGCCGGGGTCGCACGCGATGCGATCATAGCCGCCGAACGGCGACTATCTCATCGAGTGCGAAGTGAGAAGTGCGAAGCGCCAAATCGAAAGGCAACGGGGTCGATGAAAATGCTCACTCGGGACCGCCTACACGGTCTGGACGAGCATCGGCGCCCTCGGCGCCTTTCTCGTCGGCGTCGTCGCCCTCGGCGAGCCGCGAGTGCCAGGCCGTTGCTGGCGGCGGTGCTCATCGTCTCCGGGCTGGTCCCCATGAGGTTTGCCTCGTAGCGCCGGCCGCGATTCCAGACGGCGGGGAACAACTTACATGCCCGTCCGTCCGTCGAGGCGCGAGCTCCGGCGGATCGGCGTGGCAACCGGCTTGCACCTACCCCGGCCGGGAGAATCTGATGACGAACTTTCTCGTCTACCTGATCGGAACGCTGTTCGTCGTGGCGGGACTTGTGTACGCAGCTCAGCGGGCCGGGGTCAACCAGGTGTGGATCATCGCCGGTGCCTTGGTGATCATCGGCCTTGGTTTCATGGCCGGGATCGTCAAGACCCGTCAGAAAGATCCGGCTGAGTAGCGCTACTGCTTCGTCAGGCGATCGAGCGTGGGGCCCATCGCCGCCGCCCACTTCTGGTACCCGAGCGCAGTCGGGTGCAGGAAGTCGTACATGACGGCGCTCGAGATGGAGCCGTCAGCCTCTACTAATACGCCGCTGATGTCGAGGTACGTCACGGCATCTCTGCCGTCCAGCCGTGAGATGCGGCGGTTGACGGCCTCGACTTTCGCGCGGGTGGCGTCGGGATGCTCGCCACGCGGGAAGATGCCGAGCAGCAGGATGTGCGTCGAGGGCGAGCGGCGATGGAGCTCTGCGCAGATCGCGGTCACGCCAGCCGCGATCTCGTCGGGCGTGTTGAGATCGATGTTGTTCGTGCCGATCATCACCACGACGGCCTTCGGTGTGACGCCTTCGAACTCGCCGTGCGTCAGGCGCCACAGGACGTTCTCGGTGCGGTCCCATCCGTAGCCCAAATTGACGACGCGACGGCCGGCGAAGACTCGATCCCACTCGTCGACGCCGGTTCGGCGGCCCCCGACGGGTTCGCCGCCCCAGAAGTGCGTGATCGAATCGCCGAGCATCACGATCTCGGGCTGCCGCTCCTTCATCAGCTTCACGCACGCCGCATGACGCTCCGGCCAGTCGTAGACGCGCCAGTCGCGACTCTGCGTCACGGGCACGAGCGTTGACGGCGTCCGCGACGCCGTTGGCGCCCCGTCCTTGACGACAACGTCGCCGAGGGGACTCCCATCGGCGCCGAACGCGCGCGCCTTCAGCGTGTAGCCCGCTGGCAGGCTCACCGGCGCCAGCCACATACCTGCGGACTTATCGGGATCGGACCCGTCGAGCGTGTAGCGGACGACGGCGCCGGCAGGCGCCTCGACGTCGAGGAGGCCGTCGGGCCGCGTGCGAATCGTTTGCGCATCGACCGTGGTGGCCACGGTGAGCGCCGTCAGCGCGTATCCGGCAAGCAGCAATCGCATCAGCGGTATATATTGCCGGACCATGCGCTTCGCCGTCATCCTGGCCGGGCTCCTGCGCTGCTGGAGGAAGGCCGAACTGACGTTCGGCGCTGAGATCGAGCGTCGGACGCCTAGACGCCCGGCTTCACGCGAAGGACGCCCATCTTCACCAGGATCGCCGTGAAGTCGTACAAACGCCACTCTTCCGCGATGAGGCCGGCATCGAGTGTGTAGAGCAGCACTCCGCGGAAGTCGACCAGGCGCCCGGTCCCAGGCAGGCCCATGAACTCGCCCTGGTGCGTGGCTGTGACATGGCAAGGGTGCGCGGCCCGCCCGCCGTCCAGGATCGCCTGGTCGAACGTGACCGACCAGTCGGGGAACACCTGAAACAGCGAGGCATACGAGTGCTCGATCGCCGCGCGACCGACGACCGTCGCGAAGATCGGGCTGTGGACGCTGCACTCGAGCGTATGGTCCGCCGCCAGCGCTTTGGCGTCGTGACTGCGGTACTTGTCCTGCCTCGCCGCGAGAAGCCGCCGGAGGTCGCTGTCGGTCATCGCCATCCGTCCTTGTGCGCCGAGCGTAGTCGGCCGGAGGCGATCTGACAAGAGGCCGTTACCGGCCGCGCTTCTTCGCTGTCCCTGGCTCTGCCATCTTGCGATGCTGTTCGGCGAGGACGCCGGCGGGCGTGACGTTGGCAATTGCCGATTGCAGCTTGTTCTTCCAACCCGCCACCACATCGCCCTTGCCGTCCATCATCGCGTCGTAGCCGACACGCGCGACGTCGGCCGGATCGGCCTTTTCCTCGGTGCCGACCTTCGTGTCCATCATGTCGGCCCGCTCGAAGAAGTCGGTCTCGGTCGCGCCGGGCATCAGGCACGTCACGGTGACGCCGCTGTCCTTCAACTCGTTGCGCAGGGCGAACGAGAAGGAGTCGATGAACGCCTTGCTCCCGTTGTACACCGCCTGGAACGCCCCCGGCATGAACCCGGCGATCGATCCCGTGATCAGAATGCGGCCCTGTCCTCGCGCGCGCATCTGCCTGCCTATCAGCTGAATGAGATACACCGTGCCCGTGATGTTGGTGTCGATCACGTGACGCACCTCGGCGAAGGGCTGATCGAGAAACGCGCGTCCGAGTCCGTGGCCCGCGTTGGCGAGCAGCGCGTCGATCGGCCGGCCCGAAGCAGCGGCATAGAGGCGATCGACGCCCTCCTCGGTCGACAGATCGACTTCGACCGGAATCACCTGGGCGCCGAGGTTCTGAAACGTCGTGGCCGCCGTATAAATCTCCGGCGAGTCGGCGGCCACCGCCAGGTCGTAGCCCTCCCTGGCGCAGATCAGCGCGAGCTCGTAGCCGATCCCGGACGAAGCACCGGTGACTATCGCGAACTTGCGGTTCATGACGTCATCTCCTGAGGCCGCATGACGACCTTGATGCATGAGTCCTGTTTGTCGCGGAATGTCCTGTACATCGCGGGCGCTTCGTCCAGGCGCACACGGTGCGTAATGACGAATGACGGGTCGATCTCACCGCGCTCCACGCGTTCGAGCAGCGGCCCGAGATAGCGGTGCATGTGGGTCTGTCCCATCTTCAGGGTGAGCCCCTTACCGAAGGCAGGTCCGAGCGGAAACTTGTCGAGCCATCCGCCATACACGCCCGGGATGGAGACAGTGCCGCCCTTCCTGCACACCGTGATCGCCTGTCGCAATGCGTGGGAGCGATCGGTCGCCATGTACATGGAAGTCTTGAGCACGTCGTACCAGGCGTCGAGCGTCTGGCCGTGGGCCTCGAGGCCCACGGCGTCGATGCACCCGTCGGGACCCTGTCCGCCGGTCCTCGCCCGGATCTCGTCATAGACGTCCGTGGCGGTGTAATCGATGATTTCCGCCTTGCCTTCCGCGGCGGCCAGTGCCAGCCGTTCAGGGAAGCGGTCGATCGCGATCACACGCTCCGCTCCGAGCAGATAGGCGCTCTTGATGGCGAACTGTCCCACCGGACCACATCCCCACACGGCGACGGTGTCGCCGGGCCGGATGTTGCAGTTCTCCGCCGCCATATAGCCAGTCGGGAAGATGTCGGAGAGAAAGAGCACCTGCTCGTCGGAGAGCCCGTCGGGAACCTTCAGCGGGCCGACGTCGGCAAACGGCACACGCACGTACTGCGCCTGCCCTCCGGGATAGCCGCCGTACATGTGCGAGTACCCGAACAGCGCCCCACCCGAGTAGCCATACAGCTTCTCGAGCATCCACGCATTCGGGTTGGAGTTGTCGCACAGCGACCAGAGCCCCTCCTTGCAGAAGAAGCATTGCCCGCACGAGATCGTGAACGGCACGACGACGCGATCGCCGACCTTCAGCCGCTTCGTCTCGCGCCCCACTTCCACGACCTCGCCCATGAACTCGTGTCCCAGGATGTCGCCCTGCTCCATCGTCGGGATGTATCCGTCGTAGATGTGCAGGTCGGATCCGCAGATGGCGGTCGTCGTGACCTTCACGATAGCGTCGTGCGGGTTGAGGATCTCCGGATCCGGCACCGTCTCGACACGAACATCCTCCTTGCCGTAGTACCTCACCGCCTTCATGCGAACACCTCCGCCGGCTGCACGACGCGTGGCACTTCGCCGGCCTCGAGCAGCTGCTTCAACCGCCGCAGGTCCGCGCGGACGTCCTGTGCGGGCCGGCGTCCGAACACCGCGGCCACCAGCGCTCCGGCGCGACCTGCTGGAGGCTCGAAGCGCATGTGGAGGGTGACGTTCGTCGCGCGCCCACCTCGTGCGGCGTCGAAATTGACCGAGCCGGCGGTGACGACGTCGGAGCCGGGCAGCGATTCCCATCCGATCACCTGGTTGTCGACCTCGTTGATGATCTGAGCGTCCCACTCCACGCGCAGGTTGCCGGGGCCGCGCGCGACCCAATGAGACAGCCCGGTGTCGTCGTGCTGGCTGACGCTCTCCAGGTGTGCCATGAAGCGCGGCAAATTCTCGAGACGCCGCCAGTAGCGGTACACCTCGGCCAACGGCTTCTCAACCTGGACTGCCTCGAGCACATGCATGCCGCGATCGCCGCTGAAGACTTCCTGAGGATCGTCCGATGGCATATGCCGCCTCAGGAACTCGGGCCACTCGCCGGTGACCCCGCGATACATCAGCGGCGCCGCGAGCGCCGCCAGCCACAAACCCTGGCGGCCGCGAGGCCTCAATCCGAGCAGGAGTAACGCAGCGGCGCCCCCGATGGCAGTCCACGACGTGATGTCGGACAGCGACGGGTCCAAATCTCTGCTGATGACGTGTGCCATGTGATGCCCTCGCGGACCGCGATGCATCGGCCGTACCACGCGAGCAGCACGCTCGGGAAGCGATTGCGACAGAGACGAGCCGTGAAGGATGTCGCGCCTCTGTAGCGAATCAAAGCCGGGCCGAAGGAGCGAGGTCGGCCGGGGGAACCGTCGAGATTGGTTTGACCGGAGCGGCCCTTCGGACCTCGAGCAAGCTCGACGTGTGCGAGAATCCGCCCGTGGCCAGAAACTTCCGCGATCTGTCCGAAGCAGAAATCCTCGCGCTCGCCATCTCGCTCGAGGAGGCCGACGGGCGCATCTACGCCGACTTCGCCGACGGCCTGCGCGAGAGCTATCCCGCCTCGGCCGCCGTGTTCGACGAAATGCAGAAAGAGGAGGACGGCCATCGCGCGCGGCTGCTCGACATGTATCGCGCCAAGTTCGGCGAACACATCCCGCTGATTCGCCGTGAAGACGTGAAGGGATTCGTGCAGCGGACGCCGGTGTGGCTGACGCGACCGCTCGGGTTGAAGGTCGTGCGGCAGCAGGCGGAGATCATGGAGCTCGAGACGCGCCGCTTCTACGAGCGAGCTATCGACAAGATCACCGACGCGTCGATCCGCAAGTTGCTGGGCGACCTGGCTGCTACCGAGCGCGAGCACTACGCCCGCGCCGGCGAGCTCGAGAAGCAGTACCTCACCGCCCAGGCGACGCAATCCGAGGGTGACGCGGAGAAGCGTCTCTTCGTCCTGCAGATCATCCAGCCCGGCCTCGCCGGGCTCATGGACGGCTCGGTCTCGACGCTGGCGCCCCTCTTCGCGGCCGCGTTTGCCACGCACAGCTCTCACGACGCCTTCGTCGTGGGCCTGGCCGCTTCAGTTGGCGCGGGCATCTCGATGGGTTTCGCGGAAGCTCTGTCGGACGACGGATCGATGACCGGCCGCGGCCGCCCGCTCATCCGCGGCATCGTCTGCGGCCTGATGACCGCGGTTGGCGGCCTCGGGCACACGCTGCCGTATCTCGTGCCCGACTTCCGTGCCGCGACCGCGATTGCGACGGTCGTCGTCGCCATCGAGCTCGGCGCGATTTCCTACATCCGCAGCCACTACATGGACACGCCCTTCCTGCAGGCCACGTTGCAGGTGGTCGTCGGCGGAGTGCTCGTGTTCCTCGCGGGACTGCTGATCGGAAGCGCCTAGCCGGCCCTTCGTCATTCGTCAGCGCTCATGCGAAACCCGAAGGCCGGCCCGCTCGTCCAAGCGTTCATGCCGTCACCCTGTGGACCCGGCAGGCCTGAAGGCCTGCGCTACACGCACCTGTGGTTGACCGTTGGCCTGGGTCTCGCCGCAGCCGCCGCGCCGCTGGCCCAACAGCCCAGGCGCTTCCCCCTGGACACCGCTGGAGGCGTCACCGCGCACGGCGTTGTCTTGACGCCAGACACGCTCCAGGGGAAGGGCGGGCTGAAGGTCGTCGCGTCGCCAGAGGCGATGCGGCAGGACGCCGCGGAGACGCTCGCGACCCTGAACGACGTCGAGTTCGGCAACGGGACGATAGAGGCGGAGATCGCCGGCGTCCCCGCGCCGGATGCGCCGGAAGGCGCGCGAGGGTTCGTGGGCATCGCATTCCGCGTGCAGCCGGATCTGCGGACCTATGACGCGTTCTACCTGCGTCCGACCAACGGCCGGGCCGACGACCAGGAGCGGCGCAACCACGCCGCGCAGTACATCTCTCACCCTGACTGGCCGTGGTTTCGCCTGCGGAAGGAGACGCCGTCCAAGTACGAGTCGTACGTCGACGTGCAGCCGGACATCTGGACGAAGATCCGCATCGAGGTCCGCGGCGATCACGCGCGGCTCTTCGTCAACGCTCAACCGCAGCCGACGCTCGTCGTGAACGACGTGAAGACCGGCACGAACGCAAAGGGCGGCGTCGCCTTGTGGATCGACCGCGGCACCATCGCGCACTTCCGCGACGTGACGATCCAGTAGCGCGGGGCTTCAGCCCTGCCAATTGCCCAATGTAGCGCGGGGCTTCAGCCCTGCCAATATCTCCAACGGCAGTAGGCCGGACGCTTCAGCCCCGGCGCTCCTCATCCTCCGATCGCCACCGCGACGCGAGGAGGAAACGCGGCCGCCACCTCGGGCGTCAGGCCACGTCCGGCGAGGCGCAGCTCGCGAAGCCGAGGCAGACGGGCGAGCTGCGAGACGCCTGCGTTTGTGAGGCCGTGACACGCGTCGAAAGTGACGCGCTCGAGCGACTCCATCGTCGACAGCAGCTCCGGCGTGCGATCGGTAATCGACGTGTAGCTGTTGAAGTAGTTCGTCAGGTGCCGGAGGCCGACGATTTGCTCGGTGGCCGCGTCCGTCGTGTCGCGGCAGTACATCAGAATCAACGACTCGAGGCCGTCACAGCGGCCGATGTGGCGATAGGCTCGGTCCGGCACGTCGATGGGCATCAGCTCGCGCAGCGACGGGAACGACGGTAGTGCGGCAATTCCCCGCTCCTCGACGTTCAGGCAACTGACCGCCACGTTTCTGAGCGCGGGCATCTCGGCAAGCGCGAGAAACCCGCGCGTCCCGAGGTTGTGGCAGCGGCGCCCCCAGAGCGACTCGATCGAGCGCGACCGGCTCAATGCCACGAACCCGTCGTCGCTGGCGGTCGTGTCCTGGATCAGCAGAAATCGCAGTCGCGGCATCGCCGCGAGATATGGCATCCAGTCATTTTTTGCATCCACGCTCAGCCGGCCGAGACGCTGCAAGGACACGAGCGGCGCCATCGCCGCGGCCGTGATGGCCAGGCGGCTGTCGTCGAGATTCAGGTCGAAGAGCCCGTCGAGGCCGCGAAGCTGCTCCATTCCACGATCGGTGAAAGAGCCGCGCAGCCACAGGCTGTTGGGGAAGCCGCTTTCGGTGAAGAGCGCCATCTCGGGCTCCTCGCCGCTCCAGACCTTGAACGCCGGGATGTCGTGCAGGATCGGCAGGCCCGCGTCGGTCACGCCATGACCCGTGCTGACGCTGCGAAGCGAGGGCTTCCCGGCGAGTGCATGTAGGGCGCCATCGCCGGTCGCGGTCCACGCGAGGTCCACGCGAACAAGCGCAGGACACGACGCCAGATGCGCCGCCCCTTCGTCCGTGATGCCGGTCAGCGAGGCCGACAGCGACTCGAGCGCCGGCAGATCCCGCAGCACCCGCAATCCGCGATCGGTGATGCTCGTCTTGCTCAGATTGAGCACGCGCAATCGCGGCAGCTTCGTGAGCTGCCGGAGCCCCTCGTCGGTGACTTCGTGCGAGGCCGACAGGTCGAGCTCGGTGATCGACTCGATCGCCGCGACGTCCGCGAGGACGGCGTCCGTCATCTGGCCTTCCGCGCAGAGGCGGGCGGACGGCTGCTCGGCGAGTCGCCGCAGCACTTCGTCCCAGTCACGAGACGTCAGCACCGTCTCTGAGACTCCTGACCTCGCTGGACCGACGAGCCGAACCGGCTTCGCGGCCGCGCGTGAAGGCACACGCTCCGATTCAGCGAACTCCTGGAGGGCCTGCCAGTTCCGGAAGCCGTACTCCGTGGCCACCAGGAACCGCGCGTCATCGAGCGAAATCTCCACGTCGTCGCCTGGCGAGGCGGGCCGCTTGCCGAGATCGAGCTGCACGTAGTGGCGCATCCCCTGCCACGCACGACGGTGCCAGGTGTAGCGATAGTGCCGCTCCATCGCCTCGGGCGTGCCGAGCCGATACGCGTCGAGCAACGCCTCGGCCATCGCCTCGTACTGCGCGAGCGTGCGGCGCGAGACGTCCGGAGTCATGACGCCTGGGTGGTGTCTTCGCGACGGACGACGCTGATCTGCCCGTTGCGTTCGAAAACCGCGAGCGCGACGTCCGACACGTCGCCGACGTTGCCGTGGAGGCGAAGGTCCTCGAGCAGGTCGTGGATGCTGATCCGGCGGCGTTTCGCCAGCGTCTCGTCGAGCCGGCCGTCGCGGATCAGCTCGTCGCTGTGTCCCTTGATCAGGTTGCCGAAGACGTGGGAGCGCTGCGCCCAGTACGCGAGCGCGCGATGCAGCAGAACAAGGACCAGGCCGCCACCGAGCGTCGGCAGGAACGCGGCCGTTCCATTCACCGCGCGCGCCAGCATCGAGGCAAGAATGAATCCCAGCACGGCGTCGAAGGCGGTCTTCTGCGAGAGAAAACGTCGGTCGCCGCAGCGGACGATGACGAGCGCGGCGAAGAAGACGATGACGCCGCGCAGGCTGATCTGGAGGAACGTCAGCGAGGCCGCGTCCCGACCGAGTCCGAGGAGCGTAGTGGGATCGACTGAGAGCCCGGACATGGTGAGTCTCCTCCACGGCGCACCAGGCGCCGGCGGGTTATTCCATCGTGAACGAGATATACATGAGGCGCGAGTCGCGCTGCACCTGCAGCGTCACCGGCGTTCCAGGCTTCAGCGCGCGCACGGCCTCGCGCAGCCGGTCGAGCGTCGTCACGTACTGATTGTTCACCGCACGGATGACGTCGCGCGGTAGCAGCGGCACTTCCGTGGTCGCACCCGACGCGCGTGCGACGACGATGATGCCCCACGGGTCGCGCAGGCCGGAGGAGGACGTCGCGATGCGGGCGTCGATCTCGACGCCGAGAATACCGAGCTCGGTGACAAGGTTCTTCGTCGGATCGGCCATCGCCGACACCGAGTCGAGGGGGTTGCGCTGCTCCACCGGCGTGACGCTGAGCGTCTGCTGGTCCTTCCCTCTCAGGACCACCAGCTTCACCGGGTCGCTGGAGTCTCTGAGACGGAACTGATAGCTGACTGTCGGAAGATTGTCGGCCGGCTGGCCATCCACGGACGACAGGACGTCTCCGACCTTCAGCCCCGCGGCCTCGGCGGGTCCGCCCGGCCAGACGTCGGAGACGATCACGCCGTAGTCACGGGGCAGGCTGAGCGACTGCGCCATCGACGGGGAAATCGTCTGGATGCTCATCCCGATCTCCTGCCGGCGGAGCAGCCCGTATTGCTTCAGCTGATGGAATGCCGTGCGTGCCGTGGCGCTCGGGATCGCGAAGCCGAGGCCGTCGCTCCCGCCAGTCTGCGACAGGATGAACGTGTTCACTCCGACGACTTCGCCCTTGATGTTCACCAGCGGCCCGCCGGAGTTCCCTGGGTTGATGGGCGCGTCGGTCTGGATGTAGATGAGCGGCGAGTCGGGATCGATCTGCCGCGCGACCGCCGAGATGAGACCGTGCGTGAGGCTGTTCCGCAGGCCCATCGGACTGCCAAACGCGAAGACTGACTGCCCCTGGCGCACCTGGGTGTAGGTCGCCAGCGGCAGCGCCGGCAGCGACAGGCCGTCCACTTTCAGCAGCGCGAGATCGAGCTCGGACGCCATGCCGACGATCCGCGCCGGAACCAGCGTCATCTTTCCGGAGAGTGCGGTCGCCAGCGTTCCGTCGGCGCTGTCTCCGGGCAGCACTATCTGCACGCGCTGAGCGCCGTTGACTACATGGGCGTTGGTCAGGATGTAGCCCTCGGCGTCGATGACGAATCCTGAGCCCACGGAACGCTGGCGTCCGAGGATGACGCTGGTGTCGCCGCGAAGGCCTCCGCCGGCCGCTTCGCGCGGGCCGTAGCTGTTCACGAGGATCTGCACGACGCTCGGCCAGACCTTCCTCGTCAGCGCGTCGATCGACTGGTCCATCTTGGCCAGTTCGTCGTCGGGCGCTGCGGGCTTCTGTCCCGCCCGGGCGAAGGCCGCGGACGCCAGCAGAAAGAGCGCAGGGAGCAACAACAGCGATCGGTACCGGCGCGGGCAGCGAAGCAGCATCCTTGGCTCCTCGGAGAGTGATCTGGAAGCATAGCGGAGAACGCGACCTCGCGCGGCCGGCGTCGCACGGCATCCGGTAAGATGGCCCCACTCGTGCCGGGTGTTCCGATGAGCACAAATCGCACATCCTCCGATCGAAGCGCGCGATGTCGCGCTCATGACCTATCTGGAAGACCGCGCGGCGCGCGAGAAGCCGTGAGACGTCCGTCTGTGGCCGAACCCTGATGGCGCGCGTGCTGGTCGTCACGTCGAGTCCGCTCTTCGTCGAGGGCGGCCACCTCGTGATCGCGCGGTCGCTCGTCCAGGCGCTTCGCGAGCGCGGCCACGAGGCCGGCCTCTGGACGACGCCTCAGAACCGGTTCGGGCGGCAGGGCGCGGCGTACCTGGCGACGTGGTTGACCGACCTCACCTGCGATGAGGTTGGCTGGCAAGTCGACACGGTGATCTCGATGCGCTATCCGAGCTACGCCGTCCGGCATCCACATCATGTGTGCTGGCTCAACCACACGATGCGCGAGTACTACGACCTCTGGCCGCAGTTCTCGAGCGGGCTGTCGCCGCAGAACCGCGTAAAGGAATCAATCCGCAGGACGCTGATCCACACGGCCGATCGCTGGCTGCTGACGAAGAACGTCCGCCGCGTGTTCGCGCAGTCGGCGACGATCCAGGGCCGGCTCGCGTCGGATCTTCGCGTCTCGAGCGAGGTGCTCTACCCACCCGCGCCGCCACGCGACTACCGCTGCACGTCGTACGAGCCGTACATCTTCGCCGTCTCGCGGCTGGCGCCACTCAAGCGGATGGATCTGCTGGTCGATGCTCTCGCGCTGCCGGCGTCAGGCGGCGCGCGATGCGTCATCGCGGGGGAGGGCAGCGAGCTCGAACCTCTCCGTCGCAAAATCGGGGCGCTGGGGCTCGAGTCGCGTGTCTCGCTGATCGGCCGCATCGACGACGTAACGCTGGTCGATCACCTGGCGGGTTGCCGTGCCGTGTGCTTCGTGCCAAGGGCCGAGGACTTCGGACTGGTCACGGTCGAGGCGTTCGCGTCCGGCAAGGCGGTGATCACATGTCGCGACAGCGGCGGTCCGGCGGAGCTGGTCGACGACGGCGTGAACGGCTTCGTCGTCGAGCCGGCGCCTGAGGCGGTCGCCGGCGCGCTCGGACAGGTGATGGCCGATCAGGCGTTGGCGGAGCGCCTTGGCGCCGCCGCGCTCGCGGCTGCGGCGCGCTGGTCGTGGGATGCTGCGGTGTCGCGGCTGCTGCGATAGCCTCTCTGCACAGGTGCAGACGCCGCGTCAGCGGCACCACCGTGCATCTGTACAGGATCAAGGCAATCATCATCCTGCCGGCCCTCGACCTGTCCGCGCTGTTCTTTCC
>JBKPSY010000322.1:0-6172 GCA_046735235.1 Acidobacteriota bacterium | reverse complement strand
GCCGACGGCCGCGCCGTCTACGCGACGCCGATCGCCAGGGCACTGGCGCGAGCGGCGTACGGCGATCTGTTCGCGTTCGAGCCAGACCCGGCCACCGACAGCCGTCCGCTGGCCGCGCGACTCTCCGGGCTGCCAGCCGGGACGGTGTACGTGCTGGCCGTCCTCTCGCCCTACCCCGATCTGACCTTCGACCAGCGAGAGTTGGCGGACGCGACGCGCCTGCTGACCGCCGGCACGGCCATCCTGGGCCGTGAGCCGTCGTACACACTGATCGCGGGGCGTGTAGGGGAACGACCGGTGCTCGACCGCCGCGAGGATTTCCCCTGGCGCGCCCAGGTCACGATTTCGGGAATGCACCTCGACCTGCGTATGGAGTCGTGGCTGGCGTCCGACACGATTCGGCGGGCGGGCTTCGGCCAGGTCGTGGCGAACCGGAACCATGTGCTGATCGTCGAGCGCGGAGTCAGCGTGGTGGCGCTTGCGCCGGACGGCATCCCCCGGCTGATGACCTACGCCTCGAGCCTCTTCGCGCCGCTGCCGCGCTATCGGGTCGTGCTACGCTAAGCGTTTTTCCACATGTTTCAGCGTCTTTGCCTCATCGTCGTGGGTTTCGTGTCACTCGCAGTCGCAGGGCACGCCGAGGGCGATGCCGCGACAGCGCTGGCAGCATCCATTCAGCGTCACTACGATCAGGTGCGCGACTTCCAGGCCGACTTCACCCACACCTACGTGGGCGGCATCCTGAGGAAGAAGACCGTCGAGCGTGGCCGCATGGCCGTTCGGAAGCCGGGGCGGATGCGCTGGACGTACACGCAGCCCGAAGAGAAGCTGTTCGTGTCGGACGGCAACCGCGTCTATTCGTACGTGCCCGCGGACAAGCAGGTGTACGTCGCGGCCGTTCCGGCCGACGACCAGGCCGCCACTCCAGCGCTCTTTCTGGCAGGCAAGGGCAACATCCTGCGAGACTTCGCCGTGGCGGCCATAGACGTGCCTGACGCGCCTGCCGGATCCGTCGCGCTGAAATTGACGCCGAAGCGCCCGGAGCGGGAATACGATTGGCTGAACCTCGTCGTCGACAAGTCATCGCTCGCGCTGCGGATGCTCGTCACGTCCGACAGCCAGGGCGGGTTGTCCACGTTCGCATTCACCAATCTTCGCGAGAACACCGGCATATCGGACAAGGAGTTCGTCTTCGTGATGCCGCGCGGAGTCGACGTGATCACCGATGCTGGCCACTAGCCGGTTCCCACGACGTCTCGGCCCCGTGGCCCTTTTCATCGCCGCCTCTGCGCTGGCGGCAAGCTGCGCGTCCACCTCCGCGATGCATCTCGGACAACAGGCCGAGATCGCCTCCGACTACGACAAGGCCGTCGTCCAGTACACCCGCGCGTTGAAAGAGCATCCGGACAATTTTGAAGCGCGCAAGGCGCTCGACCGGGCGAAACTTCGCGCCTCGCAGGAGCACCTCACGCAAGGCCGGCGGCTGGTCGCCACCGGCAAGCTCGATCAGGCCGTCGTCGAGCTCGAGCTCGCCAGCGAGCTGAACCCCTCGAGCCAGGACATCGACGATGAACTGCGGCGCGCCCGAGTCGCGCTGCGCAACAAGCTGCCCGCGCCTCCCGACGGCAAGACGGCGCTCGAATCGCTGATCGATCGCACGCGCGACATGCAACCGGCCGGCTTCGATCTCCCGCGCGACGCGAGGCTGCCTGCCGCGCTCGTCTTCCGCGACGCGAGCTCGCGCGACGTCATCACGACGCTGGCGCGGGTCACGAATCTCAACGTGGTGTTCGATCCCGCGTTCCGCGAAGCGCCGGTTACGACCGAGCTAAGGGACGTCAGCCTCGAAGACGCCCTGGGATCGATCACCGCGAGCACGCACACGTTCTACAAGGTCACGGCACCGCGCACGATCACCGTCGTCCCGGATACGCCGGCGAAGCGCCGCGAATACGACGACGAAGTCGTGCGGACGTTCTACCTGAGCAACGCCGACCTCAAGGAAACGATCGACCTGCTCCGGATCGTCATCGACCTCCGCCGTATCGCCGGCGTCCCGGGCGCCAACGCGCTGACCATCAAGGACACGCCGGACCGGCTCGCGGCGGCCTCGCGGATCATTTCCGCGATCGACAAGGCAAGGCCCGAGGTCGTGATCGACGTCGAATTGCTCGAGGTAAACCGGAGCCGCCTGAAGGAATACGGGCTGCAGATCGCCTCCCCAGGCCAACCCGGGATCAACGGCAGCGTCGACATCAACCGCGACGGCCTGACGCTCGACAGTCTCCGCAACCTGACGGCGGCGGACGTCTTCCTCAGCGGCGTTCCTGCGCTCTACTACCGGCTGCTGAAGTCGGACCAGAACACTCGAACGCTTGCGAACCCGCAACTGCGCACGGCCGAGGGCGTTGCCGCGCAGGCGCGATTTGGCGACGAAGTGCCTGTGCCGGTCACGACGTTCGCGCCGATTGCCACCGGCGGCGTCGCCCAGCAGCCGGTGACGTCGTTCAACTACCGCAACATCGGCGTCAACATCGACATCACGCCGCGCATCCACCACGACGACGACGTGACGCTCGCGCTGAAAGTGGAGATCAGCAGTCTTTCTGGCACGGGGTACGGCGGCCTGCCGACGTTCGGCAACCGCTCGATCAATACGGAGATACGGCTGCGCGACGGCGAGACCAACATGCTGGCGGGCCTCATCCGGGATGACGAGCGCGAGATCAAGGAAGGCATCCCCGGGCTGAGCGACTTGCCGGTCGTGGGTCAGATCTTCGGGCGCACGCACAAGGAAGCCACCGAGACCGACATCATCCTCACGCTCACGCCACACATCGTCCGCGTGCTGGATCTGCACGAGGCCGATCTTGCCCCGTTCCGGCTCGAGCGGGCGGGATCGCTGCCAACGGTTCTTGACGTGCCTGGGAACGTGCCGGTCATGCCCCTGCCGGTGCAGCCGCCGCAGCCGGATTCACAGCAGCCGCCGGGAAGCCGGCCGATTCTACCGATCCTGCCGCCCGAACCGACGCCGCCGCAGCCGACGCCTCCGACGCCCCAACCCTAGGGCAGTTTCGTGACGTGGGCGCCGAGCGACTGCAGCCGCTCGATCAGTCTGGCGTAGCCCCGCTCGACGGTCTCGAGCGGGCTGACGCGACTCTCCCCTTCCGCAGCCAGCGCCGCGGCAATCAACGACATCCCGGATCGCAGATCACGGCTGTCGAGCGAGCGCCCGCGCAGTCTGCTCGGCCCGCTGACAATGATCCGATGTGGATCGCAGAGGAAGAAGTCCGCGCGCATGCCGCTCATCTGGTCCAGGGCGAAGAGGCGCAGCTCGTACATCCAGTCGTGCACGAGCGTCCGTCCTTCTGCTTGCGTCGCGAGCACGGTGACGAGGCTCACGAGATCGCTCGGGAAGCTCGGCCAGAGCCCCGTGGTAATGCGGCCTGCAGACACGAGATGTCCAGGCTCCACGAGGAACCTTGTGTCGTCGAACGTGCAGTGGACACCCATGCGGCGCAGGACAGCGGCCGCCACTTCGACATCCGATGCGCGCGCGCCGCGCACCTCGACGGAGCCGCCCGTGATGGCGCCGATGACGGCCCAGCTGCCGGCGTCGATGTAGTCCCCCCAGAGCGTGTGCGTCGCGCCGCCGCGCTTGGGGACGCCTTCGACCGAGATCGTCGACGTTCCTGCTCCCTCGATGCCAACGCCCATCTTCGACAGGAATCGACACAGCTCGACGACGTGCGGCTCCGTCGCGGCGTGGCGGATCTCGGTCCGTCCGGTCGCGCAGGCCGCCGCCAGCAGCGCCGTTTCCGTGCCCGTCACCGAGGCCTCGTCCAGGTAGATGGAAACCCCGTGCAAGCCATCGGGCGCCTCGAGGGCGTGGCCGTGCGCCTCGACCTCGCGGGCGCCCATCGCCTTCAGGGCGGTTAGATGCGTGTCGATCGTGCGCTTGGCCGGAAAGTCGCCGCCGGGCGGCGCGATGTGCACGCGTCCGCGACGCGCAAGCAGCGGCCCCAGCAGCAGCACCGACCCCCGCAGCCGCCCGACGAGCGACGGGTCCGGCTGATCCTTGACGACCTCTGGCGCGCGGACGGTCAGCGTGTTCGTGCCAATACCGTCGACCTCGGCGCCGAGATCGAGCAGCAGCCGCGCCATCACCTCGACATCGCCGATGCGCGGCACGTTCTCCAGCACGCAGCGTTCGCCCGTGATGAGGCACGCCGCAAGCAGCGGCAACGCCGAGTTCTTGTTGCCTTCGACGTCGATGCGGCCGCTGAGACGCTGGCCGCCTTCAATCAGCAGAGTGGACACGCGAGCCTCCGGCCTCGGGCTCGAACGACCCGAGGTACACGATTTCGTCGGTCAGATCGACCTGGAACTGCCGGCGCACTTCGCTGCGGCAACGGTCGATCAGTGTCCGGATATCGGCGGCAGTCGCGCCGCCAGTGTTGACGATGAAGTTGCCGTGCTGCGGCGAGACGAGCGCCTTGCCCTCGGCGGCGCCCTTCAGCCCGGCACGGTCGACCAGCGCGCCGGCCGAGCGCGGAATTCCCGCGGGCATCGCGACGTCCGGCCCGGGATTCTGGAAGATACAGCCCGCGCTCGGCGACGCCAGCGGCTGCGTTCGCTTCCGGTACGCGAGCGAGCGGCGCGCTTCCTCCCTCAGCGCGGCCGGATCGCCTGCGCGCACGGCCAGCACCGCCGACAGCAGGATCTCGCCGGTGCGCTGCAATCGGCTGCGGTCGTAGCCGAAGTCCATCTCCGCCGGCGCGACGTCGGTCACGATGCCGTCGCGAGAGACAAGCCGCACCGAGAGCACGAACTCCGACAGCAGGCGGCCAGCCCAGTGCGCGTTGCCGTGCACTCCGCCGCCGACCGTCCCTGGCGTCCCGGCCCACGCCTCGAGCCCCGCAAGGCCATGCGCGATCAGCCAGCGCACGAGCCCGTTGATCGTAACCGCCGCATCCGCGCGCACGTGATCCGCTGACTCACGAACGATGTGCCCGCCGCGAGGCCGCAGCACCACGCCGCGAATGCCTCCGTCGCCGACGAGCACGTTCGAGCCGCCGCCGAGCACCGTGACCGGCACATGATGCGCGGCGGCGGCGCGCACCACAGCGACGACCTCGTCGCTCGATCGCGTCTCGATCAGCGCATCCGCCGGGCCGCCGACCTTGAACGTCGTCATGGGCGCCAAGGCCGCGTCGCGCAGCACGCGACCGGCGCCCAGTGCGACATCGAGCTCGGCGAGCAACCCGTCGAGGTCCGCCCGTGGCGTCACGCCAGGACCTCCGGCGCCAGCGCAGTCAACGCGCGCTCACGGGCCAGGTGCGCTGAACGCGCCTCTTCGCGGGAGACCGGAACGAACTGAATCCGATCGCCCGGAGCGAGCTGGCCCGCGATCTGCCGGTCGGCGCGGCACAGTACAGCGATCTGCGCGTACCCGCCGGTGGTCGGGTGGTCGGCCATCAGCAGGATTGGCGAGCCGCCGGGCGGCAACTGCACGGCGCCGAGGGTCGTGGGGGCCGACGGCAGGCTGCCTGGGATGGCTCCCCACGCCGCACCGCCCTCGAGACGGCAGCCCATGCGATCCGACCGCGTCGAAATGACGAACGGCGTGGCGCACAGAGTCTCGAACGCCGCCGCGGCAGGTTCCGTGGCCATGACCCTGAGCGCGCGATGAGCGCCGCGTGCCGCCCCGTCCCACCAGCCTCGAAACCCATCGCCCTCGAACACTTGCCCCGTGCACGACGCCTCGCCCAGCGGGATTTCATCCCCGGCGCGGAGAGCCCGGCCGGCGAGACCTGGAAACGGCGCTCGGACTTCCGTCGATCGACTGCCGAGCACGCGCGGCACGTCAAAAGATCCCGCGACGGAGACGTACGCGCGCGCGCCGGCGTGACGCGCGCCAAACGCGATCGTGCTGCCGGCCGACACCTCGCCCAGCCACGGCGACCGCACGGCACGCGCACCGACCTCCACGTCGAACACGGCGCCCGTGATCGCGACCGCACACTCGCGGTCCACTCTGAGTCGCGGTCCGATCAGGGTCACCTCGATCACTGCCGACGCGTCGGGGTTGCCGACGAGACGGTTGGCAAGCCGCGCCGACCACCGGTCCATCGGACCCGATACCGGGACGCCCCATCGAGCGAACCCCCAT
>JBKPSY010000321.1:0-11529 GCA_046735235.1 Acidobacteriota bacterium | reverse complement strand
AGCCGGCGCCGTCCGGCGTGACGACCACGCGCGCGTCGAAGCCGAACGCCTCGTAGCGCAGCGTCGCCTCGATGCGGTTCGTCGCGGCGTCGACCTTGCGATCGACGAGCTTCGGGATCTGGTCCCATTGCTCGGGCGTGGGACTGAGGCGCACCGCGCCCCCGGTCGCAATGCGCACGCCGTGCTGGATGATCTCGATGCCGGCCGTCTTCTCATCAAAGAACATGCCGTTGTACTGGTTCGTGAAGACGAAGACGTTGAGGCCGCGCGACTCGAAATACTGCTTGTCGTTGAGAGTCAGCGTGCCCGTCTGAGCGATGGCGGTGACGGCCCGGAGCGTGACGACGGCAAACGCGAGGGCCCTGGCGAGGCGGGCGGTGCGGATCATGAAGGCTCCCTGAATGTCCGGTGAAACTGGACGGCGGCAGGCGAAGTCGACTACTTCAGGCTCTGGCGTAGCTCCACCAGCACACGGTCCGTACCACGCACGTTGATCAGGCCAAACCGCGGGTATTCGATGTCGACGATGACGTAGATCGTCAGGGCCATCATCGCCGCGAACGAGACAGTGTGCGCCCAGCTCGGCGTTCTGTTCTTCGACATCGCAAACCCCGCCAGCAGCGACGCTCCCAGCGCGAGGAGCCCGATCATCGCGAAGATGATCACGGGCGGGTGGATGTTCATGGCTTCAGTTCGCGTGGTCACGATATCGAACATCTCGTTCAGCGCCGGCAGCAGCAGCATGTGCGCTGGCTGCGATCCAGCGTCGCGGCAGGCCGTCGTCGCGTAGGACCAGATCTCGCCCTGCAGACTACGAGTGCGCCCAAGCTCCGACATCGCCGCATCGAGATCGGGCAGCTTCCGATAGGTCTCTAGCCTCGAGTCCAGGTACCGCCGGAACAGATCCTTGAGTGCCGGCTGGGCATGGTCCGGCAACAGGTCGATGCGCAGATAGGCGGTGCCGATGTCGTTGGCTTCCTCGACGATCATGTGGCGGCGGCTGTCGAAGCGCGTCGCCGCGTTGGAAAACGTGAAGGCAATCAACAGGCCGAGCAGGCTGAACACGGCGCCCTCCACGACGCCGAGGCCCTCTCGCGCCCCGTCAGGGTCCCTCGACAGCCGTCGCATCCCGATGCGACGGCCCGCCTCGAGCAGAACGATCATGCCGAGAAAGATCCCTGCGGCGAAAAGCAATCCGTTGGCGGTTGGCGTCATCGTCACCGTGTCCACGCGTAGTTGTAGCCGACGGCGATCGACCAGAAGTCGGCGCCGATCGTCGTATAGGCTCCATTGCTCACCGAGGCCCGAATGGCCTGATGGCGATCGATTGCGCCCGAGAACGTCGCGCCAACCCGTGAGTTCTTCTGAAAATCCAGGTTCTGCTTTCCGCCGATCGTCGTCCGTCCGCCAGTGAAGTAGTTGGCGTCTCCTGCCAGCCAGACGGTGCGCTTGAACCTGTACGTGAGGTGGGCCTGGACGGCGCCAATCGGCTCCTGCTGCCGTGTGCGTCCTCCCACGAAGTCCGTGTTGTCGGTGAAGAACCAGCCGCCGACCATGCCTTCGAAGATCCAGTGGCCGGTGGTTCGCGACAGGCCGATCTCCGGCTTGAACGCCCACCGGTTGTTGCCGATGTTGATCAACCTGCCCGCGTCGTATTGGCCCAGTGGAGGCGCCACGGTGAGGCTGACGCCGACGCGCGTGCGCTGCTGATACCCGCCGAACTGCCGCGGCGACATCGCGGGCGCTCCGTAGAGGTTCACGGCCAACCGGACTCGCGGGTCGGCCAGTCCGAACCGGTCGACAGCCGCGGGCTGGCCGAGATACAGGCCTTCGATGTGGCCGCCCACGATCGGCATCGACGCCGTGACATTGGCCGAGCGGCCGGCGAGGCTGAAGGCGCGCGTGAACGAAATGGCGGTCGTATTGATCCTGGCGTTGGCTTTGTCTATCGGCGCCGACGGGTCGAAGGCGAGATCGCCCCAGTTGAATGCGTTGGAGACCGTGACGACGTTCAGCGTCACTGGAATGGGCCAGTACGCCCCAGGCTCGAGCTCCTGCGCCGACGCGAACGCCGGCAGCAGGAGCAGAACCAATGTGGGGACCAGTATGTCCAGCTTCACGTGACTCTGGTCGACTACTGCGTGGCGATCGCCGCGGCCTCGGCGGCCTCGGCCATCGCTTGCTTTTCGGCGTCGGTCATCTTCACGTCGCCCGACTGGATGGTTACCTTCAGGATCTTTCCGGTGAAGCGGTTCGCGCCCTGTTTGTAGTCAGAGGTGACGGCGGTCTCGTCGTCGGTCCCGACGTCGACGCCCTCGTCGGCGGAGTACACGAACGGCATGGTGTGAGGCACGCGGCCAGCACCGACCTGCCTTCCGTCAACGCTCAGCCGGCTCGTTCCACCCGAGCCGGGCTTCCCTCCGTCGTAGACGAACTCGTAACGAATGGTGTGCTGCCCGGGGGTGAGGGCCTGCGGCGAGGCGACAGTCGTCCACTCGAGGCCGCCGAAGTTGTAGGCCTCCTTCGCGTGTCCGCCCTTCATGTACAGGCTCCAGCCGCCGAACTTTCCGGCCTGCGCGATGATCACCCCATCGGCCCCGCCGGGCGGGACGTCGATGTCGGCCGTGATCGTGTACGACCGGCCCTTCAGGTTGATGAAGGCGTTCTCGGTGATGCCCCTCATCCCTTCATAGAGGGTCAGCGTGGTCCGAGCGCCCATCAGATCGGGCCGGCCCGCTCGCACGGCGTCGAAGCGCTCGACCCGACGGTCGTCGATCGGGAGCACGTGGTTCTTGATGGCCTCCTGCATGAACAGGTCCTGCAGCTCCTTCAGCTTCTGTGGATTCTGCGCCGCCAGATCGGTGGCCTCGCTGAAGTCTTCATCGACGTGATACAGCTCCCAGCGATCGTCAGCGACCGGCGGCAGGGGAACGTTCAACCATGGGATCGAGTGTCGCGTCGCGGCGACCCACCCGTCGTGATAAATCGCCCGGTTGCCGAACATCTCGAAGTATTGGGTGCGTCGCCGATCCTGCGCCTTGGCATCGTCGAAGGCATAGACCATCGAGACGCCGTCCATCGCGCGCTGCTTGGTGCCGTTGACCATTGTCGGCTGAGGCAGCCCCGCGGCTTCCAGCACCGTGGGCGCGATGTCGATGACGTGATGGAACTGCGATCGAACCTCGCCGTGCGCCTTGATCCGCGCCGGCCACGAGATCACCATGCCGTTGCGGGTGCCGCCGAAGTGCGACGCCACTTGCTTGGTCCACTGGAACGGCGTGTCGCCGGCGTGCGCCCAGCCCACCGCGAAGTGCGGGAACGTGTTGGGGCCGCCCCACTCGTCGATGTGCTTGAGCTGCGACGACACGTCGCTGACGATGCCGTTCAGCGCGAGGATCTCGTTGTAGCTTCCGTCCGGGCCCCCTTCCGCGCTCGAGCCGTTGTCGCCGACGATGTAGACGAACAACGTGTTGTCGATCTCGCCCATGTCCTTGATGGCCTGCACCAGCCGGCCGACCTCGTGATCGGTCTGCTCGCCGAAGCCGGCGTAGGTCTCCATCTGCCTGGCGAAGAGTCGCTTCTGGTCCGCCGACAGCGAATCCCATGCAGGAATCTCCTTGGGTCGCGGCGTCAGCTTCGTGCCCGCGGGCACCACACCGAGCTGAATCTGTCGCGCGAGGGTCTCTTCGCGCAGCTTGTCCCAGCCTTGATCGAACTTGCCCTTGTACTTCGCGATCCACTCCGGGCCCACATGGTGCGGCGCATGAAGGGCGCCGGGCGCGTAGTACATGAAAAACGGCTTGTCGGGGGTCAGCGCCTGCTGGAAGCGCGCCCAGGCGATCGCCTGGTTCGTCATGTCGGTGGTGAAGTGGTAGTTGGCCATCTGCGGCTGCTCGACCCGCGTGACGCCGTCGTAGATGGCGGGCGCCCACAGATTCGTCTCGCCGCCGATGAACCCGTAGAACTTGTCGAAGCCGGAATGCGTCGGCCACCGATCGAACGGTCCCGAGACGCTCACTTCCCAGGGCGCCGTCTCGTGATACTTGCCGAAGGCGCCGGTGCTGTAGCCGTTCATGCGCAGGATGTCAGCGACGGGCGCCACGCTCTGGGGGCGGACCCCCGTGTTGCCCTGAAATGCCGTGGCCAGTTCCATGATGGCGCCGGCGTTGTTCACGTGATGATTGCGGCCGGTCAGCAGCGCCGTCCTGGTCGGCGAGCAGAGCGCGGTGGTGTGGAACCGGTTGAAACGAAGGCCAGCGTCCGCCAGGGCCTGCAGCGTCGGCATGTTGATCGGGCCGCCGAAGGGAGACGAATGGCCGAACCCGATATCGTCCAGCAGAACGATCACGACGTTTGGCGCGCCCTTTGGCGCCTTCACCTCGAAGCGCGGAGGCGCAGTCGCGTTGCGTGCATCGAGCTCGGTGACAGCCGGGTAATCCGGCTCGGGGATCGGCAATACCGTGCGATCGAGCCCGTCGGCCGGCTTCGTGGCGGGCGCGGCGGCCTGTTGCTGCGGCGGTGGGGCGCCGCACGCGATCGCGCCGCACAGGATGATCACGACTCCAGGTACTGCAAACAGGTTCTGTCTTCGCATGCGCCTCTTTCCTTGTGTGAAGATCGTCGCGATCGCGACCAGGCAGGTCGCCGTCAGATTCCCAATGGGGTCACGTTGTAGCAACGTGCCAACTCGTTGATGTTCTTCCTCAGCACGCCCCAGTAGCGTTCCGCCTGTGTCCCGTATTTGCCGCGGACCAGGACCTGGTTGACGCGGCGCGCGTCGTCCATCACGTTTTCCACCTGAGGCCGGGTCTCCATCCACTTGTCAGACGGGTCGAACTTGCGCCGGAGGCGATTGGTCGACTTGTTCAAGTCAGACAGCACATCCTCCAGCTCGTCTTTCTTGTCGTGAGCCGTCGCCTTCTGCGACTCGGTGGCCTTCTTGCCACGCGTGCGTCCGGACGCCTGCGCTGACTGCGCCTGGGTCTTGCCCTGATCGGCCCGCTTCTCGGCCCAGTTCCGAAATTCGTCGACGCCGTCCTCCACCTTGCGGATCTGGTCGCCGACCTGTGCCTTCGTGAACGCGAGTTGCGCGAGCGCCACTCCGCCCACGGCGAGGGACGCCAGGGCCACTCCAAGCAGCGTCTGCTTCGTCGTCATTGCCGCCTTCATCGTCGTCACCTTCCATCGATCATGTTGACCGGCTTCGAGTTGGGGGATACTTCGCTCTCGCGGAGGGCATGCTCGACCCGGGCGCGGCGCGTTCCTGAGACCGTCAGGACGTGTCACAGCGCCAGGGACGTCAGCATTGAGGCAATCAACCGCCTGATTCTACAGGGGGAGCTGTCCGACAGGGCCGCCGATTGTCAGCGGTGAAAAGATCCGCCCCGACCGCGAAGAATTCCCCGCGCGAAGCGCGCGGGCGCTCAGAGGGAGGTCAGACGTCGGCGCATTGGCCGGGCGCCGCGCTGGTGCTCAGAGGCACGCCGATTGCTCAGTCTTTGACGGGGAGCAATACGATGCCGAATCACGACGCCGATCTAGGCCGGTGGGTGGCCCTGGTGAAGGGTGAGTATCACGACATGCCAGGCCTGAACCTGACAAGGGCCCAGGTGCGACGGATGTGGGGGCTCGAGGACGGTGAATGCGACCTGCTGCTGCAGCAGCTGCAGACGAGCCACTTCCTTCGGGTCACTCCCGGTGGCTTCTACGTGCTTGACGAGGAACGCCTCGTGCCGGCCGGGCGGTAAGAAGAAGCTTACCGCCGTATCTGGCTGAATACGTGGTCCGTCGGCGACTTCGAGTGACAGGCGGAGCACGCGGCCTGGTCGCTCCCTGACAGCTGGCCCGTCGTCTCGCTGCGCTCGAAGTGCTCGTATCCCCAGCCGCCGGTGCTCGCATACCGGCGGCTGTCCTTCACCATTACATCGAGGAACCGCCGCTCACCTTCGAAGGTGATCCCCTTGGCCCGCCCCTCCCCGTCCTTCGTGAAGACCGCTTCGTCAACGACGACCGATCCGTCGCCGAAGCTGCCTGCGCGATAGCCGGCGACGGCCGTCTCGTTTGCGTAGTAGTGATGGATGCCACCCCGCTTCGCGAACGTCTCGTGATCGGGGCCAACGATCAGCGATTTCACATGCCTCCAGGATCGGAATCCGTCCGGGTATGGCACCGGCTCCCTGTCGTCCGCGAAGAGTGTCGCCATCCCGGTCAGCACGGAAACAGCCAGCACGGTGACTCGATGACCTCGGATCGCATTCCGCATGACGTGATTCCTCGTCGATTGAGGCCGGAGTTCGTGCTCGATCAGTGATGCATGGCCGCGCCGCCGTCGCACTTGACGCGCGGATTCCAGTCGGCGAAGAGGCCGCTCGGGCTCGGCTCCCACGTCCAGACGTGGAGATACCAGATCCCCAGGCGCTCAGCGCGCTTGAGCGGCTGCCCCATCACCGTGGGCGGCTCGGCGGCAGTCCACGCGGCGATCGGCACGAGAAACTCCACGCCGTTCAACTTGAACGTGCCGTCCGGCATCCGCTCGTAGACGAGTACTTCCGGATGCTCGACGTCGAGGTTGGTGTCCAGCAGCGCGTTGTTCTGGAAGTGGTAACCCATCGCACCCGCTGGCTGATATTCGATGCAGTCGGTGACGCGCTTGTAGCCGGCAGCTTCGGCGGCTGCGGTCGATTTGAACGGCTCAGTTGCGGCGCGGACCCTCGTCACGTCATGGTCAATCGCGTCGCCGAGGCCACTCGGCAGCACGCCTGCCGCGCCTCCGGTATTCATGGCTGGCTGTTGAGCCATGACCACGCAGGGGACTCCCGTCATCAGCAGGACCCCGCAGAGCCAGGCGCTCAACCGGGTCGCCATCGCCCGTTTCAAGTTCGGTGTGGTGTCGGCCATGAGCGCATCCTGCGCGCGGGCAAAACGCCTCACAGCGGTTTTTTGACGGACGGTCCCGCAGTCATGCCGAACTGGTCCAGGGCCTGGACGAGCGCGCCGCTCGTCATCGTGGCGGGCCGCTTCGTCAAAAGGCCGCGCCGCCCACGGCGGACTCACGGCAGAATGAACGGGTGATGTCGCCCCGGGTGCGTCAGCAGCTCCGGCAGATCGCGGGACTCTGGCTCGCTTGGACGGCGGCCGGGCTCTTCTACATCACCCAGGACTCGGTGCCGCGCCTCTATCGGGGCGAATACGTGCCCTGGAAGTATGTGTTCGTCGGCTGGATGACGGGCATGTACGTCTGCGCCGCGCTCACGCCGGCGCTGCTCTGGCTGGGCAACCGGTGGCCAATCGAACGGCGCGTCGCTCACGCGGGCCTCCACCTCTGCGTCAGCGTCGTCTTCGCGATCGTGTCGGCTTCGGCAGAGGCGCCGTTGCTGATGTGGATGGGGGTATTTCCCGCCGCGACGCAGCCGTCCTCTGTCCTGACGGGCGTCCAGATCATGCTGTCGTTCGGCCTTCAGGGCGGCGCCATCCGGTATTGGGCGGTGATCGCGTTACAAGCGGTGTACCGGTCGCAGGAGAGCGCGAAGGCCCGCGAGCGGGAAGCATTCGAGCTCAAAGTGCAGGCGTCCGAGCTGGCCGGGCAACTGTCGGCCGCTCAGCTTAGCGCGTTGAAGATGCAGCTGCAGCCGCACTTTCTCTTCAACACGCTCGGCGCGGTCACGGTCTTGATCCGGCAGCAGAAGCCGCAGCAGGCCGAAGACATGATCGCGAAGCTTGGCGACATGCTGCGTCTGACCCTCGACGACGTGGAGGCGCAGGAGGTCCCGCTCTGGCGTGAGCTGGAGTTCCTGCGGCTGTATCTCTCGATTGAGCGCGTACGGTTCGAAGACCGATTGCAGGTCCGGATTGCTGCCGACGCCGACACGACCGACGCGCTCGTCCCGCACATGGTCCTGCAGCCGATAGTCGAGAACGCCGTGCGCCATGCTCTCGGTCAGAGCGAGGATGGCGTGACTATTGACGTGACGGCCTCGGCGACGGACGGCAGCCTCACGCTCGTCGTGTCGGACAACGGGCCGGGACTTCAGCCGGCGTCGCGCTCGGCGCCGTCTGGCATCGGCCTGAGGAACACGAGGAGCCGCCTCGCGCGGTTGTACGGCGACGACGCGCACCTCTCCATCGAACCTGCGGACCGGCGCGGCGTGCGCGTGACCGTCACGTTGCCGCTGCGGACGTCGCCGTCCGAGGATGAGCGATGGGGCTGAAAGTCCTCGTCGTGGACGACGAGCCACTCGCGCGTGACGGGCTGAAGCTGCTGCTCGCGCAGCACTCCGGCATCGAGTCCGTGTCGCAGGCACGGAATGGCCGCGAAGCCATCGCCGCGATTCGCGACTCGAAGCCGGACCTCGTGCTCCTCGACGTCCAGATGCCGCGCGTCGACGGCTTTGCGGTGGTGCACGCCATCGGGGCAGACCGGATGCCGGCCGTGATCTTCATCACGGCACACGACCAGTATGCGATCCAGGCGTTCGAGATTTCGGCCGTCGACTACCTGCTGAAGCCGGTCACCGAAGAGCGATTCGCGATCGCGTTCAAGAGAGCCACCGGCCGATTGCGGGGCGCCTCGCTCGAGGAAGGCACTCGCCAGGTCCTCGCGATGCTCGACGCGATGGCCAACCCGCCGCGACCGCTCGAGCGGTTCGCCGTGCGATCCGGCGAACGGACGGTCCTGATCGGCGTGGACGAGGTGGACTGGATCGAAGCGCTGCAGAACTACGTCCGCCTGCACGTCGGCCCGGCGGCGCACGTGCTGCACGTGCCGATGAACACCATCGAAGGCGTGCTCGATGCCAACCGGTTCCTGCGCATCCACAGGTCGCACATCGTGAACCTGCGACGGATTTCGCAGCTCTGGTCGGTCGCGCACGGTCAATACGTCGTCGAGCTCAAGTCCGGGCTGCGCCTCCAGTCGGGGCGTACCTACGCCGATCGCGTTCGCCGTGCGCTGGCCAATCCGTTCTGAGACGCCGGGGTTGAAGCCCCGGCCTACTGCAACCCACCCGCAGTAGGCCCGGCCCTTCGCAATTCGCCGGCAGTCGGCAGGCTTTGGATACTGGATGTCGATCGGCGATTGCGCACGACCCACCTGGCAGGCTTCATGACAAAGTTGCGAAACTCGCGCATGACGTTCTGCGGGTATTTCATCGCCCTGGCTCCTGCCACTGTTTTTCACGAGCTAGAACGCGAGGACAGTCTGCACCATCGGCACCCAGCCGGTCATCCCTGCGGTATACGGAGTGAAGGCGCCACTATACGGCGCGTGATCGACGCGGAAGAGTTCGGAGTTCACCCAAAGTCGCTCGGTCGGAAGGAAAAACCACTTTACGCCGCCGCCATACTCATGAGAGTCGCCGAACTGCCCGCGCACCCAGGATCCGCGGCCGTACACCATTACCTTTTGCGGCGCGACAAAATAACCGGCCGAGAGTTCGCCGCCCCGGTCGAATGTCGATGCGATCGGAAGCGGTCCATCGGCTGCGAAATCGCCCAGCCAACGCATGAAATATTGCCCGTTCACCGCGAGTCCGTTCCATTTGAGGCCGCCGTCGGCCGCCCACATCTTGTACGTCGCCTTGTCGAGCGTGACACCCGGCGCGAACGCTCCGGTCGAGAAGGACAGCACGCCGTCGGAGTTGTACAGGGACGTGTTCTCGGGGCTTGATTGATCGAGATTGGAAAACCGGTCTTCTCGGGATCTCGTGTACGCGGTACCAAGTCGAACGCGAACGTTCCTGGAGGCGAAATAGTCGTCGTACATGTTGCGTGACTTGCCGGGTTCCCCGAAGGCCCCCAGCGGTTCCCACCAGACACTGCCGGACAGCAGCAGATGCGGATCGATCTTGTTTGCCGAGATGCTCAGCGTGTTGAGACCGTTGCCGACGAACGCCAGATAGCTCAGCCCCTTTGCGGGCTCTCCGTTCGCCCAGACGCCCTGCGTGAACCCGGGCCTGAAGAAGTTGTCGGCCATGCTCCGGTCGGTGGCCGTGAAGAACGGGAACGTGGCCACCAGCGATCGGCTGCCTGGCACTCCCGTGTAGCCGCCGGTGATCGTAAGGGCCTTGTTGAATTGCCAGCCGATATTGCCGGCCACGATGATCGACGCGGCTCCGGCAGACGTCCAGACGGTGAAGCTGTATCGCGCCCTCGGATCGAAGATGTAGCCACCGAGGATGAACATCGCGCGATTCACCGTGATGTCGTTGCGTGTATGTACCTCGCGGGCGACGCCCATGTGGTCGGTGAAGGTGTCGTCGCTGTCCTGGGTGTTGAGATATCGCAGCTGGGTATTGACATTGAACTTCAGCAGAAACGGCACCTTGGCGGCTTCGGGCGTTTCCCAGATGACGATGCCATCTCGATAACGTTCCTTGTTGGTCTGTGGCAGCGCCGCGGGAGCCGTCGGCACGGAGGCACTTGCTGATTCCGTCGCCGCAGGCGGCTGGCCGGCGCTAGACACGTCCGTGGCTGCTCCGCCATCGAGCCGTCGCTGCAAACGGCTCACCTGTTCCAGCAGTAGCTTTTGCTGCTCTTCCATCTTGCGAAGCAGCTCACGAACGGCGGCATTCTCCGTTTTCAGGGCCTCGATTTCGCCTTGGAGGTTCTGTGGCTTCGGGTCTTCAGCGGCCGCAGACTGCCCGGCGGCGGGAGTCGCGAACAACACAACGGCCGTCAACGCCAAAGCGGCTGGGGTCTTGATGAATCCGCCGGGTAACGACACGCGAGCTCTCCTTGCGGAGCGGTCCCGAGATGACTGGACTATTGGGATTGCGGCGAAAAGAGAAAGGCTCCTCGCAGAACTGTCGCGAAGACAAGTTCGAGCGAGGAGCCCGATTCGCTCAGCAGAGCACGACGGAGAGGGCGAGGCCAGCCTCGCTTGTTTCCTTGTACTTGCTGTTCATGTCCTTCGCGGTTTGGGCGAGGGCCATCACGGTGGCGTCGAAATCGATTCGATGCCGTGACGCGATCTCATTGCTGGCGATCGCGTAGGCCGTCCAGGCCTTGACGGCTCCGAAGGCGCAGCGCTCGATGCACGGTACCTGCACGTAGCCGGCGACCGGGTCGCACGTCATGCCGAGATGGTGCTCCAGGGCCGATTCCGCTGCGTTCTCGACGACACGCGATTCGGCGTCGTACGCCGTCGCGACCAACGCCGCGGCCATGGACGATGCCACACCGATTTCTGCCTGGCAGCCGCCCTCGGCCGCCGACAGCGTCGCATGGTGCTTGCAGAGGTAGCCAATCGCCGCAGCCGCGAGCATGCCCTCACGGATCTTCTGCGGATCGACCTTTCGGACCTCGGCGAGGCCATAGACCAGCGCCGGCATGACGCCGGCAGAACCGCCGGTCGGAGCAGTGATCACGAGATGGCCGCGACCATTTTCCTCGGAGGCCGCCAGCGCGAATGCCGAGAGCGTGCCGATGCCACGGTCTGCCTGGAACTGGTCATCCATGGCGCGCTTGTACACGGTGGCCGCCTTGCTGTGCAGCTTGATCGGGCCTGGCAGCACGTCATCTTCGGGCATCGAC